>CAZFUA010000001.1:0-30570 GCA_964521995.1 Microcaldota archaeon
AGGACTGTGGCACAATCTTCTATGGTATGGGAAAAACTGACTTATGTCCCAATCCTCCCTAAAGAGATAGGTTTTGTATAGTCAATTAACTAACTGTTTCTGATGTTGTGTATTGTCCTCCCTGACGTATTTCCTGACGACATCTTCTGTTACCGAACTAACCGACCTGTAGAAATAACCACTGCTCCAAAAATGTCCACCGAAATATGTCTTCCTAAAATTCGGATGGGAACGGAACATTTCATACGAACTTGCACCTTTCAGCAGACCGATTGCTTTCGATGGGCACATTGTCTGAGGCAGTATTGCAATCACATGTACGTGATCCTCCATAACGCCCAATTCTACTATCGTTATTCCGTGTCTTTCTGCAACTGATCGTATTATCTTCTCGCAATCCACATAATGAGATTCCTTTTTCAGGGTCTCATACCTGTATTTCGTGCACCACTGCAGGTGCATCTCGTTTATTCCGCCCGAATGCGTGCCGTGCGCAAAGTTATTATTTTCATAGTTCACACTATCCATATTGTTCACGTCTCGGCGGCCTAACGGCCACTTTGAGACAAAATCGAAAGGCAGGGATAATAATCAGCGCCTGTTTCATCCAATGCGTAAACGCATGTGGTTTTCACAGACTTGCATCAATAAATAGTTTTCCGAACATCTCGGTCCTGCGGCAGCAGATGGAATGAAATTTAAGCTGAATACGGCTCATTCCATGAAGTTCTCCGGTCTGGGCGGTTCTTCAGGCTGGCCCTTCCGCTTCCTTATCTCCCTCACTATCTTGCTCTGCAGTTCCAATGGAAGTCTTTCATAGCCGGCAAATTCATAATACCATATCGCCCTTCCCTGGGTGGAGCTTCTCAGGCTGTTGGAGAATCCCTTTATGACCTCGGATACTGGCATCTTGGCGTTTATCGACATCTGCTCCCTGTCCTGCGCGATGTTGAGAACCTGGCCCCTCCTGCTCTGCAGCATGGTTATCACGTCGGACATGTATTCCTGAGGAACGTTGATCGTGAATATCTGCTTAGGTTCCACCAGCGACACCCCGGCAGTGAGCATGCCCGCATATATCGCGTTCCTTATCGCAGGGATTATCTGGGCCGGACCCCTATGCACAGGATCCTCGTGTATCTTCGCATCTACTATCTTCACCATGACCCCTGAGCACTTCTCCCTTGCGAGCGGCCCGTCCTTCACCGCCTCCTGGAATCCGTCTATGAGGAGCTCCATCACCTCGTTGAGGTATTGCACCCCGTGGGTAGCGTCAACAAGCATGCAGTTGTTGTACACGTATACAACGCCCCTTGCCGTGGGCCTGTCAAGCCCCGCATCTATCATGGCCTGTATTGCTGTCTGGCCCTTCGGCGGGCCATCGCGTATCTTGCCCTCGTCCAGCGCCGTCCTCACGGAATCCGGAAGAGGTTCGACCTCTATGTAGAACCTAGAGTGCCTGTTAGGCGTCTTGCCCTCGATTGGCCCTGCCTTGGCGTTTATCGTCTCGTGGTAAACGACTATGGGCTCGCTCGTGGTTATGGGGATCATGAACTCGTCCCTGAGCTTCGTCTCTATTATCTCCAGATGCAGCTCGCCCATTCCGCTTATGAGATGCTCCCCGGTTTCCTGGTTTATCTCGACCTTTATGGTCGGGTCCTGCTTTGACAGGACTCTCAATGCCTCGATAAGCTTTGTCGTGTCCCTCGAATCCTTCGCCTCCACCGCCTTGGTGACTACTGGCTTCGAATAGTGCGTTATCTGCTCGAAAGGTTCTATGACATCCTCGCTCAGGGTGTCCCCGACAGATATGTCCTTCAATCCTATCAGGGCTGCGATGTTTCCCGCTGGGAGCTGGTCCACTATCACCCTGTCCTGGCCCATGTATATGCCGACCTGCTGTATCTTCTGGGTGTTGGCCATTCCCGATATGTGGAACTCCACCCCCTTCTTCGCGATTCCGGAGAACAGCCTTCCTACGGCTATCTCCCCGCTGTGCTGGTCGTATATTATGTTAAACACCACCATTATCGTCTTTGCGCTGCTGTCGACATTCACCATAGACTGCCCTTCCACGCTGCCTATGTCCCCGTGCCATATCTGCGGTATCCTGTAGGGCTGCGCGATGTCCGGCGATGGAAGATGGTCTATTATCATGGCGAGAACGGCCTCGTCTATAGGTGCAAGCTCCTGAAGCTTCTTTATGCCTTCTTCTCCCATTGACGAGTACTCGAACACCTGCTTGAAGTTTATCTTGTACTTGTCCATTATGTGCTTGGAGACGGCCCACCTGTCGTATGCGCTCCCGAAGCATATGCTTCCGTCCTCGACGCTGACATTCCACTTGCCTACGAACTCCTCCGGGCAGTACTGGTCTATGAGCTTGTTGATGTTCCTTATGAGCTCCATCAGCCTTTCCATGGTCTGTTCAGGGGTGAGCCTGAGCTCCGTGAGAAGTCTATCTGTCTTGTTGACGAAAAGAACCGGCTTCGCCTTCTCCCTGAGCGCCTGCCGCAGGACCGTGTCGGTCTGCGGCATTATCCCCTCGACAGGATCAACTACTAGCACGACCCCGTCCACGGCCCTCATCGATCTGGTGACGTGCCCGCCGAAGTCAACGTGCCCTGGCGTGTCTATCAGGTTGATTATGTAATCCCTGTCATTGTAAATGAATCCAAGGGATATGTTGGCCGATTTTATCGTCATTCTTCTATCTTTCTCTATGGCCTCGTAGTTCGTGTACAGGACGTCCCCGGATACCGTCTTTGATATAAGGCCGGCCTTGACAAGTAGCGAATCGGTAAGGGTTGTCTTGCCATGGTGCACGTGTGCTATTATCGCTATGTTGCGTATCTGGCTCACATTGCCCATTAATTTTGTAATCTCCTCTACTATGTACTCCTTCCTTACCATGAAAATCAGCTATTTGGCGCTCCTTGCCATGCGCTCTATCTCGTTCTTGCGCTTTATCGCGTAACTGTTTACGTCCATGTTCGCCGCAAGTATCAGCTCGTTCGCAAGCGCGTCCGATAGTGTTCTCCTGCTTCCGAACGCACTTATTATCGCAGCCATGGCTATGTTCCTCAACGCGGTGTCGAGCCTTCTGCTCGCGCTTATGTCCACGGCAACGTTGGATTTTATGCCGCCGTAGACGACCCTAGTCGTGTCCTCTATGGGCGCGCTGTTTTCCAGCGCCCTTACGAGCACCTCTAGGGGGTTCCTCTTCGTCTGCCTGTTGACATTGATGAATGCCACCTCTATGATGTGCATTGCCTTGAGCTTTTTGCCCTGTAGCCTTCCCTTCGTGCGTATTATGTGGCCGCTTATCTTTCCGCCCGTACCTCCGCGCATGAGCGTATTGCTCATCCTCTCCACTATGTTCAGGTTCGCCTTGGAGTAGCTCTTCCTGCTGTCCCTCCTGAACGTGGATGGATACGACAATGGTTTGAGGTTTATGTAGTTCTTGAGGCTAAGGTCTAGCACCTCAACGTCGTATGAATATCTATCGAAAAGAAGCGTGTCTCCGGTAGGTATTGGAGGGCTTTGCATCTCTTCTTCATTTGGCGCAGGTCTGGGTTTTGTCCTTCTCTGCCTTTGGGCCCTCTCGGCATGATTCTCTTCCTGGTTTTCCTGCGCCGTGTTCTGATCAGCCATCTTATCATCTCTTGGGCTTCTCCTTCTTTCCTGCCCTCACCAATTGTATGTTGGCGCCGTTCACTTCCACCACCTTGTACTTCATTCCCGGGATGCATCCCATCTGGCCCCGTTGGGATCCGCCCAGGCCCTCTATTGTGACCTCGTCGTGCTCGTCTATGAATCCTATGGATCCGTCTCCGGGAACGAACGCGCCCACAATCGAGCCATTCTTTATTATCTGCACCCTTACGCATTTTATCTGGCCGGAGTGGGGCTGCTTCTGCCCTACGGCGAATTTCTGCAGCACGAGGGCCTTCGCCCTTGGCACCGTACCCATTGGATCATATTTCTGCTTCAGCTTGAACTTCTTCCTCTTGAGCCACTTCTTGAGCAGCCGCTGGTGCTTCCTCTGCCTTAGGAGTTTCCTTGCTGCAAATTCACCGTTTGGCAATGTAATCACTTAGTAGGTTTCATTTAGTATATTGGAGTTTCCTGGATCTGTTATCGAAAGCACAGATACGGAAAACGGGAGACCGCATACGATTCCCAGGGATACAGGAGTGCCATCGAAGACCTGCGCGTTTATGTTTGACGCCTTTGCAAGATGCAACACGTCGCTGAGCCTGTCCCCCTTGTTCTTGGATGCTATGATTATCAGTTTAGCCTTGTTTTCCATTATTGCCCTTGTTACCCTGTTGATTCCGAACTCTGCCTTGCCGCTGTCAACAGCTAATCTTATATCGTTGTTTAAATCTGCCATACAGCCACTGACGCAGAAGTATCTTATGATGTAAATACAAAACAGACTATCTATTATTATCTTGGAAAGATATATAATCATTTACCCTGAGGTTAATACTTTATTATTGCGCGTTTAATAGCTTACCATGTGGATGGGTTGAACTTATGCTCAAAGCTCAAAGCTCGATAGAGTACCTTACCACGTACGCATGGGCGCTCATCGTAATAGCAGTGGCGCTCGCAGCGCTGTACACTATAGGAGTATTCAACACTGGCGGGCTTACCGCAAGCGCCTCACCGGGAGGATGCCAGGTGTACAGGCCATATGGCGGCGGGAGCGTGCAGGTGATAAGCCTGCAGGGGCTGTGCAGCGGGATAAGGCCCAAATTCGTTGCAAGGTTCAGCGGGACAGGCAACGTTGAGGTGCCGGATTCCTACTATCTCAATGCCACGTCGCAAATCACGATAACGGCTTGGATATACGCAAGCGGCGGCGGGCCATCCACCCAAGAGGTGCTCTCCAAGGCATCGGCCATGTCCAGCAACGGCTACATATTCCCAAAGATGGAAAACGGCGGCTCTGAGATCGCGTTCAGCCTTGGCATAGGAAATTCCTGGGACACGCTCACTGCAAACTACCCGAACCCGGATTCCTGGCATTTTGTCGCGGCGGCATACAACGGCTACGCGATGAGCATATACATAGACGGAAGCATTGCTGCGGAGACCGCCTCGTATTCGGGAGACATCAACACGGACAACAACATACTTGTCATAGGTGGAGACCCCGGGACATACTTCACTGGCTTGGTATCCAACGTGCAGGTATACAACAAGTCATTGAACTCGAACCAGATATCGCAGCTATACGGCAAGGGGATAGGCGAGCCTCCGCAGCTGCTCCAGAACATTGTTGGGTGGTGGCCCCTCAACGGGGACGCGGGCGACTACAGCGGGAACGGCGATAACGGAGCTAGCAATTCGATAGCGTTCGTATCGTCGTGGAACAATGGCTACTCGCACTAATTTCCTGCCACTGTCGAATTGCATCCTGCCGGTTCCGTGAAACTGTTGCTCAGCGCAAGCTTGAGGTATCCCAGATATGGTATTGAGCCGACCACCCTGCCCTGAATGTACGTAAGATTAACAGGGTAGTTGCCGTACTGTATGTCAAGGCCGGGGTTGTTGTCGCCCTTGGTTAGCACATAGTATTTTCCGCTCACGTTGAGTATTGCGTAAACCCTGTGGACGATATAGCTGTCCCCCAATTCGTAGAAGTAGTCTTTTGGTATCGTGGCGTAAACAATGACCGTGTTGTTCGCGTCAGAATAAATAGTGGTGCCGTTTATCGTGACCGCGTTGGTGTAAGCCTCTTTTTCCACCGTGCCGTTGTTGAATATTATGCTGCGCGCACCGCAGGTATACTGTATGAGGTTGCCGTGCTGGTATGTGTAGGGCACTATTCCGCCTCCTGAGGAGGTGCTCCTGAAAAGCCCTACAGAATACCCCGGTTTTATTATCTGGGACACCCTTACAACGTTTCCGCTGTCGTTGTATGCAACGCATGACAGGAACTCGTTCTGCATTCCGCTCTCGAACGCGGCGAACTCCGAATTGGTTATCCGCACTGTAGCTGCGCTCAGCTGCGTAGCGTTCCTGACCCCGTGGAGCAGGATGAGATCGCCCCTCTTGAGGTGAGGAAGCATGCTGCAGCTGGGAACCACGTCGAGAGGATAGTTCGTGTGCAGTATCGCCCTTAGGGAGAACCAGAAGACTACGACGATCAGCACCGCGAGGGCTATCTCAATTATGTTCCTGATGAATCCCTCCTCTTCTATCCCCATTATCAGCTCCAGCACTATCAGTATGACTATCGTCATGAACAGCGCGATCCCGAATATGGTTGCCAGTATGCCCCTTCCTTGGTAGTATATGAACAGCACGAACAATATTACGAGAAGGATGTAGAACGGTATTGTATTTATTTTCGGTTTGGCCTTTTTCTGCGGCTTGCGCGCCAATGAAACACCTACTTGCTCTCGGCATTGTGGGCCGGGGTGAGCTGCAGCCCCACGACTCTCGACTCCCCGCTCCTGTGCACCACGCCTATCGCGGTGTCCGCCGCGGTTATGAGCGAATCGTTGTGGCTTATGACTATGAGCTGGGACTTCCTGCTCATCTCCTTCATGAGCCTGGAGAGCTTCTTAGAGTTCTCCTTGTCCAGCGAGGCGTCTATCTCGTCGAATATGTACAGCGACATCGGGTTGTGCGCCTGTATGGCGAATATGAGCATTATTATGACGAGGGATTTCTCGCCCCCTGAAAGCGTCTCTACCGTGCTGTTCCTGTTCTTTGGGGACTTTATGGTTATGGCCAGTCCGGAATTGAACGGGTCCTTCGGATCGTCGAGCCTCAGAGACGCAGAGCCCTCGAATATGTAGCCGTACAGCCTCTGGAAGTTCGCGTTGACGTCGTTGAGCGTGCCGTTGAATATGTTGAGCTTCCTTGACTCTATCTCGCTTATCATCGCGATTATCGAGTCCCCTTCGTTGCCTAGGACATTGAGCCTCGAGCTCGCCTCGTCCACGTCTTTTTTCTTGAGCTCGTAGACCTCCGGTGCCTTGAGGTTCACGGCTCCAAGCACCTCTATGTCGTGCTTGGCTATCGTCCTCTTCGACTCCAGCTCCTCCTGCGTATGACCTTCTATGAAATTGACGTTCTGGTATGACATCATCTCCGCCTTTATGTCCGTTATCCTGGTCTGCAGCTGCACCTTCCTTGTCTCCTGTTCCACCGTGTCCCTGTTCGCCCTTTCAAGGTCAGACTGGTACTTCCCCTTTTCCATGCCAAGCTTGGACATCTTGGAGTCCAGTTCCTGCATCCTTTTGTAAAGCCCCTGCGAATCTGCGTCGGACTTCCCTATCTTTTTGAGTATCTCGTTCAGGCCCTTGCCGAGCTCCTGCAGTTCCGCATCGAGTATTGCCATCCTCTTCCTAGTTTCCTTGCCCTCGTCGTTCTTTGATTTTATCTGGGCCTCCAGCTCTACCATCCGCTCGTTCCTGAGCTCCTGCTCCTTTGATAGCGTCGCTATGTTTATCCTGAGCGTTTCGACAGCTGAGCGCAGCGACCTGAGCTCCTCCATTGAATTGCCGTCCGAACTGGACCTGTGCTTCGGCGAGGCGCCGGCCATGGCGTATATGCCCTCGTTCTCTGCCTTGAGCTTGTTGAGCTCCGTGAGCAGTGAGTTCCTTTCCGAGTCCGTCTCCGAGTATGCGCTTGCAAGCTTATCGAGCCTTGACCTCATGCCTTCTATGGCTTTCGCGGACTGGTCGAGCTCCTTTTTAAGCGACTCGGATAATGTGGTGGAATGCTTCAGCTCGATGCTTGCGTTCATCGCTGCGACCTGCTCCGACGCTATTGCCTTCTGCAGTTCCCCTATTTTCGAATTTACCTCTTCAAGGGCGCTGGATGTGGCAAATTTCCTGTCCTCTAGAGACTTGAGCTTGGACTCGAGGAGAGCGGGCGACTGCAATTGCCTAGCTGAGCCCCCGGTTATGATTCCTGATGGCTCTATCACCTCTCCTCCAAGTGTGACGTACCTTGCCTTCCCGAAACCGATGGACTTGGCATTTTCTATGCTTTCCACCATGTAGGTGTTGGCGAATATGTAGTTGAATGCGCTTTCGAACCTCTTTTCGAATTTTACGTGGTCTACAAGCCTCTCAAGGCCGTTCCTCTCCTCGTGGCGGCGTGATACCATGTCGTTCATAGGTATGAAAGTAGCCCTTCCAAGATGCTTTTCCTTGAGGAGCCTTATGGCCCTGTCTGCAGTCTCGGCTGAATCCACGACAAGGTAGCCGAGCCTGCTCATTGCTGCCGCATTCACGGCGACTGCATATTTGTCCTCGTATGTGCACAGCTCGTATGCCCTCCCGTAGAACCCCTTTGCCATGTTCCTCTTCAGGTAATCGCTTATCCTGTCCGCACCCCCTCCCATGCTTGACAGTTTCTCCCTAAGGTTTACGCTGTCCACATAGATCTCGTCCATCGTGCTCTGGTGCCTCTTCACCATGCCTTGGAGGGATTCAAGCTCTTTTGAAAGCCCGATTATGGAGCTCTCGGACCTTGAAAGGGCCTCTTTTTGCTTCTCTGCATTTTTGGCCAGGTTTCCGTAGTCTGCGGTTTTGGACGTAAGGGCGCTGCCCTGGCTTTTTATGGAGCTTTCCAGCGATTCGATCTCGAACTTGTATTGCATGTACTGCTTTGACGCGCTTTCGGAGTTCGCATAGAGCTCGTCTATCCGCTTCTGGTTCTGGTTGAGCCTGTCAAATTTCGACCTGCCCTGCGCCTCGAGGCCCGCCATCTCCTTGGATGCCAGGAGCTTCTCCTTTCCGCCCAGGTCCGATCTGGCCGCATTGAGCATCTTTGAATCTTCAGCGGCCTCGTCCCTGATTTTTTTCTGCTCTGCCCTGAGCTGCCCCTCCTGGGATTCAAGCTCGGCAATGCGCTCTTTCAACGAATTTATCTGCGTCTCCTTCACCGCGGTTTCCTTGTTTATGTTTTCCAGTATTTTGTTGGTGCTGCTCAGCTCCACGGAGCGCTCTGCCAGGTTCTTCGAGAGCGTCGCCTTTTCGCTCGAGAGTTTCTCCAGAACCAAATCTATCTCGTTTATTCCGGCAGTCGCAGCCTTTTTCCTGTTCTCCACATTTGCGAGCGCCTCCGACATGGATTTGTAATCCGACTCTGCAAGAGTCTCGCTGTTTTTTAGCAGCGTGTAGCTTATGCTTTTTACCGTTTCGGAGAGCTTTATGTAGCGTTCCGCGTCCTCCTTCTCCTTTTCGAGCTGGTCCAGGAAACCCCTGCGCTCGTTTAACGCTATCTGGGTCTCGTTTATCCTCGTCTGGACCTTTTCCAGCTCTCTCATCGCGTCGTCCTTCTTGTCGTTGAATTCCTTTATGCCCGCCGCGAGGTCTATCAGTTCCCTCCTTTCCTTCGAATTCATGTTTATCATGTAGGAGATCTCGTTCTGCACTATGATGTTGGTGTCGTTTATGTCAGTCCTCTGCCCCATCAGCGCCTCTACGATTTCCTGTTTCGTGACCCCCTTGCCGTTCAGCCTGTATCCTATCTTGTTGTTTGACTTTATGACTCTCGCTATCTCAAGTTGTGGATCGCCCGAAAAATTTATTTTCACGTATGCGCGTTTTACGCCGTCTTCCTGCCTCGGCTTTGCGAAGCTGTTTATGAGCTGCGTGGTGTTGGGTACGCGCATGCGTTTTAATGAACTTTCGCCCAACGCAAAAAGGAGGGAATCGCATATGTTCGACTTTCCGGAGCCGTTAGCCCCGACTATGCAGTTGAACCCCTTGCTGAACTTTATGTTTACATGCTTGAAAGACTTGAAATTGTGGATCGTTACACTATCTAGGTGTGTCATCCATACACCGGGTCGTCTATAAGTTATTATTGTACCTGTATTTATTTGTTTTGTTGGGTAACTTTGCGACGATTTTCAACTTCTGAATTGGGCCTTTTTCCTTGGATCCCGTTTGGCCGCGCGTTTCTTGATATATGCAACGCTATTATGGATTCTATGTGCTGCGACATCAGTATCCCGAATATCCTGTTGCCCCTGACCACTGCTGCGATGTTGCTCTCCGCAGAGCGCATGCTCTCGATTGCGTCGTAAAGGCTCACGCCGTATTTTATCGATGGTATTATGGTGCCGAAATCCTCCACTCTGCCGGTTGTGTTGCCCTTCTTCAGGAGCCTCTGCAGCGATGAATTAGACAGCACGCCTATTCCCTTGCCCTTCCTGAACAGAACTATGTGCGCCCTGTTTTTTACGATTGTGCTGTAAACCATGGCAATGCTTGATTTCCCTTTTATGAGCGTGTAATTCCTCGTCGCGGCATCCGAGGCCTTGAGGCCTGCTATGTTTTTCCTTATGAATGCCGACTGCATTTCGGCCTGGGCGCCGCTGTATATGAAGAACGCTATGGCGACGTCCCACACCACTATGAACTCCCTGTAGATCGTTGAATATCCCTTCGCCAGCAGCGCGAACGCCATGGTGCCCGCTATGAACAGCACCGTCACGATATTGCTGGACTTTACTGCAGCCCTTGTCGCATCGTAGAAGCTCATTTTCCTTTGAAGGTAGCTCCTCAACGCCCTTCCTCCATCAAGAGGCAGCCATGGGAGCAGGTTGAACACCCCAAGGAATACGTTTAGTATGAAAAGCGTCTGTATCGTTGTGCCTATTATTCCCGGAGGTGTGTAAATGTTTGCTATGCCGAATATCGCTGCGAGAAGCAGGCTGGCTATCGGCCCCACTATGGAGATCCTGAACTCTATGTCAGGGCTTACGTTAGTGAAGTCTATTATGGAACCGCCGCCGAACGGGTACAGCACTATCTTCCTTACCTTTATGCCGTTCCTTTTCGAGGTTATTGAATGCATGAGTTCGTGTATGAGCACGCACACGAAAAGGAGCACCCACACCACGAACAGGTACAGGCTTATCACAAGTATGAAAAGCAGAAGCATTATGAATGTCCAGTGGAGCTCTATGTCTATTCCGTCTATTTTTCCTATGTTCGGGGAAAATCCGGCCATCTCATCCCGATTTATATATAGTAATGAATAATTTTATTATAGCATAGTGGTTTTTTGGCTTATAAAGGCATAAGATTCGTTTATGATGAGCCCGCACTGATTGTCAAGGCTGGTTCGTCAGAGTACTTGGTTGTTGCGGATTTGCACATAGGCATGGAATTGGGCATCTCGAAGCACAGGGGAGTGCACCTTTTCAATGCAACAGAGCACATGGCCGAAAGGATCGCGCATATGATGGAGGAGTTCTCGCTTGACAACCTCATAATACTCGGAGACGTGAAGGAAAGCATACTGTACCCGGAACATGCCGAGATAAGCCTTCTTAAGGATTTTTTCCTCAGGTTGAAGGACTTCAATATAAAGATAGTCGCGGGCAACCACGATGCACACCTTGCCGACATAATAGGCCGCGAGGTGTCTAGGAATCTCGCGATAGACGGGTTCGGGTTCGTCCATGGCAACAGGAGGCCGGATGAAAAGCTGATGGCATTGGACTATTTGATAAGCGCACATGACCATATTGCAATAAGGATGGTCGACGGCAGCGGCACGGTTTACGAGCAGAAGGCGTGGGCCTTTTACAGGCTTAACGAGAGCGTGGCGGAACGCAACTACGGCAGGTTCAACAAAGGCATAAGGCTGGTGTCTATGCCAGCGTTCAACGAACTCATAATGGGCAGCATGATAGAAAGAAGCCCGAAAGGAAGGCTGAACCCATTGCTCAGCAACAACATATTCGATTACAAAAGTATAGAAACGTACAACCTGATGGGTCAGCGTGTGCATATAGAGTAGCGGTCAGTTGTCTTCGTTTTCCTTGCTATTTTCCTCTCTTAGTATTGTTATCGGTATCATGTTCTTCTCGAACTCAAGTTCTGCAAGATCCAGCGGGTTTATCATGCCATCGGGCACCTTTGTGAGGGGCGGTGCGCCATATGCAATCTGCAGGGCCCTGGCCCCGATAATCCTTGCCTTTTCGAATCTAGTGTAACTTTCCATGGGAATCATCAAATAGGATTTGGCTGGAAGCGCGCCTTCGCCTCGCTCATCTCGTTGTCTACAGCCTTGCGCCAAACTGCAAAACCTTCGACAGACTTCGGGTAGTCCGCATAAAGCCTGTTGAGTATTTTCATCTTCTTTACAACATATAGAAGGTCGGTAAACGCGTTTATGTTCTGCGCGCCCTGAAGTATCATCTTGAACTTGCTTGCTATGCTGAGTTCTGGGATGTTCCCGTACCCGAGATCCTTTGCGTCCTGCGCGGTCACGAACATCTTCATTCCGTAATTAAGGAGGTCGTTGTTAAGCGATTGGAGGTATATCCTGAATACCTCGAGCCCTGCGGTTTTCCTGCCGTATTCCTCGTTGAAATCGAGATTGTACTTCCACAATCCGTTTATGCTCACATCGCCGTTGTGCACGGCCTCGGCCGCATCCTTGCCTGAGAGTATACCTGCGACAAGCGCGGGGCCAATGCCCCCTGCGCTTATTGGGTTAGGCATTGCCATGCTGTCCCCTGCACCCATGTAGCCGTTAAACACAAGGCTTGGCATCTGCCTTCTCACGGCGACAGACCAGTAGCCCTTTCCGTTTTTGTCCGAATTGTAAAGCTTTAGGTTTTTCAACACAGGATTTGCCTTTATGTAAGCGTCTATTAGAGTGTGCAGGTTGTCTTTCTTTCCGAGCTTCTGGTTCCTCATTTCCAGGCTTCTGCGCTGCACCCCCAAACCTATGTTGACTTTGTTCTTGCTCTTCGGGAACACCCAACCGTATCCGCCGGGTGCGTAATGCTGGTTCAGGTGTATTATGGCGTTCTTCCCGTCATAATAGTCAAGGTCCTCATGGTCAAGCTCGAATTCGTAGATGAATCTTCCTGTAGACTCCACATCGTTGATGTCGACCTCCCTGTCGACGTACGGATTCTCCGGCAGCTTCCTTCTGAGGTTTGTTGCCATGCCCAATGCGTCTATGGTGACTTTTCCCCTTATCTCCTTGTGTTCCTTGTTTTTGTCCTTACCGAAAATGCCGACGACGGTGTTGTCCTTTATTATTGGGCCCTCGACCTCGAATTCCGGTATATGCTCTGCCCCTGCATTGATTGCATTCTTCAGCAACTTGCGCTCGAATGCGGGTCTGTCAAGCGTGTAGCCTTCCCCGTCGAATAGGTACCTGCTTTTTAGGTCAGGCGAAAGCGCCACGACCCCGTCAACCTTGAGGTCCAGTTCGGGGTGGGAAAATTCCAGGTTTACCATTTTCTTTATGTATTTGAGGTGGGAATCCGCCACCGCATCGCCGCAGGTCCATCCCCAGTTGGTCTTCTTGCCTACCTCCTCGGCTTTGTTCCTGTCAAGAAGCGCGATTCGCATTCCGGCCTTGGCGGCCATTGCCGCCGCAAGAGATCCTGACAGGCCTGCTCCGGCGACAACGATATCATAATTTCCTGACATAATAAACACTCGGGTATTAGCAATCGGCTTTTATATGGCAAGCCCTGCATTTATTGATTTGGTGTATATGTTATTAAAATTTTAGACATTGAAAAGATAGTAGAATAATGTATTTGCAATTTAAATAACTTTCCCATTATGAGTTGGCGGGCATTACAGGCGAGTTAAAATCCGAAAATCCTGCAAAAGTTGATGGCCTCTTTCTCTATGCTGTCCTCCCTGGCGTTGTCGTGCTTGGCTATCACTTGCTTCGCGAACTCACGAGGTGGCTCCCTGACGCTCCAACGAGCTTTAAGCTAGCTACCTAGCAGCCTGAGCCCAAGCTACGCTTGGTATTGAAAGATAAGTCGAAACTTGTCATCGTCTATAACCCTAAAGAATTGGATTATCTGACCTTCTGTAAACGCTTTTGACAACGAACCATATTTTGGAGTTCTTCTTTTTCCTGCAAACCTTTTGGTTTGCGTTTGATGAAGAACTGATTGGAGTTGCTGGAGTTGGTGCCATGAAACATTCATGGACACTTGCCTTAGATTTTCTGAAAATCGCTCAAAATCTTCCTTCTGGAAGATTTGCCTTCTGGATTTCTGAACCCTGTTTTGTCGTCTGTTTTCCATTGTGCAGGGGGTGAGATTTGAACTCACGAAGGCGCTAGGCCACAGGATCTTAAGTCCTGCGCGATTTTCCGTGGCATAGCTTCTTGCCAGACCAGACTCCGCAACCCCTGCAGTGTTAAGCGTACATGGACGGGCCGGTATCGTCTACGTTCTTCTTATAGTTTTCGTGCGTTTCCTTGTGCCTTTTGATCAGCTCCTTTATCTTCGCCTCCGCCGCCTTCGCCTCCTTGTCAAGATCCGTTACGTCTATGTTTAGCTTCATCAGCTTGTTGAGGCTGTCTATCGCTATTTCTGCATATATCGGATCTATTATGTTCTGATGGACAGGCACCATTATGTCCATGTCATTAATGCTGTCCATCGCCGCCTTTGAAAGAAGCAATGCGCTCACTCCTGTAGCAACGCCCTCTTTTATTGGCTTGAGTCCCGCATTCTCTGCACTCTTTGTTGCGTTTTCCGTAGATGCTACGACAAACGGGATCCTGTCGTCCCCCTGTGAGGGGATTCCCCCAATGGAGTATATGTAGGTTATTCCGTTCTTGCGCACGAAATCGTATACAACGTTGCTAACATCATAAACAAGGTCCAGCGTTATTGCGAACTCTGCAAATATGGTGACGATTTTCTGCTTCTCCGATACGTATATCCTTATTGGCGGCATGGGTTCGTTTTTGTGCACGGAGATAAGTGGCGGGAATCTATTGCTTTCGAGATATCCGACGTACTCCATCTCAAGCTTGTCTATTATGTAGCTTATGGCCATTGGCCCCACAAGCCCGGCTGCTGGAAATCCCTCTATAAAAGTATAACCTTTGAGGTTCACGTCCTTGAATAGTTTTATGTCTATCATCGTCTCACGTATAGCATTTTAGTTGGAAAAGCTTATAAACGTTAGAAAGATGTAGCAAATTGCCTTACCATATGTGTTTTTATACCTACATTTGGCATACGTTTCTGACGTTATATCGACGATAGGTATATAAATCTATTCAGTGATATAAAGACGGTGAATTATATGGCAGAAAGAATAGGCTCAGAAAAGCTACAAAGAGAAGACGGGTATCTTTACTATCTTGGAAAGGACGGATATGTATGGAGGACCCCGATGAAGACCAACAAAAGAGGCAGGAAGGCAAAGGTCGGGGGCGAAAGAATAAAGAGAGATCAAGGATACCTTTACTTCATAGACAAGAGCGGATATGTAGCAAGGGCAAAGATGAACAGAAAGGGAAGAAGGTAATTATTGATTATTTGTTTGCTTTTTCTTCCTATTTTTTTTATTGATATTTAGAGGGTGGTTTGGCGGCTAGGAAAAGGCGCAGGTCGAATAGTGGTAAGAGAGATAGACCCTTCGGGGTATTATTGTTATTAGTACTCGAGATCGCTACCGCCTTCTACATGTTTTTAGGGGTTGCCGCATTCAGCGCCGTGCGCCTCTTGGGGTTCAGGAGCATAGTCAGCTTTATAGCGGGCTTCGGAGGTGCAATACTTCTTATAATAGGATTTGCGCTCCTTTTTTCAGCTTATGGATTATGGTCAGGGGAAAGGTGGGGCTGGTGGCTCAGCATGATAATGTCAGGCTTGCTCGTACTCACAATTGTGTTTTTGGACATACCGGGCTTCATCATAGGACTTATCCTCCTTTATTACCTGACAAGGAAGAGGGTCAAGCGTTGGTTCAGGCTTTGAGCCCGGGATTCAAAATTGAGTTTCTGGTTAACCTTGTACTCTTTACAGTGCCGCTGGTGAATTCTAGTATGTACTTAGATTTCTCCAATGGTGCATATGTTTTGCATGAAAACATGGATTTGCATGGCCGCGCGTTTTCCACAATGCCTATAATCCTAAATTCCTCATTCAACCAAACAGCATCGATGCTGAATAGCATATTGTACATCCATATGCTATGCGCGTCTTCATAGGGGAAGACAAACAGCATGCATTGGTTCTTTGCGAGCCTTTCCCTGAACATCAGGCCAATCATCCTTTTTATCGCGGTGTCTGCCACCAATGCGTTGTATCTTATGCCTTTTATCAACAGCCTTCTTGTCCTGTACCGCTGCATCTTGTAAAGGAATCTTAACAGACATTCACCGATTATTTTCCGGTTATGGATATGCTCTGCTCCCTCATGAACTGCTGCAGGTAGAACCTGCTCCCAGTACCCTTTCCAGTAAGGGCGCTGCCCTTCCATCCAACAAACGTGTGCAGCCCCACTATCGCGCCCGTCGTCGCGCTCATTCCCCTGTTTATGTAAACTACCCCCGCCTGTATGTTGTCCCTGAATTTCCTTATCTCCTTGCCGTTCCTGCTGTAGAACCCCGCGGTAAGGCCGTATTCGGTGTCATTGGCAAGCATTATCGCATCATCGATATCGGTGAATCCCTCTATAGTAAGTATTGGAAGGAACAGCTCCTTGTGCACCAGCTCATTGTCATGCTTTGATTCTATTATAGTAGGTTCTACGTAGAAGCCGTTCATAATTCCGGTTTTTACTATGTCGCCGCCATAAAGTATCCTCGCAGAGGTTTTTGCTTTTCCGATCATTTCACCGTACCTCCTGAATGCGCTTTCGCTTATCAGAGGACCTATATATATATCCTTTTCCAGAGGGTTTCCTATCTTCATTTCCCTTACCCTGCTTATCAGCTTGCTCACGAATTCTTCCCTTATGGATTCGTGAACGTATACCCTAGATAGCGCGCTGCATTTCTGGCCCGCGAACCCGAAGGCTGCGCTGGCAACCCCAGACACTGCCTGGTTTATGTCAGCATTTTTTGTGATTATTGCTGGGTTTTTGCCGCCCATTTCCACTATGAATACCTTTTGCTTTCCGGAGCTGAAACACCGTGATATCATTGACATTCCTGTCATCCTAGATCCGGTAAATGCTATGCCAGATACTCCGTCGTTCATAACAAGCTCGTCCCCTATGACAGAGCCAGGCCCTGTGATATAGTTGAACACGCCATCAGGTAACCCTGCTTCTTTGAGAATTTCGTAAATCTTCAATCCTGTAAGCATTGTCATGTTGTCTGTAGAAGAGGGCTTGAAAACCACCGTATTTCCAGTTATTAGTGCTCCAGTGTTCATCCCTGTTGATATGGATATAGGAAAGTTGAATGGGGCTATTACGCCGAATACCCCGTATGGCTTAAGTGCAATAGTCACTTTTTCCGCATCAGAAGGAGCACCTTGGAACCCTGATTCCGAAATGGTTGAGCTGCTGTCCGACCGCGTCTTCCTTATATAGCCCTTGTTGACCTCAAGTTCGTCGGAATAATAGCGCATAAAGTCTATGGCTTCGTCCACCTCGCCTATTGATTCATACCTTGTCTTTCCGTTTTCCAGGCTTAGCACTGCAGATATCTCGAATTTCCTTTTTGAAAGTATGTAAGCTGCATTCCTGAATATAGCTACGCGCTTTTTGTAATCCGTACAAGACCACGACTTGAATGCGTTTTGTGCGGCCTCTATCGCAAGCTGTGCATGCTCTTTGGTGCCTTTTTGGAATTTCCCTATTGCTGTCCCGTCTATTGGGGATCTTTCCTCAAGCACTTCTGTCGAGTATATCTCTTTGCCATTTATATACATTGGATGCCTGGACCCTAATGTCATTTTTGCGGTCTCAACGGCGTCATCGAAAAGCTTGTCGAATTCCTGCTCCCTGCCGCTTGCAAGGTAACTTTCATAGGTAGATTCATTAGTAAACTTGTTCTTTGCCATGTAAATCACTTTTCAAAATAAGCGGACTACTTTCTCTGTTAATGTATTTATCCTTATTGGAATTCGCATGCTTTTCTGTTAAACCGTATCTTTTGTAAAGCCAACTTTGTACATTGCAAAAGATACCACATGCAAACTAGGGTGTTTCCAATCAGCCAACCATTATCGGTTATATGCAATTCTTGTATTTCTGTTATTGGTCTGTTGCGTAAAGTTTAAATACTTTGAAAAAACTTTATAACTGAGTTATAATATTGTGATGTCATGCCAGATTCGAATCTAGGTGCAGAAAGCGTAGTCGTTGGAGAGGAGGAGTACAAGAGGGCATACGGATTCAATGATACTTTCGAGTATAAATTCAAGACAAAGAAAGGTATTTCTGAGGATGTCGTAAGGGAGATATCGGCAATGAAGGGTGAGCCTGAGTGGATGCTGGAGAAGAGGTTAGTAGGGTACAAGCAGTTCATTAGCAAACCTACTCCCCAATGGGGGGGCAACCTGAACGACATAGACTACAATGACATTTACTATTACCTGAAGCCGACGGACAAGAAGGGAAATACATGGGAATCGGTCCCAAAGGAGATAAAGGACACATTCGACAAGCTCGGCATACCAGAAGCAGAAAGGAAGTTTTTTGCAGGTGCAGAGGCGCAGTACGACTCTGAGGTTGTATATTCGCACATAAGAGAGGACCTTGCAAAAGACGGAGTCATATTCACCAGTACTGACGAGGCTGTAAAGAAATATCCCGAACTTATGAAGAAATACTTCGGCACCGTAATACCACCAACGGACAACAAGTTTGCGGCGCTGAATACTGCAGTGTGGTCTGGAGGTTCGTTCATATACCTACCAAAGGGCGTTAAGATGAAGATGCCGCTTCAGGCTTATTTCAGGATAAATGCCGAGAAAGCGGGACAGTTTGAGAGAACGCTAATCATAGCAGAGGAGGGCGCGGACGTAACGTATATTGAAGGCTGTTTTGTTGCAGGTACTAAAGTAATTACTAAGAATGGTGAAATAAATATTGAGGATATAAATGTCGGGGAGGAGGTTTTAACGCATGATGGCACTTACAAGAGGGTATACCACACTCAAGTAAGACCGCACACTGGTGCCTTATACGTGATAACTTACTTTGGGGATTCGACATGTACGATACAAACTACAGATGAGCACCCGTTTCTTGTTTCAAAGAGATCGAGAGAAGAATACAAAAATACAAATTGGAGTACTGAATGGGTCAAGGCAAAGGACTTAAGAAGGCATGATTATATAGCGATACCTATAGACAGAACAGTAAAGTCAAATAATAAGAAGAGTTTTATTATAAATTCAAAAAGAAGATGGTCTACAGTAAGTACTATTCTTGATATACAAACAGATAAGGATTTCTTCAGGCTTATAGGCTATTATCTGTCAGAGGGTGGTATAATGAATGGGCATTATTTATCGTTTACTTTTAATAAGGACGGAACAGAATTCATTGAAGATGCTGTAATTTTGCTTGAACGATATTTTAACAAAAAGCCCATAATCCAAAAAGAATACAATAATAGTATAAGTGTAATCTTATGCTCTACGATTGCTGCAACGTTCTTTGCAGAGCAGTTTGGAAATGGTGCGTTTCTTAAGCATGTACCAAAATGGGCAATGCTTGAAGATTCATTAAAGCAAGCAGAATTGATAAAAGGATTCTGGCGGGGAGATGGTAGCTTTATGTATAAGCAGTATGCCTGGGGGAAGAAAAGGATGTTCCGTATAAACACAATATCTAAGCGTCTTGCTGTGCAAATTAGGGATATGCTTCTAAGATGTAATATATTCAGTTCTATAAACAAGGCAACTAGACAAGGAAACAGGCATACAATGTATGTAATATATGTTGGTGGTGAGTATCTACAGCAGTTTGCATCTTTAATTGATTTCAAGATAATAATAAAGACAGGTACAAGTAGGTACGAATACCTTCAAATGCTCAATTTGCTTGGCACTCAAAAACTTGTTTCTTATGCTAAGATAACAGAAAATTATGCATTTGTACCAATAAAAAGTATAAACAGTAAACAGGTAAGTAATCTTCCTGTCTACAATTTCAGCGTAGAAGAAAATGAAAGTTATGTTGCAGAAAATATCGTAGTACATAACTGCACCGCTCCGATATATATGAGCTCGTCATTGCATTCCGCAGTAGTTGAACTTGTAGCGCACAAGAACGCACACATAAGGTATGTGACAATTCAGAACTGGTCCAAGAATGTTTACAACCTCGTCACTCAAAGAGCATTTGCCTATGAGAATGCGCATGTTGAATGGATCGATGGCAACATAGGAAGCAAGCTTAACATGAAGTATCCGTCAGTATTCCTGAAGGAGAGGGGTGCAAGAGGAGAAATAATGTCAATTGCAGTTGCGGGCCCGAAACAGGTGCAGGACTCTGGGGGGAAGATATACCATCTTGCGCCGGACACCACTTCTCAGATAATATCGAAGAGCGTCTCCTCAGGTGACGGCGTCACGACATATCGCGGTTTGCTGCACATAGGCAAGAACGCCTCAAATGTGAAGTCAACAGTAAGGTGTGATGCACTGTTGCTTGATGAAGAATCCAAGACGAACACCTATCCATATATGGAAGTAAATAGGGATGACGCTACAATAACGCACGAGGCAAGCACCGGGAAGGTGGGCGAGGAACAATTATTCTATTTAATGTCCAGGGGGCTGAGCGAAGAGGAGGCGCTCACTACAGTTGTATTGGGATTCCTTGATCCGCTCGCTAGGGCATTACCGCTTGAATATTCGCTTGAGTTAAGACGGCTTATCAAACTTGATATGTCGAATTCTGTAGGGTGAATTAGTTAGCACATTAACTTGCACGTGTTTATTATGCACCACACAGGTGATGGATTGAAGAGTTATAAAGAGTTCATAGAAAATGCCATTAAAATGTATGAAAGTCTGCCACAGGAAACTAGCGAACTTTATAAGAGACATTATATAAACATACCCTTCGATCTGAAGAGTTTTGAAGCCAACAAGGATATGGCAACCAATGGCAGTGCCTTAAAGAGTTTGGGCGGCGAATGGATAGGTAAGACAGGCATAAAGTTTGATATGGCTCTTGGGAGCTCAGACTTCCTTGCGCAGGGCAATGAATTTATAAGAATTGAAAAGGCTGGAGATTCAGTTGTAGGTGGGGGATTGCACAGTAACAGCGAGGACAAGTATATAGCCTACATAAATGCGAAGGCCGAAAGGTATGTTATAATAGACGTGCCTGATGGGAAGTCTGCGGATATAAATATGCTAATGCTCAACTCAAACAGACCGCTCAACGCCAAGATAATTATAAGAGCGGGTAAAAATGCAAAGTTAAACCTGTTCGAATACTACGGATCGGCTACCGATGCACCTACCTCGCTGGCCACCATACACGAGATTTATTCGGAAGAGGGATCGGATATCGAGCTTAACGCCCTGCACAATGAGGATCGTAACACATTGGGCTTGTCGTTCTGCAAAAACAGAACGGGGGAAAATTCGCACATTAGGATAAACTCTGTCTACAATGGTGCCGCTTATACAAGGGCAAGAAGTACGATAGAGGCAGACAAGACAAGAAGCAGAGTAGATGTAACTGAGGTTGTGTTTGGATCCGGGCCCCAAAGATTCGATATTGAAACCCATATAGTCAATGTAGCGCCGTACACGAACGCAAGCCTCGAATCCAAGGCAGCGCTTACGGATACGTCTTTTTGCATACTCAAGGGTTTTGCGAAGCTGAAAAAGGGTGCGGAGAAGGCCAGATCCTACGTGCATGAAAGGGGAATACTGCTTGACAAAGGCGCGAAGATAGACGGGCTTCCCGATATGTCGGTAGACGAGAACGACGTAAAGGCCACTCATTCTTCGGCAACCGCACCGGTGGATCCCGAGTCCGTTTTCTATTTGATGTCGAAGGGCATAGACGAAATAGGAGTAAGGAGGCTTCTCGTTACAGGATTCTTCGCGAGCTGCCTGTCAAAATTCCATAACGACATAATGAAGGGATTGTCAATGTCATTAATAAACAGCAAACTGCAAGACAAAATTTATGGTGCCATACCCAACATGGACATGAGGAACATGTGGATTGGGATATCCGATTCAGCGGATATTGACATGTTTAAGGGCCATTATAAATATAGGAAATCTTAGGTAGTGAATATGGTTACAAACTACGAGAGGGTGATGAAGTTCTTTATCCCTGCATTCAGGTTGAAGGCTGCCAAGATGATGGTAAATGAATACGGGATAAGGCAACAGCAAGCTGCGGTCATGCTTGGTACGACGCAGGCCGCGATAAGCAAGTATCTGAGCGGCAATTCGGACAAATTTAGGGATGTTAACATCGATGAGAACTCATTGAAGATGTTTGTAGAGAAAATGAATTCAAAGGATGAGGAAAATGCACAAAGGATAATGTGCACGATGTGCCAGAGCAACAAGAAATTCAATTGTACGTTTATAGTCAGATAGTGATTTGATGATATTGGAAATAAAGGACCTGAACGTCAATGTTGAGGGAAAACACATAATAAAGGGAATAAATCTGAACGTAAAGCAGGGAGAAACGCATGTAATAATGGGCCCGAATGGGTCTGGGAAAAGCACACTTGCAAGAACCATAATGGGGCATCCGAAATCCGTAGTTACAGGAGGAGATATACTTGTCGACGGAAATAGCATATTGGGCATGACCGCCGACAAAAGGGCAAAACTCGGGCTCTTTTTGCAGTTTCAGAACCCCGTGGAGGTTGAGGGTGTTGGATTTATAAACTTCCTTCACCTGGCAAGGCAGTCTTACGGGGAAACCGCACAAAGCACAAAGGAGTTCATGAAGGATATAAAGGCAAACATAAACGAACTCAAAATGGGCGAGGATTTTCTGGGCAGGTCCCTCAATCAAGGATTTTCAGGTGGGGAGAAGAAAAAGGCGGAGGTGCTTCAGCTGTCAATACTTAAACCAAAGATAGCAATCCTTGACGAACCAGATTCAGGGTTGGACATAGATGCAATAAGGACCGTGTCCGAGGCCGTGAACAACATATCGAGCAAAAGCAACATGGGGCTTCTGATAATCACGCACTACAGCAGGATACTTTCCTACATAAAACCACAGTTTGTACATGTAATGGCAGATGGCAGGATAGTCGATGAGGGAGGACAGGAACTTATAGAAAAGCTTGAAAAGGATGGATACGATTCCTACTTGAAGTAGGGCTTTTATTTCAGAAGATATTATGGTGGCCCATGTGCAAGAGCTTGGATTCGATGTGAACTCCATAAGGAGAGATTTTCCCATTATGGAAACCAGCATGAATGGCAAGCGGCTAGTATACCTGGACAATGCAGCCACATCGCAGAAACCAAAGCAGGTACTGGATGCGATTGATGATTACTACAGGAATTACAACGCGAACATACATCGAGGCATATACAAAATAGCTGAAAAGGCCACAGAAAAGTATGTAGAATCAAAGGTCAAAGTTGCAGAACTGATAAATGCGTCCTCGATGCGGGAAATCGTGTACGTGAGGAACACAACCGAAGCCATAAACATTGTGGCGTTGTCGTGGGGCGAGGATAATATAGGCAAGGGTGACCATATACTTATATCAGAGATGGAGCACCACAGCAATATGGTGCCGTGGATGCTGCTTGCAAAAAGGAAAGGGGCGGTGCTGGACTACATAAACGTGGATGTAAACACGTACAAACTCGACATGGACAGCCTTGACGACATGCTTGGGAAAAACCCGAAAATAGTCGCAGTAACACAGGCATCGAATGTGCTCGGAACGATAAATGACGTGAAAGACATAGCCAAAAAAGCGCATAGGCAAGGTGCGGTAGTGCTCGTAGACGGCGCACAGTCAACTCCGCATATGAGCGTGGATGTAAAGGATATTGGTTCTGACTTCTACGCCTTTTCCGCGCACAAGATGCTCGGACCCACAGGGATAGGGGTACTGCAGGCACGGGAGGAGCTTTTAAACAGCATGGAGCCGGTATTTGGGGGAGGTGACATGATAAAAAGCGTAAGATATGATTCTTACTCGTGGAACGACCTGCCATGGAAATTTGAGGCTGGAACACCGGATATATCAGGAGCCATAGGCTTCAGCGCCGCAATAGATTATCTCAATAAAATAGGGATGGAAAACATAAGAAACCACGAGAAAAGGCTTGCAGAATACGCATTGGATAGGTTGTCAGGCATAAATGAGGTTACAGTTTACGGACCTGATAAAAAGGACATTGAGGGCAGGGCGGGCGTTGTTTCGTTCAGTATAGACAAAGTGCATTCACATGATGTGGCGCAGATATTTGATTCGGAGGGAATAGCCATAAGGGCAGGCCATCACTGCGCGATGCCTTTGGTGACCCAAAAGTTAGGCATTTCCGCATTGTCGAGAATGAGCTTTTACATATACAACAAGGAATCAGAAATAGATGCCGCGGCAGTGGCAATAGACAAAGTGAAGAAAATATTTAAGGTAGGATGATATTTTGCCGATAGATATTTATGCAGAGGAGATAATAGCGCACTATGAAAAACCGCACAACAAAGGGGAGATAAGCGATCCAAGCACCAGCATGCACGAGAACAATCCACTGTGCGGAGATGACATAACTGTTTATCTTAACATAAAGGACAATATTATAACTGATGTAAAATTCGACGGTTCAGGATGTGCAATAAGCATGGCCTCCGCAAGCATGCTTACGGACTTCATAAAAGGGAAAAGCCTTAGTGACATAGAAGAGACGGGGCTGAAAACGATAATAGATCTTTTAGGGATAGATCCAGGTCCTGCAAGATTGAAGTGCGCGACCTTGTCTTTGAAAACAGTGAAGGAGGCATGCTTCAGGTACCAGCACAAGAACGTGGATAAGGACACGAAGGACTTATAGCTGCTTTATTTTTATTTCCATCCTCTTCCTTTTAGAGCCCTTGTTCTCAAAGTTCGACAATTCGATGGTTCCGACTTCCTTTGTATTCAACACATGGGTACCACCGTCAAGCTGCATGTCGAAATCCATTATTTCCACGACCCTGAACGATGAGAGTTTTTCCATCAGTTCGTTCCCCGGAAGGGTCCTTGCCAGGTTCGGTATTGACACTGCTTCTTCCTTAGTCAGAATTTTCGAAACAACATCCAAGTTCTTATCTATGATCTGCTGCGATTCCTCTACGATTTCAAGTGCAAGTTTCCTGTCAAGAGATTTTAGATCAAAATCAAACCGAGACCGATCGGTATATATCTGCCCACCCGTGAACATTGCACCGTATTTTGCTGTTGCCAAACCCCCAACAACATGGGTCGCGGTATGATAACGCATGTGTGCGTATCTCCTGTCCCAATCTATCTTGCAGCGAACAGTATCCCCATCGTAAAAATCGGGTTGTTTATCCAGGAAGTGGACTATAGAGTCCTCCAATTTTTTAACATCCGTTACGTTATATGCACTTCCATTTACTGTTATGGTTCCGGTGTCGCATGGTTGGCCGCCGCCAGTAGGATAAAATATGGTCTTATCAAGTTCTATGCCATTAGACAGTGTTGCAGTGACTACAGAATCAAGTTCTTTTTTGTATGCGTCAAGCCAGTATACTTTTTCGACCATAAAAATACCCAAACAATATGGACAAATGCTTAGAGTTTTTCCATGTTCCCCTGAATCTGCCTTTTCTCGGCCATGGCCTTAGACGAAGATACCTGTTTCTTGTATTTAGGATCTTTGACTATTCTAAGCGCATCGCCGAAGTATTTCTTTGCTTCGCGCGGTGCATTTTTCTTCGAGTACGCTTCGCCCAATTTATATAGCGTGTTCTTGAGTGCAATAACGTAGCGCATGTTTTTATGCGAGGCTATTTCTTCCCTCATTGCCAAGGCTTTCTTAAGTTTTTGTATTGCACCGTTCAGATCGTTTTTCTTAAGTAATGTTGTGCCGATGCCATGATACGTCCACGACAAGTTTGGATAAACTTTTTTTCTGTCTTTCCTTTTTTTTCCTGTGCGCTTCTGACACTTGAGTGACTCGCTGAAATAGGAAATTGCGCCATTAAAGTCTTTTTTATCCGCAAGCCTGTATGCGATACCGTTCAAACCGTGCACCAATAAGTTTAAGTGTTTGTTTCTGTTTTCCGAATAGAGTTGTCTTGCTATTTTTAGTTCCTCTTTGTAGTTGGATAGGGATTTGTCTAGGTCTTTCAGATCTGCCAAGATATCACCCATATAATGAAGAGATATTGCAAGCTTTGGCCTTAGATTAGGATTTTTACTAGCAATCCTCTTGTACAGGGTTAGGGCTTTCGTTTGGAACCTTTTTGACTTATTGAACTGGTACTTAGACCTTAATGTATGCCCCATGCCGTTGTAGGCATCTGCCAGACACAACTCAAACTTGCTGTTTATCGGGTTAGAACCGCACAATTTTATCGATTTCAAGTATGCAGAAACTGCAGAATTAAAATTGCCGGATTCGAAAAATTTGTCTGCTTTTGTATTCAGCGCTTTAACTCGATTTAACGCAGTACCGTAATTATTCGCTCTCCTTGGCATTCAATCCCTATTTATTCCCCTTTTCAGGAATTTAAAGCCTTTGTTTATTTAATAGCCCCGACCGGATTCGAACCGATGTAAACGGGTCCAAAGCCCGCTATCCTTGGCCACTAGATGACGGGGCTGTATCAAATTAATAATTGGTTTCAAGATATTTAAATGGTTTATAGACCCTGCTTCTCGAATAAGGATCTTATTATTAACATGAGGTGCCTTTCTTCTGTTATTCTTCTCAACCCATAGTCTAGCCATTCGCTTCCGAAAGGCACGTATGCAGATACCTTCTGTCCAGACTTTGCAAGATGCACAGCATACCTATTTCTTATACCATTTAGCATTGCAAACGTTACGTCTTTTCTTTGTTTTTTGTTTAGCTTTATCGCCTCTTCTATTATCCTAGAATCATGAGTCGCTATCATGAATCTCCTTGATTTTAAGAATAAAAATCGCATAATGCGCATGTAATTTGAATTAACTGCCCTTCTTGATTTGAAGACAATGCCTTCTGATTTTATTTTGTAAGCCCCCTTTACTAGCCTTATTACTGCTTTTTTCTTTACAAGGTCTTCTACGTCAGTTTCGCTCCTTTTTAGATAAGACTGTATACAGATACCAACGTTTCCGTACTGTAACGCGCTTTCGTACATCTTTATTGCGGCATCTACGTTTTCCGGGCCTTCCATGTCGAGCCAAACGAATATTCTTGATGATTTTGCATACCTTGCTATTTTTACGTAATTTGAAAACGCCTTTTTGTAGTTTATTAATAATCCTATTTGTGTCAATTTTATTGAGATACTTGCCCTTAGTTTCTGCTTTTTTATCCCGTCAATCAAATCTATGTACTTCTCGACTGAATTTTTCGTCTTTTCTTCGTCGCGGATATCCTCTCCTAAAAAGTTTATTATTGTGGATATCCCTTTTGAATTGAATGTCTTCGTCCTGTCAAGTGCATCTTGCAGATAATATCCTGCGATCCACCTTCCTGCAAATATTTTTTCGACATAAGCGTTCAAGTTCATTTTATCAATTTATTCCCAATGACCTCAACTGCTTTACAAGATTTTTGTAATTTGTAAATCTTATTGATTTTATACCCACTCTTCTTGCCCCTTGGACATTCATTTCAAGGTTGTCTATGAATATTGCTTCCTTTGGTTTTGCCCCCATCTTTTTCAGTACAAACTGATATATTTTTGGATCGGGTTTTGCCATTTTTAGATAACAGGATGCAAATACCCTATCGTATTTTATGCCTTTTATCAGTGTTCTCATCTTTACGACGTGCCTGCTTCTGCTCACGTTTGTAAGCAATGCCATCTTGTACCTTTTTGAAAGGCTGTTTATTAACTTTACCACATCCTTGTTTAACTTGTTAAGCCTTTCAAATGACTTGTTCCATTCCAGTTGCCTTGTGCTTATATTGAACTTTTTGGACAAGATACTTTCAGCTTCATTAATGCCCATTTTACCCACTTCCATCTTGCTTATTAGCGGGGCGAGTATGGCTCTGAACTCTACAGGATCAAGCTTGAATTTTTTTGTTATGTATGAAATGTATTCTATCTCGCCAAACGTGTCTATTACACCACCGATATCGCATATTATTAATTTTATCATTCGAATACCTCTTAATAGATTTACTTGTAATCTTTATAACTTATAATAAGTATTGATTAAATGAAAACAATCGTTATCGCACTTGGTGGTAATGCACTTCTTAGCCCTTCAGGGAATCAGTCTTTTTCCATGGAGAACAGCAATATAAGACGGATTTCAAAGGACATAGCCAAACTGTGCAAAAATGCAAAATACAATGTTGTGATAACGCACGGTAACGGCTCGCAGGTTGGCGACGAATTGATGAGGAATGAGCATTCAAAGCGATATATGTCTAAGTTGCCGCTTTATGCGATAAATTCGGAAACGCAGGCGCTTATCGGCACCATGATTGAGACAGCATTGAGGAATGAGCTTGGAGCAGCAAAATTGAATAGGGATGTATGTGTAATACTCTCGCACATATTGGTAGGCGAGGGTGATCCTGCATTCAAAAAGCCTTCCAAACCCATTGGGCCGTTTTATACAAGGAAGGAACTGGAAAACGAGCTGAAGCTAGATTCCTTTGATTATATAAAAACAGTCTATGGTTATAGGCGCGTCGTAGCGTCGCCGCAACCGAAAAGCATACTTGAGATAAAAAGCATCAGGGAGGCTGTTGGAAAAAACATTGTAATAACGTGCGGAGGTGGTGGTGTACCTACTGTAAAGAAAGGCATGGTTTTCTCAGGTGTTGATGCGGTAATTGATAAGGATCGCACCGCGCAACTGCTGGCAACCCTTATAGGAGCAGATACCATAGTAATACTTACGGATGCAGATTGCCTTTATTTGGACTACGAAAAGAAAACAGGAAAAATAAAAGAGATTAGGGCTGGAGAAATCAAAAGAAAGGTTGGTCGTTTTGAGGATGGAACAATAAGGCCAAAAATAGAGGCATGTGTAAAATTCATAGAGAGCGGCGGAAAAGAAGCATATATAGGGAACCTATTCAAATTGGACCTTATTTTAAAACATGCATCAGGGACAAGGATACATTAAGTATACGGGTTACTTGTTAGAACCATTTGCATTGAATCCGTTTGTTGCGGTGCTTGTCGTGCTGATTAATAATTTCTTGTACAGCTCTGCCATGTCTTTTACAAGGTCGGGCCTGCGAAATGTGCTCGCGGCTACAGGGATATCCTCATATACCGCCTTTGCTGCTGTTTCTTCTTTCCCCTGATTTATGAAAATTCTGAATACGCTGTTTATTGTTTCAAGCGTATTTCTTAACAGTGCATTATACTGTGTGTTGTCACCAGTTACGGCATCGGCAATCATTGCGATGCCCAATATAAATCTGATTGAATTTGAATTTTCTTTGAAGCTGTTTGTGGTGTCGAGTATGTTTATTATCGTTTTTTGGTTTTCGGTAGTTAGCTGACGCTGTTTTGCAGTTATCTGATGCTGTTTTGCAGGGTCAAGATCTTTTACCACTTTTTGCATTGATTCTGATATCAGCTTTATCGCGTTTATTACATCTATGGCCGCAGTAGGCTTATCGCTGAACCTGCTGTTGAGCGAGGCAGCATACTCCATGATCTTGGCATTTTCTTGGACCTGAAGGGATAAAGCATTAAGGCTTTCGTTTAAGTCGGTGCGTAGGACCGGGTTCGATGAATGATTGACCCCTGATTCGTGCTCGGTTAATTTTTGCATGTTTCCCGCCAATTGGCAATTGAATGGTACTTTAGATATATTGACTGTAGATATGTTTTTATTCTTATCATTTTAGGGTGATACTTCCAATGATAGCCAGTATTACCGTAGAATTTAGAAAATTATATAATTCTTGTGAGGGATTATATAACTAGATTATATAGCTTGCCAATAGTGTGTTGATTCGGTAGGATTTTATGAATAGCAGATCTTTGATAATGTTCGCCATAGGATTGGTACCACTTCTACTACTCATAAATACAAGTTATGCTTATACAGGAGTTGAAAACATTACATTGTCTAAATATTCCGCAACCCTGCTCCCAGGAGGCAGCGTATCAACGAATTACAACCTTACATTGTCCAATGGGTACTATACTTTTGGGACTAATCTGTATGTCGTAGCAGAAAAGCAGTTAAGTTCAAATGACAACATAACAGTACTCCTGACTGAAAATTTCGGAAATCCACCAACCGGTGGAGTAATGTACATATTCTTGGGTGCCACCACCGAGCCGGGAACATACAATATAACATTGGCAGGTAACAGTACCGGCGCGTTTGTAAATGCTGCTACGTTCGAATTGGACGTCGTTCAGAGCATTCAGAATACATCCAGCACCACAACCACTAAGCATTCAACAGCCACCACATCGTTAGGCAGTACGACTGTACCGTCCATTACATACATAACTACCGTATCCAATACCGGTGTAAGCAAAGCGAAAGTGGGCACAAATCCTTTTTTTTATGTAATTATAGCACTTATAGTGGTTGCGATCATAGTAATGCTGTTCATTGCGATGAGGGGCCGCAAAACCTGATATTATTGATACGCGTAGATACTGCAATATTCGGGACTTTTGCAAAGTTTAGCAAACTGACGTAAAGACAGTCCTTCGTCTAATT
>CAZFUA010000002.1:0-28126 GCA_964521995.1 Microcaldota archaeon
TCCCGAGGTAATGTATTTCGGTTGCAAGCCTGTGGCCCCCGCTGTTGGAGAATACCGCGGTCTTTTTGCCCCTGCCTCTCATGATCTTCAGCATTTTTACGGAGTCGTTGTGCAGCTTCGGCCTGCTGAAGTTGAGGAATACGTCGAAAAGGAACGTAAGGATGTCATTCCTTCGCTCCTCGCCCCTTATCCTTTCTTTGAGATCGTGGTTCATTGTGCTGAGGTCTTTTATGCTGCTGTCCTTGTTCCAGATGTGGAGCGCCCTCTTAAGGCTCTCGTTGGCCCTCAATAAAACCCTCATGCTGCTTAAAGTGCCGTCCCAGTCGAATATGAAAAGGTCGTACCTGCCCAGGAGCCCTTTGTTTTTGGAAGACATCCTAACCCCAGGTCACGTCTATGCACGGCTTTTCAGGAAGGGCCCTGAACGCCCTCTCCGATTTGGACTGTTCTTCATCCTCTATCCCTATTTCTGCGCTGAACTTGTCCCTTATGTAGTCCTTTGCCTCGAGGAATGCCCTCTGAAGGGCGCCCATGTCGAGCTCCCTCCTTTCGGAAAGCATATTCAGTCTCTTGGTGAACTGCGCGAGGTACTTCGAGATGGCATTCTTCTCCACGCCCTCCAGCTCCTTGCTGTTTATTGTCGAATTCATGTTCCTCGTCTTTGCTATTATGTTGTATGCCCTGACCTTCCACTGGCTTGCCATTATCAGCTTTATCCTCTTGACGTTCTTGCCCCTGTTGGCGTCCATCTTCCTGGTGAGCTCTATGCTCTGCCTTACGTCGTTTATCGTGTTGTCGATTATTTCCTCTATCAGCTCCTCGTCAAGGTTTATCATCTGCTCGTCAGCATTCGGCCATTGTTCCTGCGCGGCAAGGGTGTTCTTGCCGAGGGTGCTCCAGTATTCCTCGGCAACGTGGGGCATCGCCGGTGCGAGCATGAGCACCATCTTTTCAAGAAAGTCCCTCATGACTATCTCGTTGTTTCCCCCTCTTTCTGTATATTTCTTCAGCTCGTTCACCGAATTGTAGTATATCTCGGTATACGATCCCTTGAGGTTGAGGTTGTCCATGAACTGCGTGGCGCTCCTTATCTTCGAATTGAGCTTGGAATAGAGCCAGTAGTCGATGTGCGACAGCTCCTTGCTCTTGCTTGAATGCATGGACTGTATCATCTTTAGTATGAAATCGTTCCTTGCGTATATGCTGTTCACGCCGTCCATGCTGAATTCCGTATCCGTGTCCAGGTCGGCGCCTGTTATCTCTATGAAGCGCATCGGATCAGCTCCGAACTTCGCTATTCCGTCGGAAAGCGGCACTATGTTCCCCAGGCTCTTGCTCATCTTCTCGCCCTCGTAATTGACGAATCCGTTCACGACTATTCGTTTCGGCCAGTACCGCTCCTTCATGAGCCCGCAATGGTTGAATATGTACATTGTAAGATGGTTCGGTATCAGGTCCGGAGCGGAATGGCGCGATGTGTTGCTATACCAGTATTCGAACGATTCCTTGCATTTGCCTATTATGTGGTCGCTTATGCCCGTTGACTTCGCGACCTCTGCAAGATCGCCATTTGATAGCAATACGTAGTCAAAGAACTCCGGCTTCAGCTGTTCCGGCTTTATCTTCTCGTTCCTCAATATGTAATCGAATGTGTAGAAGCACATGTATAGCGTAGAATCGGAAAGCGACTCTATTATGGACGTATTGTCGAACGGGAATACGGTGCCAAGCCCCTGCTTCCTTTCTGCGGCCCTCAGATTCAGCCACTCTATGACGTTCTCGAAGTTAAGCCTCAGTTTTTTAGGGTATATCCTCATGTTGCCAAGGCACGCCCTTGCGAGCTTTTTCCAGTCGCTGTCTCCGTAATTGATGAACCACTGGTCCACTATGTTCACAACAACTTTCCACCCACATCTGCAATACACCTCTTCGTCGTTGCTCAATACGTACATCTCTGTAGCGTTGTTCGATTCGATTAATTTTTTCTTTATGAGGTCCCTCGCCTCCGGCTCCTTCATGTTTTTGTAGTCGTCTACAAGCATCACGCCCCAGTGCGATTCCTCCCTATAAAGAAGCTTCGTGGCGAACTCTATCATGTCGTCTATCGCGTCCTCGTTCGTATTCAGTATCTCAAGATACGCCAGTGCGGGTATCTCCGGATGCACCGGCCTGGCCCTCCCCGAGTTCACATCCGAGAGGGACCTTCCTATCCCCACATCCCCGCTCTTTTCTATCTCGAGCACCCTTTTGTACTCCATCTCCGGCATCGGATAATTCTCCTTCTTAAGCCTCTGCAATGCAACATAGTCAAAAGGCGCATGCGCTGGCACGCTCATTACAACTCCCGTCCCTATCTCAGCCTTGACAAAGAATCCCGGAAGTATTGGTATGGTATTGCCGTTTATCGGGTTTATCGCGTTCCTTTTCATGAGCTGCTCCGCTGTTATCTCGCTTTCTACCTCAAGATCTGCCTGGTACTTTAAGTTCTCCGCTGCCGCCTTTGACAGGTAATACCTATCGCCATTCAGTTTTGCGACCACGTATGGCGAATTCCTGTCTATGAATATGTTCGTAACCCCGTATATTGTTTCCGGCCTGTATGTAGCGCAGCCGAAGAATGCGTCAGACTCAGCATCCTTGAATTTCACCACCGTAATCTGCTCTATCTCAGGATGCACGTCGTGTTTCGTATCATGCTGGCCCACAGTCTGGTTTTCGTTAGGGCACCAGCCTACCGGATATTTGCCCTTTGTGATATAGCCTTTCTCCTTGAGCTTTAGGAACTGCCATTCTACCAGCTTGCTGAATATCGGCTCTATGGAAACGAATTTCCTTCTCCAGTCTATCCCGTAGCCTGCGGCCTTCATCCCTGTTTCCATCTCCTTGATGAAGTAATCAGCCATGTAGTTCGGATCGACCATCTTCTCTATCTCGCCTTCAGGAACATGGAATATCTTGAGCTCCTCCATCAGCTCCCTGTCGTTGTTCTTGATGCGCTTAGCAAATGCAAGTATGGGAACTCCGCTCGCATGGAATGCCATGGGGTACAGCACGTTGAAACTCATCATGCGCATGTACCTTGCATACGTGTCTGCGGTTCCGTAAGTCCTTACGTGCCCTATGTGCTGAGGGGAATTCACGTACGGAAAAGCGGCGGTTACAAGCAACGGCTTTCTGTCGTTCGGCTCTACCTCGAATACCTTCGCGTCGGCCCATGCCCTCTGCCACTTCTCCTCTATGCTTTTGTAATTCATCATAAGCGCACCTAAAACGAGCGGAATGGATAACATTGAACAATTAGACTAAGTATCAGAAAAAAGTCTTTTAATAGTTTATGTGCCTTAACTATTAAGGGTGAACGAAATGAGCAATAGCGAAGCAAACCACAAAGTAAAGGACATGCCGGTAGGATACGAGAGGGTGCAGGAGGTAATGGACAAGGAGACATATACTTGGCACCATGACAAGCACTATGCCGGCTATGTAAACAAAAGGAACGAGATAGAGAACGAACTGAAGACCGTGGACAGGTCCAAGGCAAACGTCAACGGCAGCTCTTATAGGAATCTAAAGCTTGAGGAAACATGGAACTCGAACGGGATGATACTCCATGAAGTTTATTGGGACACCATGGGGGGAAACGGCACCCACAACAACAACATGAGCATCATAAAAAAGATAAACGAGGATTTCGGATCGTTCGACGAATGGAAAAGCGATTTCATAGCCGCAGGAAAATCGGGAAGGGGATGGGCCGTGCTTGCCATAGACTCCATGACCGACGGGAAGCTCAGGAACGTCATGTTCGACGCGCACAACCAGGGCGGAATTGTAGGGTCAATCCCGTTGGTTGCCATAGACACCTTCGAACACGCATACTACCACAAGTTCGGTCCGGATAGGGCCTCATACCTTAACGCACTGGTCGACAACATAGACTGGGAGAAGGTAGAATCCAAGATGAAAAAGCATACCGCCTGATCGGCTCGCGATATCGCCACAACCTCATGATCCTATGCAATTGTACCTTTTGAGAATATTCAGTGCAATTGCCATAGCGCTGATCTACATGCTGTACGACGTCTTCAACAGGAGGAACGTCCCGTCCGTTTTTGCATACGCCACGCTCGCATACGGATTCGTGCTTACTATTCTGTATTTCAACCTGAAGACAATCTCGGTCAGCATTTCTGCGTCTCTAGTGATTTTGGGAATCGGATATGTAATCTACAGGATAGGCCAGCTGGGGGCCGCGGACGTGATTGAATTTGCGGCAATCTCGCTGGTAATACCGTTGCAGCGTTTTCCCGTCATCCTTGCAAGCGCAAGCCAGCTCGGCATGCCTTTCGCGCTTTCGCTTGCGATAAATACCGGGATAATAGCCATGATAGTCGTTCCATTGTATTACATACCAAAGGCTGCAAAGGTGCTCGGGAGGCCGGTAACATCATTCATAACGATGAAAAACGCGCTGATGGCCCTTTTATCGGCAGTTGCATACCTTGCGTTCATGCTTTTCATAACATCCATCATAGGGACGAGCTATACCGGCATAATACTGCTTTCTGTGATCCTTGTCGGCTCGTTTTTCGTTATGCTGTTTTCCATGCCCATACAGCTTTCCATGATAAGACCCGTTGAGATATCGCAGCTGGAGGAGGGCGACATAATAGCGTTCAACCTGATGGACAGCAGGAAAATAAGGGCGATGGAGAAAAAAATCAGGGGCTTCGGCAGGCTGGTAACCGATGATGTGGCAAGGCAGGCGAAAAAACTCAAACTCAAGGCAAAGCTGCCGGTCTACAAGGATGCGATGCCCTTTGCAGTTCCCATATTCCTTGCAACAGTAACATCGGTACTGGTTGGGAACCTGATACTTTTGATTATCTGAATGCGATGCCCTTTGCAGTTCCCATATTCCTTGCAACAGTAACATCGGTACCGGTGGGGAATCCAATACCCCTCAGTATATGAGTAAGTCATGTCTGGGGGATATATTCCTTTTGGCAAGATCCTTGACTACCATTTGCAACTGTTTCAAATTGTCAAATCCATCCAATTCCAGATCCTCAGATATGCCCCTCATGAGCCATGTAACTAGACAGGGGCCTAGGAAAGTGTACGAGGTGTATCCCTCTATCATTGTTGCCCCGGCTTTGAATGTGCTGTAGGCGTCATGCGGCGTGCTTATTCCGCCGGTGCCTATTATCACCGCATCGGGAAATGCCCTCCTTGTATCTCTTATGCTTCTCATCCTGTATTCCCTCAAAAATTCCCCGCTTCTTCCTGCGCTCGAATATCCCCAGTCTTCCCTTACGTGTTCGGGAAGCCGGTCCTTTGGGAACGTTTTTGTATTTGTGGTTACAATGCCATGGCCCCCGCCATCAAGGAATTTCCCGATCAGGTTCAATGCGTTGTATGTTTCCTCGGGTTCGTATGGTCCCATCTTGACAAGCCTCAATTTATTCGGGGCCAGTTGCGTCATTAGCTGCGCGGTCTTGTAGAAGATTACCGGGTGCCTCAGCTTCGTCAATGCTGCGGTATTCGGGGAAAACGGATTCCATACGAACCCGTCGACGAAAGGCCTCAGCTTCGTGACCAGTGTCTCCATCTCCTCCATGGCCGTGGGTACCGCGTTCTTTTCCGAGAGCGGCAGGCCGCATACGCTGGCATATACGATGCCATTGCCGCCGTTTCTCCTGTATTCCGATATGTTGTCGATGAAGTATTCCAATCCCTTGCTCGGAAATCCCTGCGCGTTGTACAGGCCGAAGTTCATCTCGTCAACTGCCACTCTTGGTTTTTTGTTTCCTTTTCTGGGGTAAAGAACAACAGTGCCAGACTCCTGGAAACCGAATATCTGCCCCAATACCGCCAGTGCGTCCCCGTTCTTGTCCAGCCCTGCAGCCGTGCCGAACGGGATTACATCTATCCCGTTGACGCTGATGGTAAGATTTTTGGGAGGTGCGAAGAACGGCGAGAGCAGCTTGGAGAAATGTCTTTGCTCGTGCATTGTTTGCAGTATAAGATCGTGGACGGCTTCGGCAGGGTCCCCCTCTTTGCTGCATATTCTGTACAGCATAGGCCTTGTGATATCCTTGAAGTACTCTATGTTTAACGCGCCCCTGAGCAGTTTGGTTTTATCCTTGAGCCCAAGGCTTGGAAGCCGTTCCTCTATTACTTTCGATCCAGGCTTATTCTCCTTGTGCGCGTATACAATATTCCCGGCCATCTTATTCAACTACTTTAGCGAAAACGTTCTTTATGTTGGAATACGTCAGTCTTTCTATATCTTCTTTCGAGTATCCCTGATTCGCAAGGCCTTTTATGAACGTGGAATAATTTTCAAGGCTCCTTATGCCCGACATAAACGAACCCGGTTGCCTGAACGAGCTATAGGTTTTCTCCTCCAGGTGCGGTGCATGGTCCGTCTCTATCCAGTCTATTTTTCCCTCCCTAAGCAGCTCCCCGAGCCTTAGCATCATGCGTTTATCTCTAATGGGAGGGTTGACCTTGTACATCATTCCGTTCTCCTCCTGCATGTCATCCGTGGAAAGAGTGAGATGGTGCGGCGTCGAGCCGCAGCTTATCCTTATTTTCCTCCTTGCATGATCAACGATCTCGACGGCTTCCGGTGTGGATATGTGGCATATGTGCAGGTGGCCCTCAAAGCCGGCTTCCATCACGAATTTTATCTGGTTCTCAACCCCCTTTATCTCCATTTCCGGGGGCTTTGCAAGATTCCATGTTGCGGGCCTTTCCGGAATCCACAGCTCCGGCCTTCCGAGTTTTTCCTCCTCGCAATGGACTGCTATTGCGCCCCTGTAACCCTCACTGCTCAGTATGCGATACACAAGTCTTTGTTCATCTTCGTCAAGGACAGAAAGATCCCCTGTGGACCTGCCTGCATAAAGCTTTATCCTGACTACCTTTTCGTTGCTTTTTGCAACAGCAACGGCCTCCCTAAGCTGTCCTGGATTGCTTGTCGCGCCTATGTATAGATAATAACCGTCAATGCATCCCTCGTCCCTTGCGGTGTGCAGCCTTCTTTCAACCAGCCTTTTGGTTGTGACTGGTGGCATGGTGTTCGGCATGTCGAATATGGCATATACGCCCTGACCTCTTGCAAGCCGCATCACCTCATCTATTGTGGCCTTCTTATGCTCCAGCCAGTCCCTGCAATGCACATGTGGGTCTATGTGCCTTCTTGTGCTGGCTGTTGTTTCCTCAGTCATCGAGTCCCTCGAAATAAATTTATGCCCTTAGAAGCTGCTCTATGTTTTCTTCCGCCGCTTTTCCGTATTCGCCGTTAGGGGCATTTGCTATCGCCCTTCCAATTATCGCATGCCAGTCGTTCCTGCCTATGACTTTTTTGATCTCTTCCAGCTTGCCTCCCTGCGCCTTGATTCCCGGAGTATACAATGTCAATGCTGTCGGAAGCGAGGTATCTGCGGCAAGGGCTTCAATTACTGATTTAATCTCCTCAGGCTTCGTTCCCGGGACAACGAACCCAGTGACTCCTGCAGCTGCGCCTATTCTGTACATATCCAATGTCCCCTCATCCAATATGAAGCCGCCCTCGCTCTCTTTGTAAGAAGGATGGGTCATTATGCCTCCAACTATGACCTTGATGTCATTTTCGAAGGCCCTGTATACCCATGCCCTTTCAGTTTCAGGCCCGGAATGCGGGAACAGTATAACGGCATCTATGTTCACGTCCTTCATGATCCTCATGAACTTCTTGGCCGTGTCCGGTATGTCTGTCGCGGCTTTCTGGTGGTCGTAGATTATGGGTTTGTCCGTATGCTTCCTTACGGTTTCGACCACATTGGGAAGGCCGTGAGTCAAAGCCAACTCGAATCCTATTTTGTAGCCGCCTATGCCCTCAAGCTTATGGGTCTCACTGACAAGCCTGTCAAAGCTTGCGATGCTTGACATATCGCATGCTGGGATTATGCTTGTATACACCTTTATGACATCGTTGGATGGATTGAATTCTATTTCCCGCCTTGCCTCTGATGTGCCGTATACGCGTATGTATTTCGCCATCCTGTCAAGGTTTTTCCTTTCTTCTTCCGAGGCACCAACGCTTATGTGATGGTACATTTCTGTCGCTGTTGTTATTGAGTATACAGGTATGCCTGTGTTACTTACGAACTTCTCCAACGCGCTTCTCCTGCTGCTGTCAGTGTCTACTTCCTGTCTGTCAACCCCTATAACGAAACCGACAATTTTTGGATTGTCTACCAAACGATTGATTGTTTCTATTGCCTCATATTTGGTCTTTGATGTCGTAAGCACGTCGTCCAATGCCACTATGTTGCTTTCGCCTGTTGGCATCCCGCCCACAACCATGCCCTTTGCCAATTCATTCTTTGACAGGTTTGTCGCCTCCCCGTATGTTTTTGCCTCCTTTCTTGTGAAAAACCACTTTGCATCTATTTTATGTTCTTCCCATAGTTTTACAGTTACAGCTGACAGGAATCCCACGCCCTTTTCCGGTATCCCATAAAGCAGCAAATTAGGTTTGTCTTTAAAATGCTCTGCTATGACATCCGCATATGCGATTGCCAGAGTGGATGTCGTGGATCCTGAATTGAATTTTCCCATGTTCATGAAGTAAGGGGATTCCCTCTTGCTCTTTAGCACCGTGTCTCCGCTTATTCCCAAAGCACCCGAGGTTTTCGACACCTCAATGAATTCGTTTTTATGGTCTGCAAGTTTTTCTGCCATTATTTCACCGCTATATATTTCATAAATTTGGAATATATATCTTTGCTTTTTGGATATCCGTCCGAAAGACTTTTTAAGCTTAATTGCTTTAATGGTAAGGGGAATAGTATGGACTATGCCAGAAAGCACGTCAAGAGGTACTGGGGCATGTCTTACAGGAGGACATTGGGGCTTGCCTTGGTTACCATAGCCATAGTAATATCGATGGGGCTGACATTCAGCATACTAAGGGGGACGCTCGCGACCAGCAACTACACGGGCTACCTTTCCTTCTGGCTTCTGCTTATATTCATAGCAATCGCGACCATAGCATCGAGCTTCTTCGGCTCGCACGTGTCTTCGGTAAAGTTCATGAACGAGTTCGAGCACAAAAGCCATTCCAGGTACACCGCAATATGGCTCATGTCCGTAGTGCTTGGCATAGTCGCATTCATACTGCCGCTCCTGTTCGTGAAATCCGACATAGAGCCCATAGTGGTGCTTTTCGCATACGGCGGAGTCCTATGGGTGATTTATGCCACTATAAAAATCATATTCAAGCACTCGTATGGCGAGCTTGCCATAGGGGGCACTGCATTGTGGATTATGTTTATAGTCGGACTGATAGAGGTCCACAGTTCGGGCCTTTCCTACGTGTCAAATGCTAATTTCGCGCTTTACCTTGCTGCCCTCTCCATAACGGTTATATCCGGCTTCACCGGCCTTGCGCTCCTCATAAACACCACGAGAGACGCACTTAGCGAGTTCACCGGGGCAATCGAGGAACTTGAGGTCGCTACAAAGACTACAAGAAAAAGGGGCACAAGGCTGAGGCAAAGGAGACCGCGGAGAAGGCGCAGATGATCATGTCATCCGGATATGAAGTTTGCAGACACTACCGCGTTGGATGTAAGGATTAAAGTAGTATTCTGCGACCCATGATCAGCTACTGGGGCATTTGCCCCCCATGAGGAGAACTTGAATTCGGATCCGGGTTGTGCGTATATGATATAGTTGCCCGATGCCATGTATGCCGAGGTGCCATCGAAGTAGACTATCCCGCCGAGCACTATGACACCACTTGATGCAGGGTCTGTAGAGAATTTCACGTTGTTTATGTCTATGCCCACGGGTGCCACGCCCTGTATCGAGTAGCCAGAGGATTTATATAAGCCCTTTTCGCATGATGCCGCGCTGCCCGTGCCGCATATGTTGTATGCAATAACGAAATCCATTATCTGCCTTGACCCTATGCTTGGCTTGGGGTTCCAGCCTATTGCCGCACTGCAAAGCACCGTGGATCCCTCGCTCGCGAAATTAGGCACGCAGTCGCCCGGGCTGTGGGAGGATCCGCTGCTCCCTATGTTCGCGACAGTAACGTTAATGGAATTCGGAGGGAAATAGAGCACCGAGCCCAGCTCGTTCTTGAAAACCACGTAATATTGCATGGGGCCGTTGTAGTTGTATCCGAGAAGGGATTCGGTGCACGGGATCAAAGGCTGTATGCTGCATGTGGATTGTATGTAGGTCTGCGGCGGCCTCGTGCCGGACAGCAGGAATACCGTGATAACGAATATGGATATGGCCAATATGGCCCATGAATATGTTATTATGAATTCGACCGCGGCCTGCTGCTTCATAGCCATGCATCTCCATACCAATTAGTAGCATATTTATTTATTAGCAACACATCTGTTTTGTATGAACAAAATAATCGCGGTAATGCGCCTTACAAGGATAGAGCACAGTGCGATGCTGGTCATGGCGGTTATTGCAGCCGAACTGATCTCCGGCCTCATACCGGTGCCTTACGTGCTCGCGCTCAGCCTTGTCACCCCCATATTCATAAGCATGGGTTCGTTCGCGATAAACGATTACTATGATGTAGAGTCCGACAGGGCAAACAAAAGGATGGGCAGGCCCATAGTAAGTGGAGCAATAAAAAGGAGCGAGGCGGCGTACATAGCTATGTCATGCTTCGTGATAGGTGTACTTGCAAGCGCGTTCATTAACCTCGCAGCTCTAATAATAGCGTTCATCTTCGCGGTGCTCGCGATACTGTACAGCTACAGGCTCAAGGACATGCTGCTGGTAGGAAATGTCTACATAGCATTCTCCATGGTGATACCTTTCATATACGGCAGTTATGTCGTGGCGAAAGCCGTGGGCATAAACATACTGCTTATATGCATAGTGATATTCCTTGCAGGTTTGGGAAGGGAAATACACGGCATGGTAAGGGATTACGCTGGCGATTCCAAGGCCAGGAAGTCAAGGAATCTTGTGTACAGGATAGGCACCAAAAGGGCATCGCAATACGCCTTCCTGCTTTATGCGGAGTCCATACTGATAAGCATATACATGTTCTTCCTCTACCAGCCGTTCGCATACAATGTGGTGTACATAGTGCCTATAGCCATTGCCGACGTCATGCTTGCATACGTTGCTGTGAAATTCCTGTCAGGAAGGAAATCTGCTGCATTCTTCAAGCTTTCAAGGAACATGAGCCTTGTGGCGATGGGGATAGCGCTCATTGCCTTCCTTGCCGCTGCTGCAGCCTACATAGGCATATGAAACTAAACGCTGTTGTAAAACCCGCGCGCACCTGTGCCTTGGATCAATTCAACCCTATCCTATAACCAATGCAAGAACGAGTTTGGTCGCCTTCCTCAACTCCCTTGCCTCCCTTCTCAGTATCTGTAGATATCTCCGGGACTCCGATACCGTAGTTGGGTTCCTCCTCATTGCCATCCTGATCAGCTTTCTTGTTCTCCTGATCTCACTCGCTATAAAGTTCCTGGTCTTCATCTTTTCACCCATTCCTTCCCGTCTGAACATCATTGCGCCTATCTGGAGTGCTGCTTTGTTTCCACCACCGCCTCGAAGTCGTTCGGGGCATGGCTGAACTCCTCGTTGCTTTTTATAGTGCCCCTTGCCTTCAGCACCTCCCTCGAGAGAAGATAGTATATGAACGCTAGCGATCTTCTTCCTCTGTTGTTCGCGGGTATTATCAAATCGATGAATTTGGTCGAATTGTCGGTATCGCTCAGCGCGATTATCGGAACGTTCACCTTGCTTGCCTCCTTTATCGCCTGCTTTTCGTTCCTGGAGTCGCTGATTATTATGAGCTTGGGCTCCATGAAATCCTCCCTTGTGGGATTCGTGAAGATTCCAGGAGTTACTCTCCCCTTTATGAACTTCGCCTCTATTATCTCAGCAAACTTCTGCGCAGCAACAATGGCGTATATCCTTGATGCGGTGACTACGATGTCCTTCGGCTCGTATCTCGCTATCATGTTTGCCGCCACCTTTATCCTGTCGTTTATCGTCTTGAGGTCGAGCAGATACAGTCCGTCCTCCCTTACCTTGTATATGAATCTCTTCATTCCCGGGCTCTTCGTCTTCGTCGCTATATGTATTCCCGCCTCTAGATAATCGTTCTGGTTTGCCAATAGTTCGTCTTCGCTCATTCAAACACCCTCGGGCCGTTGAGATTTCCAACGAATTTTTGAATTCCCGAAGCCGTAGAGCTTTCCCGGGTCGCTGGCACCCCATGCCTACCTATGTTACGTGAATATTCCATGCTACCTAATGCACGTATGATTATTAAATTATTGGGAGAAAGGATATAAAAGACTTGGGGCAGTGGTCTAGTTTGGTATGATACCAGCATGGGGTGCTGGGGGTCGAGAGTTCAAATCTCTCCTGCCCCGATTATAACAAATCATTTACCCATACATTTTAAACAAAAAACGAATACATCACTTCCTTCCGAATTGTATAAACTCGTCTATGAGCTCTACGTTGCTTATGAACATGCGCCTGCAGCAATACCTCTTCACGCCAAGCTCGTCAAGCACCTTGTCCGCCTTTTCGTGATCTTGGTTCACTCGCTTGTTGTACTCGTCCCACTTGTCCGCCACGACCGCACCGCAGCTGAAACATCTGACCGGCATCATCATTGTATCATCTATATGATTTTTGGAATCTTGCCCTCGCCTTCGGACCCTTGAACTTCTTGGGCTCGACCCTCCTCGAATCGTCTATCAGCATGAACCTGTCGTAACGCATGAACTCCTCTTTTATGGAATCGCTCTTCGACACCGCGACTATGCTCTTCGCTATCGCGCCCCTCACCGCCTGCGCCTGGGAGCTCTGCCCTCCCCCGTGCACGCTTATCTTTATGTCCGTGCGCCTCGCCTGCTCCTGCGCGGCCTTTGATGCATGCAAAGGCTCCAGCATCAATCGCCTTAACTCTACAGGCTCGAATATGTTTATGTCGAATCCGTTCAGTTTTATTTTCCCGGTCCCGTTCCTTGCGGAGGCCCTTGCAACGGCGCTCTTCCTCTTGCTCTTCACGAACTCTGGCTTTTCCGATGCTTTTTTTGCAGCGGGTGTCTTCCTTCTAGATGTGGTCCTCTTCCTTGCTGGTTTCTTCTGCTCCTGCTGTTCCGCCACTGGTTCTGTTTGCTTTGCATCTGCCATTCATGAATCACTTTAATTTGTCGTATCCTAGAAGCTTTGACAATTCATTAATATAAATATAACCCACATACAGGCTCTTGGGCTTTTTGGATTTTATCTCTATGGCCTTTGCGCCCTCCAGCAGTTTGGGCCTGCCTATGAACACCCTCAATCGCTTGTATGCCGCTTTTCCCGAGGGCTTCTTGTGGTACGGGAGCATTCCCCTTATTATCCTCCTCACGAGCATGTCGGGCCTTCTTGGCCAATGCGGCGAGTGTTCGGGATTCTCCTTCTCCTGAAGGCCGAGCCTTACCTGATACCTGTGCAATATGTCCCTCTTGCTGCCGCTTATGAACGCCCTTTCAGCATTGATCACCGCGACTTTCTTCCCGTTCATCAGCTCCTTCGCGACGATGCTGGATAGCCTTCCTAGCACCTTGTCGCTCGCATCGTAAACCGCGTAATCCTTGTAATCCTCGTTCTTCATATCGTTACCTTATGTTATTAGCCTGATTTTTTCAGACTTGACCATCTCCCTTATGCCCATTATGTTGCAGTTCGCGCCTTTCAGGCCTCTAAGCGCCTGCTGCGAGAACTCTATGGCTGCGATGTTCACCCTGTGTTTTATGGAACCGCTTGAGAGCACCTTTCCGGGTACCAGCACGTTGTCGCCCTCTTTGGTGTTCTCGTCTATCTTCGAAAGGTTCACCTCTATCCTCTTCCTTGTGGGCACGTCCACAAGCCTGTTGGCCTTCCTCCACAGCTTTTGGTAGCGCTCCCCCTTTGATGCCTCCTCAAGGGCGGCAATCCATTCCTTGACATTAGATTTTTCAACGTTGGTCCTCATTGCTATCTACCTAGGAATAAGAGTTACTCCTTTGTTTAGATCAGGCCTGCAGCTTTCATCAGAAAATATGTAAGAATATTCTAAAAACAAGATATATATTAATTTCCTTGGATTGCCGTTAAGCTTACTTCCGTGCGACAGGCCGTTTTTCTTTTTAGCAATCATGGATCAAATGCTCATTTGGCCTCCTCCGCTTTTCTAGCGATCACAGCGAAGTTGTAATCCGATTCCTCGTCCTTGCATTCGAGCACCGAATATTCCTTCACTATCTCCACCCTCAGCCTTCCCAGAACCCTCTTGATCGAACCAAGGGAGAATTTGGGATCCGCATGATGATTGTTGTAAGGCATCTTTGCCTTTTCGCAGTGCGCCCTGAATCGCTTCTCGTCAGGAAGCAATAGGATGAGATGGCCGTTGGGCTTCAATACACGAAGCCATTTCTGCAGAACAGTGACCTTGTCCTGGAAGTCCTCCAGCAAATGCGAGGAATAGACGTAATCGAATGCGCCGTTCTGGAACTATCTCAGGTCGAACGCATCGCCGGAGAGATGCTGCGGGGAATCGCCGGTATACGCATATGGCTTGTCTAGATCTATGGCGATCGCCTCCGGCCTTATCGGATCGCCGCCATATCCTATGTCCAGTTCCTCCCCCTTGCAGAAGGGCAGCAGTATGTCCCTGAATTTCGCGGTCTCGCTCCTATACACGGTTGCCATGCCCAACATCGCCCAGATACTTTTCCTCCAAATAACTTATTAGATATTCAGGATTGTAGTCCTCGTTGAACGATCTTTTAAGCAATTCGCTCGGCGAATATGTGCCTCCAAATCTGTGTATCTTTGCCATCAGCCATTCCTTTATCGGCTGCAGTTTCCCGGATCCGATAAGCATACCGAAGTCCTTGATCTCCTTTCTGGCCCAGTACAGCACAATTCCAGAAACTATGTTGCCTAGGGCATATGTAGGGAAGTAACCAAATCCACTAGTCCAATGTACATCCTGCAGTATACCCTCACTATCACTTTTAGGACTTATCCCGAGGTATTCCTCCATTTTTGAATTCCACAGTTCCGGTAGTTCATTGGTGTTTACCTTGCCTTCCATTATAGATTTTTCCAGATCATAACGCAATGCTATGTGGAAATTATATGTCAGCTCGTCCGCCTCCATCCTTATGAAGCCTCTTTTTACGTTATTGAAGTAGTAATAGATATCGTTTTCGTCGTATCCTTGCAGTCCAAGATTGCCTTTCAGGATTGGCATTATCAATTGAGTGAACTCTTTGCTCCTCCCTATCATGTTCTCAAAAAATCTAGATTGCGATTCATGGATGCCAAGTGACGCTCCTGAAAATATTGGCGTGCCGCCAAGTGTCGGATCTATAGCAAGGTTATATGTGGCATGACCAGCCTCATGTATTGTGGGGAATATAGACCTCTTGAAGCCGCCGCCCTCGTATTTTGTAGTTATCCTCACATCTCCAGGGCCTACCATGATTGTAAAGGGGTGTGCTGATACATCCATCCTAAATTTATTGAAGTCGAAACCCATCGTTTTCAACAGCTCCTCATTTACTATCTTCATGCGTTCCTTATCGTATCCTGCAGAATCCAATTCAGATTCATGTTCAAACGGGGAATTTTTTTCTAGACCATCAAGGATTTTTTTGAGCTTTGGTACCAGCGTGGAGAATACGCCATCTAGTTTCTTGACATTCATCCCTTCCTCGTAACGATCAATCAACGCATTGTAGGGATGTTCTTCATAACCGAGTTTTTCGGCCTTTTCCCTCTCTATTTCGATTATGCTGTCAAGATGTGGGCTAAACATTTTGAAGTCCGATTTTTTTCTTGCCGATTCCCATGCTGTAAGTGCTTTCGTTTTTGCCATTGCTTCTCTTTCCAATAGCTCTGATGGTAGGTCCATGATTTTGAGCTCCCTGTTAAGGGACCTCACTACGCCCTTTTCAAAATCGTTAAGGCCTTCGATTTCCTTCGCCTTTAAGACCAGGGATTTGAATTTGTCCTCTAGAAAGAATCGCCGGTAGACAAGCAAGATTTGCGATGTTGCCTGTCCTCTGCTTTCTGTTCCGCCTCTTGGCATATAAGTCCAAAGATCCCATCCCATTATACTCAATGCATGATCCAATCCGTATAATGGCTTGTACTCATCCAGCAATTGCTTTATCACGGGATTTTCGAATTTAATCATTTCATACACTGTATGATCAAACCATCCTTGCTGGAAGTGAGCTGTAGGCGTTTAGTATCATGCTCATTGCATCATCGTTTTTTAAGCCTTCATTGAAATCCATAGCATCACTCTAAAATCTTTTATGCCTTGTATCGGGCTAAACCCCGTATGTGGCTTATTTTAGCTGTAGTGAAAATCCGGATCCTTTTCAACCACAAGCGCAATTACTTTCCCTGTTTTTTGGTCCTTTTCTAAATTAGCAACATAACCAACAGTATTGCCTTCCCTATCTTTTATTCTACAATTGCAGGCATCACCTGCCAGCATAGTATTTGTGAGGTTTATTCCGTAAGTCCCATAGTCTATGAAATATTTCTTAAAATCCTCTTGTTCAATCCTCAGTATCTTATCGGTTCTTTTAGGCGCCTCTTTTGTGGGCATTTCTATCATCATTTTTTAATCATTGTGGGATTGCGGGGGGTGAGATTTGAACTCACGCAGTCTCTAAAGACACAGGAGTTCTGCGCGATGAATTGCACCTCAGTCCTGCGCATTTGGCCATCCTCTGCCACCCCCGCATTTATTTGATCTTCTTTACTTCCTTCCCGATGTCCTTCAGTTCATCCTTAATTGCGCTGAAAGCCTTATTAATTATTTCTTTGGGTGGCATCTGACCAAATGTTTCCACATAGAAATTGAACGTATTGTCATCGCTTTGCTCGTATGTTATTAGCCCGGGCTGGAATTTCGCGTGCTTTGATCCGCTGCCCATTATCGCCTTGCAGTCGATCCTGAGCTTCTGCCCCTCCGCCAGCTTTATTATGGGTATATTGTCGTTCGCTACCTTTACCTCATTGTCCTTGCCCTCAAGTTCCTTGGAGTAAACGGTCTTCGGCCCCTCTGCTTCAAGAGTGAAAAGTATCTCGTCCTCGTCGGAATAGCCTGTGCTTGGGGTCCTTATGGGTATGAGCCCTATCCTGTGCGCTATGTACTCGTCGAATATCGCGCTTGAGTTCTCGTAAAACGTTATGGTGTCTATCGCGAAGCACTTCACGTGGTTTGTCGCGGCGCGCCTCAATGCATTTGCATAGCTGTTTGTCGCATCCTTCAACACGAACCTGAATGCCTTGTTGTCTTCATCTAAGCTTTCTATTTTCATGGATCCACTCGAAGATTTAGGAGAAACTGCTAAATAAGCAACGCTAAATATATAACGTTAGGATTATGAATAATTAGGTTTATATATCTTTATGGTGGGTGCATTGAGTTTCGAGGCTATACTTAAAAGGGAAGCGAAAAACGACATAAGCAAGGATGTATACAGACACAACTTCAAGGATCGCGTCCACATGTCCAAAAGCAGGATGGACGAGTATTCGAACTCGCAGTACCTGGAGGTCGGGGGGTCAAAGGAGATACACTACAAGGACGAGACGGAATGCAGGTACGTAGCAGCTCCGAACCTGACCTACGACAGCGCAGTAAGCGCCTACGATGTCAATACGAGAAGGCTGATGGTCTGCAGATTCTTCAAGTACGACAGGTCCATAAAGGACAAACTGATGGCGTTCGTGCGCCAATTAAGGAGGAATAAGCCCAACATCGAGGCAAGGATGATAGGAATGCAGAGCAACCAGGAGGGTTTCTCTTCAATGCTGGACGGACTTTCTGACCTATTCATCGATAACGGCATAAAATTGGTCGAGGTCGACCTGTTCGGCTCGGATGTAAGGCACGTTGCCTTCGACGCGAAGCTCGGAACCACGTATAACATACTCATGGAGGACCGGCTGTACAGGCCCGGGGAGCTGATAAACAAGATGACCATAGAGAACTTCGAGAGCGAAATGAAAAAGGAGGAAAGCGAAAGATGGAAGGATCAAGATTGAAGCTATACAAAAGATAAATCTGCGGCGCTACTGCGTTTTCGTGGCTCTCAGGTATTGCTCTGGAACGATGAAGTCCGATGCTGAGGCATTCGTAGCGAACTGGGACATCGTCCATATAATTGTCTTATTAGGCACCCTCTGTATTATGTTCGTGCCCCTGATGTACAGTGGTATTCCGTATTCGGAATCTAAGCATAAATCCACAACGCTGTAGTTCAGGAGGAGGTTCGCGTTCGTAATGTTGGAAAACACGAAGTTGTCGCAGCTCCTGTTCGCTATCGCCTTGGTGCCGGTGTACGTAATATTGCCCTCGATTACAAGTATGCCGAGCTTACTTATGTTTTTGGCGTAGTAAGGAAATTGAAGCAGGTAATAATTATTCTGTATTCCGTGGCCGCAATCCAAGGTTGTGTTTTCGGCCCCCGCTGTGTTGATTGTTGTATGGTTTGCGCACTCTATCTGCATGTTTGCCTTGCTATAGTAATATATGCCGGATACGTTCTTGGATAGCAGCTCGCCGGTGTTTGCATCAGTGTATGTGGTGGTGTTTTTGTATATCGTGACACTGTAGTTGTTTGCATGGTACGAGTTTATGGTCCTGACGCTTGCAATGTTAAGGGTAAAGCTGCCCTGGCCCTGGACAACCCTGCTCGCGTTGTCAGAAACGTAGGATATGCTGAAGGAGCTTAAATTCAGGGACTTCTTGAGATCCGAAAGGAGTATCAACTTGGTCCTGTTCACTGTTGAGTTCGAAAGGTTTACGATGTTGAAGGTCTGCTGCTTCCTGAGGTTCGCGCCGGGATTTGTGCTTGCGTTGATTACCAAATATGCAAGAACCAGAATCGCTATCAGGAGTATTACTACGCCTATGTATGCGAAAGGGCTTGCCTTTGAGGTCTTTTTGCCATACCCAGCCATGAAGTACCAGCCATGCCTATGTAATATCTAAATAGGATGTACTGTTTATTTAGGATGTACTGTTTATTAAAGTTTGCCCTGTTGCCGGAAACGCGCTGCATGTATGTCCGTATATATCGGCCCCGCGCCTGTAAGCGTGCTGCCCTTCAGCTTTACCGAATCGCACACGAAGCTGCCGAAATCCCTCCCGGAATTTTCGTTTATGAAGCTGTTTATTATCCCGTTATTCCCAGATTTGCGGATTCTTGCCACGGTTATGTGCGGAAGGTATTCCTTGTCATCTATCGCTATTCCTAGATTCCTTATGCCGCCAGAAAGCGATCTGTATATGCTTTTTAGTTCCTCCCTGCCGTCTGACACACCGGCAAACAGTATGCGCGGGTGCTTTGCCGAGAAAGCACCGATTCCCGATACCGAAACCCTGAACGGGCCATGATCCAGTCCATCGATCAAATCCCTTATTTTTTCAATGTCGGCGTTTTTTACCATTCCAAGGAAAAATAGGGTTATGTGCATGTTGTCAATTGCAACCGGCCTTATCCCGCGAGAGGGCAGCCCCTTTACCGCGAAGTAGAGTTTTTCCTTTATTTCACTGGGCATGTCCACGGCTATGAACGTCCTTAATGGCCTGTCGTCGTACCCGTCCATACTGATTCTGTGCAATTGCATAATTAATAAATTACTATCGCGCAAACCAGTGTATGAAAGGCAACACGATTCCCTAAAAAGGCTTTTAAAGCATTAATCAGAAACAGTATGTGCGAACCAAATATCTTGTTGTGATGGGATCCCTGTTGAGCGGGATAGGGAAGGGTGTGGTTTCCTCTTCCATAGCAAAGGTGCTCTCCTTATACGATTTGAACACCCTGCCGCTTAAATTCGACGGCTATCTAAATTCTGACTGCGGCACCATGAACCCGATCAAGCACGGCGAGGTTTTTGTGCTCGATGACAAAAGCGAGGTGGACATGGATTTCGGCACTTATGAGAGATTCCTCAACAGGGACCTGAGCGGCTCGCTGTCCCTGACGGGCGGAAAGCTGTTCAGCGAGATAATCGCAAAGGAGCGGCGCGGCGACTATCTTGGGAGCGACGTGCAGATAATACCGCACCTCACCGGGCTGATACTGGAGAAGATAAAGCATGTCGCAAAGGAGAACGATCTTGACGTGATGCTCATAGAGGTGGGCGGCACGGTCGGCGACATAGAGAACAGCTACTTCATAGAGGCGCTGAGGGAGTTGAGCCTGAGAAACGAGGTGGTGTTCGTTGCGCTGACATACATACCGGAGCTTGAGGTGGTCGGTGAGCAGAAGACCAAGCCCACGCAGCTGGCATTAAGGTCCATGATGCAGGTGGGAATACAGCCCGACTTCATAGTCACAAGGTCGGCGGGCAGGCTGCTGGAAAAGGCGCGCAACAAAATAGCCCTTTTCGCGAACCTGCCCCCAGAGAACATAATAGACAACAGGGACACAAAGAACATATATACGGTGCCGTTGACCTTCATGGAAAACGGATTCGATAAGCTGCTGCTCGGGAAACTGGGCCTTGAGGGAAGCAGGGTAAACGAGAAAAAGCTCGGGGAATGGACGGATTGCATAAAGAGGATGGACGGACGCAAAAACGCTATAAACATCGCAGTGGTCGGCAAGTACGTGAACCTTCACGATTCGTACGTGAGCATAAAGGAGGCGCTCGTGCATTCCTCCTCACATGTTGGAGTGAACGCAAACGTAAAATGGATAGATTCGGAGGCCCTTGAGGACGGAAGGGAGGGCGTATGCAACCAACTGAAAGGCTTTGACGGGATCCTTGTTCCGGGAGGTTTCGGATCCAGGGGCATAAACGGCATGATAAACGCGATAGAGTATTCAAGGGTCAGCAGGATCCCGTATTTCGGGATATGCCTCGGCATGCAGCTCATGGCCATAGAGTTCGCGCGTAACGTAGCAAATATGGGTCTTGCGGATTCGACCGAATTCAATCCGGATACAAACGAAAAGGTCATAGACATAATGGAGTCGCAGAAAAATATAACAGAGATGGGCGGCACGATGAGGCTTGGCTCCTGGCCCGCGAAGATAAGGCAGGGAACGTACGCGTTCAGGGCATACGGGCAGGATCTTGTATACGAAAGGCACAGGCACAGGTACGAGTTCAACAATTCGTATGGGGAGCTGTTCGACGTGCTTGGAATGAGGATAAGTGCAACAACCCCCGACGGGAAATTGGTGGAGATGATAGAATGGAAGGATTCATACGGCCTTGGAACGCAGGCGCATCCGGAACTCAAATCCAAGCCTGAAAGGCCCGCTCCGCTTTTCGTGGAATTCATGCGGAACGCCGCGGCAAGGACTGCGTGAATCGCCACGCTGCTCCTATCTGAACGTCGACTTCAGCGTGTTCACCGCCTGGCCGATCCCGAGCTTGGACTTTCCGTGCCTTCTCAAATGGAAGGTGCTGTAACGCACCTCCTTCACGCGCACCGTCCTATCCGCTGTTCTCAGGATGTCGAGCATTACCTTGTAGCCCTCGGGAACAAACGATTTCTTGTTTTCATTTATCAATGACCTGAAGAGCTTTGTGCGTATGCCGAAAAATCCGGACATCATGTCATTGCAGGTGTTCAGCCTCCTGAGCCTGAAAACGGAGTGTACGAACAGGGTCATGCATTTGGATATTATCCTGCGGGACATGCCCCAGTCCTTTACCGTGCTTCTCACCCCTATAGCCATATCGTAATCGTCAAGCGCCCTTGCAAGATCCCCCACCTTTTCAAAGGGGTGCTGCATGTCGCCGTCCATTACTATTATCTTCTTTGTATGGGCAGCCAGCGCGCCGTCAAGCACGCTCGCGGTAAGTCCGTGGACCTTGCTGCGCTTTCTGTCAAGGAACATGACGTTGCCCCTGTGCCTCCTTGAAAAGGCCTCCACGATTACCTTTGTATTGTCTGTTGAACCGTCATCCGCAACGATTATGCTTGCGCCCCTGTATTTCTTCGTTATGGAGCGCACCAGCCTTTGCATGTTTTCCCCTTCGTTCAGTGTTGGTATTATTATGGTAAGGTCAGAGAAGTCATACACAGGTGACACCATCCATGCGGCCATACGAACCCATGAAACCATAGGCGCATAAACAATTTTAATACTTACAACGCGTATATATCATTAACGCTATGGTTTTAATTAATAGGTGTGCAAATGAGGACAAACGCGGCGAAGGTGATAATAGACAACAGGGAGCACAATGCCGAACTTATAAGTGTTCTGGAGGCCAGCGGCGTGGATCTTGAATTCAGGACAGTCCCCGTAGGAGACTACGTGATATCAGACAGGGTCTGCATAGAACGCAAAACAGTATACGATTTTGAAAGCTCCGTGATGAATGGAAGGCTCTTTGAACAGGTAAAGGGGCTTAAGGAGAACTATGAATTCCCGATACTCATACTGGAGGGGGATTCGGACTACTTCAGGCTGAAGAACAGCGCCATAAACGGCGCCATAGCCTCGCTGTACATAGATTACGGGATAGAGGTAATACACACATACACCCCGAGGAACACAGCCGAGATAATAGCGGGGATGGCAAGGCACGAGCAGTTCAAGGATGTTAGGGAACCCTCGCTGAAAGGCGGGAACAGGGCCCGTACAACAAGCCAATTCCAGGAGTATGTGGTAGGAAACATCCCGGGAGTGGGCCCAAAGCTCTCCAGGGCGTTGCTCAAGCACTTCAAAAGCATAAAAGGGATAGCGAACGCAGACGTGGAGGAATTGATGGCTGTGGAAAAAATTGGAAAACTAAAGGCCGCGCTGATACACGACACCATAAACGGCACATACGCCAACGGGCACGAGGATAGTGCGGATTCAATCGATGACGATTAACTCATCTTCCTTTTCCTGCCCCTGCGGGACGTCTTCCTGTTGTAATTGGCGCCGCCCATTATCCCTACAACGCCTATTATCACGATGCCTATGCTTACCGCGTTCGTTTTGGACTGCGTCCTTACGTTTTTGCCGTAATTCAGGTTCACAACGACCTGCTGCTGGGGCGCGCCGCTTGATGAATAGTTCGGGGCCTGCAGGGGCTGCTGTACGAGCGCGTGGCAGAGCTGTTGGTAATGTTGGCATTGGAATCTGAAGCATTGCCTGCTGCGGACGCAGCCGACACCGCGCCGAACAGCGCGGCAATAACGAATACCGCCACAAGCGCATGCCTTACATATCCTTTTGGGGCATCGCCGGACATCTGACCGGTATAATATTCTTGCCCTCATTTATAAACGTATGTATTGCGAATGTCCATGCGCGATCATGCCGTAGTAATTTAAATATGTGCTTTAATAATCTACATGAATTATATTTATTTACAGATGGTCAAATGGTGGGGGATTCCAGCGCATCTGCTGTATTGGACGAGAACCGCAGCAAGGACAAGGAGCTTTCAATTCAGAGCCAGGTTTCAGGGTTGCGGAACAAACGTACGGGCACGCGGGGCAAAAAATCACGGGGCGGCTACATAACATGCATCTCCGTTTTTGCTTTCTTCCTTGTGGTGGCGCTAATCATGTTCTATCCCATAACCCTCCACATGACCAAGTTTGCGCCAGGCACCGGCGCGGACACGTACCAGAACCTCTGGGACATCTGGTGGGTAAAGTATGCGGTATTCAACCTGCATACAAATGTGTTTTACACCAATATGATATTCTGGCCCATCGGGGTCAATCTTGCCTATTCCACGATATCCCCGTTGCTTGGCATAGTATCCGCCCCATTCCAGGCGTTCGGCACGCCCTTCGCTTATAACGTAATGTTCCTCCTGGGCTTCGCTCTTTCGGGGCTTACGATGTATGTACTTGCCGACTACCTTACGAAAAACAGCTATGCATCGCTTATATCCGGTTTTGTATTCGCATTTAGCGCATTACACATAGCCCAATCGTATTCGCACATACATTTCATGCAGATAGAGTGGATCCCGCTTTCCATATACTTCTTCCTGAAGATAGTGAACAACGACAGAAGGCTGGTAAACATTGTCGGGATGTCCGCGTCATTTGCGCTCACTACGCTCATGGGGAACGTGGAGCAGACGATAATGCTGTCCCTCGCGCTCGTACTGCTGATCGTGATGTACCTCTTGATCAAGGATACGAGAAGAAACCTGCTAAAGCTGGGATTTCTTGTATCTATGGTCCTGTTTGTGGTATTTGCGTTTGCAATCGGTTCATGGAACTTCATACCGTTGCTGCATTCAATAACGCAGCCCGGAGGGTTGGGCACAGCAAACTACATCAATACCCATGCATCCAATGTCCAGTGGAGCGCCTCCCTGGGCGGACTGTTCATACCCAGCTACTACAACGGGATATTCTACTCTTCGGGCGTGCCGGCAGGCATATACAACAGCATATTCGCCCCTGATCCCGTGGAAAAGGTCGCCTACATAGGCTACGTTGTCATCGCATTGGCCGCGTTGGCCATCTACAAAAACGGCAGGAAGATGCTCCCGTGGGCAGTAGGCTTTGCGATATTCATTTGGCTCGCCCTGGGCCCTAACTTCGGCCTTTATTCGCTGTACCATGCGGTGCCCGGCATAAATGTCATCAGGGAGCCCGGTAGGTTCGACCTCATCGCCGCGCTGTTCATTGCGATACTCGCGGCATACGGATCCAGATCCCTGTTCGAGTATTTCGGCAATGAAAGGGGCGGAAGGAAGACATCATATGCATTGTTGATAATAATACTGGCCCTCATGTTCGTGGAGAACAACGGGATGCACATAGGAGGCTCCCCGTACGAGATCACGCAGATCAACGTGCCGTCCGTTTACCGCCAGCTCGCCGGGATCCCCGGCAACTTCTCGGTGCTTGAGCTGCCCACATTCCCAGTGGGCCAGACAGGCCAGTACCTTTATCCAGGGATGGAAACATATTACACGTCGGTATCGCACAAGCCGCTGGTCGGCGGCTACACCGGAAGGCAAAATTCATCAACGGCGTTGCTGCTCTACAACATACCTCTTGCAGTGCAGACCTCTTACCTAATAGCCAACGGCACCGGGGCGTATCCTTCCCCAGTAAACGAGAATTATACGAATGAGACCCTGCTGACTTTGTTCAACTACAATACGACGTTTGTGATACTTCAGAAGGGCGCATTTAACAGCCAGCAGCTTCCGGCAATGGAGCAGTACCTTGTAAATGTATTCGGGGAGCCGGTGCAAAACGATAATTCGACAATGGTATTCGAAACCAACAGCTCGATAAGCAGGTCGATCTTCAAGAGCTTCGTGGCGTATCCGATCCTGACGTACTGGTCATCCACGAGCCTGTTCGTAAACGGCAGCTACCAGACGTTCTGGATGCCGGACAATCCAGGAGGGATGGTCGTATATGCGCCGTATCCGGAGAATTCGCCGAGCGGGGGCCTGCAGGGGCTGTCGTACGTAAACGCAACCATAAGGCTTGTGGCGTTTTCTAATTCGCCCCAACAGCTCTACATCGCCGAACCGGCAAGCGGAAACAGGACAAGGGTGATTGCAACGTTAAACGTTACCACAAGGCCTGAGCTTTACACTGCGAATACCCAGCTCATCTCCGGACCCAGCGGAAACATCCTGTACCTGATATACTCATCCAACAATTCCCCGGTGCTGATCAACAATATAACTTTCACGAGATAATAACTAATGTGATCCAAATGCATGGAAGCGAAAGTATAAGCGTTATAATGCCAGTATACAACGAGGAGGATACGGTATCGGAGATAATAAGGCGCGTACTCGCGCAGAAACTGGTCGACAGGCTCATAATAATAAACGACAATTCGAGGGACAGGAGCCTTGAAAAGATAAAGATCGAGGCGAGGAGGGACAAAAGGATACAATACCTCACCAACAGGACCAACATGGGAAAGGGGTACTCTGTCAGGAGGGGGCTTTCGCTGATCAAAAGCGGAATCGTGATAATACAGGATGCAGACCTTGAGTATTACCCCGAGGACTACAAAAAGCTCGTTCCGAATGTCAAGGACGACTCAGCCGTATTCGGAACGCGCATGCGCAAGAAAAATACAGGGCATGAGTACACTCTTGCAAAGATGGCGAACGTGGTGCTTACGACAACTTTCGATGTCCTTTACGGCAGGAATCTTACCGATATAAACACCTGCTACAAGGTGTTCAAGAGGCGGATGCTTGACGGGACAACGCTAAAGGAGAACGACTTCCTCATAGACCCGGAGATACTCGTGTCGCTTGTAAAGAAGGGCTATAAAATCAAGGAGATAGACATAAGGTACAGGGGCAGGTCCTACAAGGAAGGGAAGAGGATAACAGCAGTGGACGGGATAAAGCAGTTCCTGTTCCTCATAGAAAAGAGATTCGCGAAATAGCATCTCCCTGCATATGTGCGGGGTGATTTACGTTTGTCATGTTATTAGACAACTCATTGTATCGGATTTCCTGCCATCGCATGGCGCGATACTCAGGCCAGTACGAGATTCATGTTAGGAATGAGGGATGTGCGGACACGCCTGCTAAAAACCGTAGTATCCAATAAGCTTTATAAAAATGTATGCACAACTTAATATTGATTATATGGTATCAAAATGGATAGCTACGGTTGTAGCGGTTATAGCTGTATTGGTAATTGCATATGCAGTCTTGGTAATTTATAATGGGATGGCAGTCAAGCAGGCAGCAGGACGTAATGGGTCAGTACTCGCAGTTCAACTTACAGATCCGCCGACGGTCCCGGAGGGCACGAGCGCACTCATAGTTGCATATTCGTCAGTCCAAGTGCACGTATCAAGTCCGGAAAACCAGTCTGGCTGGGTTTCCGCATCAGGCAACGGAACAGTAAACCTGCTTGCGCTTGAAAACATGTCGCAGACGATAGCCAAGGCAAACATATCGGCCAACTCTACGGTAAACCTAGTCAGATTCGAGGTAACTTCCGCAAAGATCATAATAAATAACACTGAATACAACGTATCAATTCCAAACCAGCAGATCAATGTGGCTATAACAGGGAAAAGCAAAATAAACGCGAGCTCCTCTGCCATTCTCATAGATTTCTATCCGACAGTGAATGCGCATGCGGGCACGTATATGATGGCTCCCGCGGCAAGAGCCATACTGGTAAATGCCAATACCACAGTATCGATAAACACAAACATAGGCAGCAAGGCCGCCATAGGTGCCGGGATAAAAACAAGGCTGGGGCTTGGACTCGGAATAGGGATTGGATCTTCAGGCGGCGGTTCTGGAAATTCCGGAGCCTCTGCAAACTCCACGAACAACTCTTATGGTTCCATGACAACGGTACGCGCTGGCGAACGTATCAGCAACTTCATGGTTCAGGAAGTCAATTACACCTCCAATACCGTGGTGGGACTCATTTATGTAGAGTATCCCGTAGCGACAAACGTAGGCCAGAATGTCACCCTGCACTTGAACGGCGACATAGGCTATGCATGCGACAATACCGAATACAAGTTAACGGGCATATATGCGAATGGCACTGCGGCGTTCACATCCATACTCAACACCAGCACGGTTGGTGGATGCCCGATATGATAAAGACCGATGATAAGATTGCAATGCGTCGATATGTCCAGCGCCCGTGGCGCTATGATTTCAAGGCGCCACTGATTTCGCGTTGAAGCTGCCCAGGATCTCTGAAAAGTATGGTATTTATGCCTAGTCTTCTGGCTGCATCTGTGTTATCCCTGTCGTTGTCTATGAACAAGACCTCATTCGGGCTTACATTCAGCCTTCTTAACATATGAAAGTATATCTTCCTGCTTGGTTTTGCAGCCCTTATTCTAAAGGACAAAAACACCTTGTCAAAATCATCCATGTAAATAAACTTCTTCCTTATAATCTTGTACCGCCCGGTATTTATGTCGCTTAATATCACAATTTTGTATCTCTTCGATAATCTTCGGGCGAGTTCTATTACCTGTTTATTCCTCTTTGCCACTTTTTCAAGGTTTCCGTTGTATTCGAGCTGTGATCTTTTAATCCCTATGGTTTTCGATACAGTAGTTCCGCAACCTTCTCGTAAAACCTGATAATTCCGCTATTCGTAAAC
>CAZFUA010000003.1:0-26173 GCA_964521995.1 Microcaldota archaeon
CGCTGCGAATATTGAAGTACTTGCTATAAAAGCCATGAAAAGGATATCTTGAAACCTGAACGATCCGTACAGCTTTTTTACGTTATTTAGCAAAATATCACCATAGGTATAAAATCAGTGAAATAAATATCAGTATCAACGAGCCCCTAATTATATCATTTGCAATTCTCTTCGCTCTGTTGTTGCTACAGCTTTCTAGAAGCCACATGACCACCCCTACATTGATCAGGACTACGCCTATGGATAATCCCAATCTTATGAAGTAAGGCAATATGTTCAGCAATTAATCACATTCAGGTAAAATTTCTCTGAATTAAAAAGCAACAATGCATTTCCCTTTGAAAATATGCGTTTTTTACCTTCGAAAAGTTTATTTTGAGCTATACCGAATACTACAATATTAACCGTATCCTGTTCATTTGTTCCATAAAAGAAATTCATGTCGAAATTCATGTCTGTTTTTATGTTGTTTTTGCGTAAGAAGGTATCTATGCTGTCTGATCCGTCAACATTGAATGTCCCGTGCTTCGCAAATTCGTCATATGCCTTTCTTGCGGCAAGGGCTTCACGTATCTTGTATCCCTTTTCCACACCCAGCATGCCATCGTGCAATTTTGCCATTCCATAAAAATTTATAAACGATTCCAAATAAACTTTATGAGATGCTGCAAATTTCATTTCCTTATCGTATGTTTGTACTCCTATTGCAAGCTCGCCAGACTTTATCGGTAAACCTTTAATCATAAATATATTGTCATTTTTCTTTACTGCTTCATTTATCGCTTCCAAAACAGTTTCTTCATTCAATCTAGAATTTTCTATACTGTGTAAATCATGGCTACTTACTACGAGGCTTTTATTTAGTATACTAAAATCCGAGCCGAATTTTATTGCCAGGTACAAAGATACGCCAATGGGGAGTAACAATAAACTATAATATCCTGTATGATAGTTGTGCATTATCTGCATACCTTCCATGAATTTCACCACTTCTCAATTTGCAGCATCCTTTCCACCTTGACTATAAGTTCAGAATCGACACCCAACGATGTCAATATGGCATGATTATTTAGACGTTGAACCTTCTCTTTAAATTCTGATTGTTTTATAACACTTCTGCCGAATTCCCTGAGTAACTCCATGCTTTTTGTTGTGTGGATGTTCGTAGATGACAAACATACCAATTCATTGGATATTGTGCAATTTGATGCGTCCAAAATCTTTATCCTTTCCTTTAGATTGTCTATGATGTTACTTTGGCTTTTAAGTATGTCTACAAAGTTCCTATCCAATGCCTCTATTATGTAATCATACATATCTGCCAGTTCGACCTCGTAATGCTCGCTTAGGATCCCAATCAAAGATATGAATCCAATAAAGTTCCTTCTATATTCCGGATCCGAATTGGCCTGCCAAAAGAATCTCAAAATAATGTGATTTTCTGAGAGCTCAAGGAGGCAGTTTCCATGGTTGTTTGCCCTTTCACATATCTCATATTTTAATATAGGCGTATCCTGTAAAATTTTTGCCTGTTTGATCTTGCTCATCTGTTGTTTGACTGCATTAATATCTGATTTAAGCTTGGCTTTGGTCTGGAAAGACCCGCATAGTACAATGTCCTCTTTTGTCAAAATTTCACCTATTTACTGAAAGGGAGACGGCGCCTTCGTATGCTTTTGCTATTTCAACGTCCTTTAAGCCGAGCCTTCTTAAATAGCAGATTATCTCAAACCTTTCGATCTTTAATCCTTCTATGAACTGTATTAACTGTACGTCCTCTACCTCGCTGTCATTTTCCAGTACAAAATTTGTTATTCTCTCCTTTGCCTCCTCTGTCGCGAGGAGATTTTTCGTTGCATCCGAAAATATCCTATGCGAAATAATATGCTGCATCTTACCACTTCTTATTTTATACTCATGAGTTGAAATTCCATCTATAGATTCTATGAAAAATTTACTGATTTTCCCGTTGCTGCTGGTTAGGGCCATTGAAACCATACAGCTTCCTACAGGCAATTCCATTATCGTCCGTTTGTGATCGTTGTTTATTATCCCACAATCTATCAACATCCTGTAATCACTATCGTTTTGTAGTCTGAAAATGAACAGGCATGCGGAATTTGATATCACCTCATTGTTTATATCGTTTGCCATCTGGGTTGCAATGGCGATGCAGAAGCCATACTTTCTCCCTTCTCTAAATAAAGTTCCGACATCCTCAGAATTTTTGATCAGTCTCCACGCTTCATCCAAGATTATTATTTTTTCCGTTCCTATTGCTGTTTTGGCCATGGAAGTATTGTGCATGAGTTCTATCAGTACTTTGAATATCGATTTTGATATCTCGTTTCTTTGCAAATCGTCCCTTAACATGGAGAAATCTATATTTACCACGTCGTCGAGAATTGTGTTGATCTTAAAATCAGTTTTGTCCGCAAACATCGGACTTTCCTTAAGCTGCAGAAGCTTCTTTGAGATTCTTTCCAGTTGCTCACTATTTGCATCGTTTAACGTTTTTATTAACTTTTTAAGATTTAGCGAACGTGCACCAGTGTCCGAATGCAAAGAGAGCAGTTTATTATATACAACATAGCTTTCATCGTTGTTCAAGTTTACAGAATAACTTATAATATCACATATGTTCTTGATATTCCTAATGTTTTTAAGGTTGTATAAATCAAAAAGGTTTATCTTGAAATCCGAACCTAATGTCAATGTCTTCCCTTCAAGGAAGCTAACAACTTCCCTATATTCATTGTTCCAGTCGATTATCAGCACTTTGGAATCCCTTTGAAGACAGCTTTTTATTATGAAACTTTTTAGAAAATAACTTTTTCCCGAACCGGACATGCCAACCACGGCAATATTCCTGTTTACGAGTTTGTCAAGATCCAAAAGGAAAGGAAGCTTGTATGTATTACTTCTTCCTATATACAGCCCCATATGGTGGTCAATAGTAACGGGCTCTGACATTCTATCCAAATATATGAAATTGCTAGCGCTCTTGGAATTTGAATTTATTTTTAGGTTCATAGGCTCGCCGAATCGAATTTTAGCAAATTCAAAAGGTCGTTGCCGTCCAGTATAATCGATTTTGTGCCTACCAATGCACCGAATTCACTTGCTAATTCACGTATCTGGGACTTGGCGTGCTCCTTCGCCATTGGCTTGCTTTCCGAGAACGAGCTTGTCATTATATATTGTGTGACCTTCAGCGGCATGTTCCCTGCGGTTATCCTTTCAATTTCATGGTCCTGCTGTTCAATCCTGCGCTTTAATGCGTTTATTTTTGCAGTTTTGTTTTTAATGCTGTTGTTACTCAGTTTGTCCATCTCAAACTCATTCATGATTTTCCTTGTCTGTAGCCTGTCCAAAAGCTTTCTGATATCTACCCTTTCTACCTGCAATACAAACCTAAAAGGGCAGTGCGAATTTGTCACTATGTTCTCTATCTTGTCCTTTTCTATCTTATCATTGGAATTGCTTTCCAGCATCGCGGCTGCAGTGACAAAAAAGCCCCCTTTTACTTTTCTAACGGCCGTTGACCGGTCGCCGCTTATTTCGCATCCATCAATTATCTGTATAATGTTGCTGTGCCTGAATATCGCCGCCTCTATTATGTCATATAACCTATAGAATGCAATGAGCAATGATGCAATTAAAAGGGAAAAAATTATAAGTACGGGCCTGAATGTAAGTACGCTTGCTATGGATGGAGGCACAAGAATTGCGGCTATTATATAAAATTTTATATCATGCACCATACACACCACTCATCCAGCTTAGATTTCATTTTAATATTAATTGTATTCACAAACTTACTGGTACATAGTTTATGCAGGCTTTACCTGAAAATATATAATTTTCCGAAAGTAATCTCTGATCCTAACACTCTGGCCAGCTCTCTTATGGATATTACTGTAAGTATTATGCTGAAAACTGGAAGAAAGAAGGTATCAATGACAATCAAAGCGACGATGTCCGTGAGTTCTTTTATGAAATTATCGAAACCGCTTACAAGTACATTTATTGCTGATTCGAATGTACTGGTGATTCCTGTAACGTTTTCAGAAGTCCTGCCTATCTGCACTACGTTATTTATTATATTGTTGTTTGCACTCGTCTCCGATAGTACAAAGCTATTCACTCCGCTGCTATTAAGGCTGCTAAGATAAGTGCTTGTCAGTTCCGCATTCAACACATAGGTAAGTGGCAATACTGTAAACAAGCCAATGGAAATCGCCATTATCGCACCGCCGAGCCCTCTAGTAATATAAATGGTCCTTAGTACCATGCCTATTGGAAGAAGTATGGGGATCGCGACTATTGCTATGAATTTTAACAGTATTCCCTGCACTTCTATGCTTATTATTGCTGCCGTAAGGATCTCTATTACATAATCCAATGCGGTAAGTACCGGATTGAGCATGCTGGAGAAGCCCATGCTTATTATTCCAGAGTCGAGCTTTATCGAACTGAGGAGGCTCAAACCCGAATAAAGCACCGATACTGGTGCGAGAAGGCTCAGGGAAGTATCAATAAGTGTCGGGTATTGAGCATTGTTTATGCTTATCGGGTTTAATCCAACCAAATAATTGTAGGCAAAGCATATCGCATAATTGCCGCTCATCCACTGTTCGCAAGTTGCGCTAACAGACGCACCGCTTGTAATGTTATTTATAAGCAACGTGAAAATGCCCCCACTGCTAAAGGCTATGATAAGCGTGCTTACTATGACCCCGTTTATAACAGCTTGATATATCTCAGATTTTCCGAATTCCCTCAATTTCCTATCGTCTATTGCATATCCCATGCCGAGAGCGATACCGGCTATGGATAACATTATGGCTATCAATGTTACAGATATACTGTATATACCGAGACCTAAGGGCAAAAATACACCATATCATATTGTAGAGTTAATCGCCGTTGCGTTTACAAGGAGATGTGTCGAGGCCAAGGCAAGTGAGGTGGATGCAACGCTAAGCACCCCAACAACTATCGCCCCTATTATTATGTTTACTGCGGCTGTGTGAAAATTAGCCTTCTTGTCTGGGGGTAACATTTGGCCGATTGCATAGAATATCCCTGCTAGAACAAACAGTACAGCGCTTAATGCCGGACCTACTTGTGTAAGTATGGTCTGAATATTATTGATTTCTGTTACCAATGGGGTACTTGCCGCATACGCGAGCCTTGATGCAAGCAGTATTGCCAAAGTAGGCGCTGTTAGATACTTTGCTGCTTTCTTCACAATTTGAACACCCCTGCATCTTGTCCATCCTATATCCATATACTCATCCATATATTCATTTACTTTAGTATAAATATTATATACAAATAAATATTTAAATACTTAGGTATATAAAATTATATGCATAAATATGATTTCGAACCTGTTTAAAATGTATTTTAAAAAATACAAACATTTAAATATGTAGATAAATCTAAATATACTATGGCGAAAACCATAACTGTGAATGTTGAAGAAAATGTAGAGAGGGAATTTAGAAAGAAAGCAGAATCCAAGTATGGAAAGAAAAAAGGATACTTGGGTAAAGCCTTAACTGAGGCGATGAAAGTGTGGTCAAAAAAAACAGACGAGGATATTGAAAGCCGTTTTATTAAACTTTTGGAGAGCGGCATAAGGATGGAGAAATGGAAGTTTAATAGGGCTGAACTACATGAAAGATAGAATCTTCTTCGATACGAACATAATATGCTACTCTTTTGACATAAACGAGCCAACGAAAAGGAAAATCTGCAGGGAGTTTATGATTAAAGTACTAAGGGGTGAAATAATAGGGGTGGTTTCCAATCAGGTTCTCGGAGAGATATTCAATGCCACAATTAATAAATTCAAAGTCAAACCAGTAGAGGCAAAAACAATTGTTCAAGGAATAATTCAATCGTCAAAATGGCAAAAAGTGAATTATACACAAGAAACTGTTAACAGTGCAACAGAAAGTTTCGAGTACTCAGGGATCCCATTTTGGGATTTGGTCATAATAGAAACACTCAGAGAAAATAATATAAGTAAGATAATAACTGAAAATGAAAGAGATTTTGTGAAAGCCGATGGAATTAAGGTAATAAATCCATTTTAGTCCTTACCGAAGGTCGTTTATTACTTTTGCGAATTGCCTTTTTACAAGTCTATCTCTATGGTTTTATCCCTTCCAGAGATGCTCCTGATTATCCTTACTTTTGCCTTTGGTTTACCGAAATGCTCTGCCAGTATCTCTATCAAACGCCTGTTGGCCTTTCCGTCAATGGCAGGGGCATTCACCTTTATCCTGTAGCTGTTTTCCCCAGTTTTTGTTATGCTTGGGGCTTTGGCATTAGGTACAACCCTTACCTTTATTTCCATGCGATAATTTAGCACCCATATTATAAATGCGATTGCGCTGCTTTACAGAAATGCATGAGCAATTGGGATACATTTTAAATCTTGCACTAAGTATCATATAACTATGGGTAATTATTTGGATGATTTAGCAGGTTCGCACATTGCTAAGCCTAGGCGCGGCCAGTCATCCTTAGAATACATATCTATATACGGTTGGGCGTTCCTTATCCTGGGCATAATGCTTTCGGTTCTCTATCTCTACATAAACGAACCGGGCCAGCTGGTGACTAACTCGTGCAACTTCGTCAACAGCATACACTGCGATGAACTTGTGATCATGACAAACTCCATGACCCACAATACCTTCGCCGCGCTCTTTATTACCAACTCCCAGCAATATCCGTTGATAGACCCACAGGCCCGCATAAGCATAAACAAGGTAAATACGACAGCGTCTGTATGTACTCCATCATATGTGCCTCCCGGGGGACCAATAAGCTGCGCCTTTGATTTGGGCATGAGTACGCAGGTCGGCACCATAATTTCCGGAGGGGTGTACCTCAATGCGACATATTGCGGACTAGCAGGCTCAACATACCAGTCATCCCTTCTGCAATGCAACACCACGAATTCCATAATACCGAATTCCATCCAAATAAATACCGGGCAGATACAGACATACGAGGGCAGCTTTGTGGGGCACGTGCAGCTCGCGGCTCCCGAATCCATTACATTCAATACGCTCAACTTCACCGCATGCGGTTCTTTCAGCGGCAATATTGCATCAGTAGACGGCGCATCATACTCGTGCAATTCGCTTACATCCAATGAGTTCATGTACAATTTCGGGACTTTCCATTCATACTCATTCAATACTCTCATATTTGTATCCACAGGCACCCAAGAGTCGTTCAGGGACGTTGTTGTAAGCAATGCCACGTATGCAAGCCCGTCTGGCAACATAATCATAATAAGGAACATGCATATCAGCTTCAATTATATGACACAGTATTACCTTACGGAGAGCGGCTCCGGCAACGGAAAGGCTTCGCTTTTTTCCTATAATGCAAGCGGTGTGCAGTGCCCGTCATCAACGGGGAGCTGCTGGTACGACGCGTCATCGCACATAATGATAAGCATAATACCTCCGAAAAGCAAGTCCTTCATAGGCTGGGTGGGCACCGGATCGGGGAGCTATACCGGAAATGCGCTCACAGCGACTGTTACCATGAACGCCCCCATTGGTGAAACGGCCTATTATACATGAATTTCGCCATTTTCGCCCATATGTAGCATTTAAAAATGTTATCTGCGATAGGTTATAAAATTTACAAGCCGTCAGGGTGGTACAATCAATAAAGCTGGTAAGAAGCCGGGCAAAAAAGTGCAGCACAGGAACAAACGCAGCCAGTCAGTGATAGAGTACCTTGTCAATTACGCATGGGCTCTGGTCATAGCTGCCATAATACTCGTAGTGCTGTTCCTGTACCTGTCAGTACCTGCCAAGAGCCTGAGCAACACGTGCGCCTTCGTAAACGGCGCGTACTGCAGCTCCATGGTGCTGGGCACCAACACCATCACGCACAGCACGTCTGTAGCGCTATTCCTTACGAATCTTCAACCGTATCCGATGGCAAGTCCAAAGATAATACTCCATGTGAACAACAAGAACACCAGTGCATTTCCATGTTCCCCAAATTACGTGCCTCCCGGAGGCTCGATAATATGCGTTGTTGACCTAAACCTTAATACGAAGCTGGGCGCCTTCGTTTCCGGCAGCCTCTACCTCAATGCGACCTACTGCGGATTGTCCGTCTCCTCATACTCATCCACGCAGAACTGCAGCACTGGAATACAGCAGACGTACGTGGGCAACTTCGCGGGGCATACGACGCCGCTCGTTTCTACAAAGACCACGTTGCTGCTGACCGCGCAGAACATGACGCAACTGGCAAACAACAGGATAGACCCCCTTACGGCCACGGTATTGCTTCTCGGTTACCCGTTGAGCGATGCAGAAGTTAATTTCACGGTGAACAACACCGCCTTCTCGGTGCTGCCCTCCGCATCATTGACCAGTTCGAACGGCACGGCGCTTAGCAGCGTGTCAGGAACAGATACCGGTATCGTAAAGGTTACCGCGCATTACGCCGGGGTGACCAACAGCATAAACATAAACTTCGTCAGTTCCGCATCCTATTCGCACTGACCGGTAGCATTGCATCTGCTTGCCGATGCGTCTTTCATATGTGAAAAGCATGAATCAGGCTGCATTGTGATGCTCAGAATATGTTGACCGCCCACCATCTCATTAGCTTCCTGAACGTCATTAGGGTGCCGTTAGTGTTCCTCTTTATGTCCCTTACCATTGCCTTGTACAGTATCTTTTCCTGCGGGTCCAGCTTGCCCTCCTTCACTATCTCCTGCTTCTTGCCGTCTATCATCTGGGTTTCCGTCTTGCTTATCACGTCCTTCTTCACCATGGAGTACCATTCATCAAGCGAGCTTCCGCTGTAATCCTTGTCCTTGAGGATCGAGAGCACGTCCCTCATCGTGTATTCCCTGCTTATGTTGTGCGTATACTCGTGGAGCAGCGGCAGCATTGCGGCCTTGTCCGCCACCCTCTCTATATCTACGGGGGAGTACCCGGTGGTTGCCCTGGCGAGCCTGCCGAAGCTTAGACTTGCCACTGGCTTGTTTTTAGTGTAATACTTGAACAGGTTCTTCCTGTCCTTGTAATTCGGGGGTTTCAAATATACCGTATCGCCGAACCTCCCGCTTCTTTTCAGCGCGGGATCTATGTCCCACGGGTTGTTGGTAGCGCCTATCACGTATATGCCTTCAGGATTGCTCTCGACTCCGCTCATCTCTACAAGGAACTGGTTTACCGCAAGTCGCAGTGCAGAGCTGTTTCCTCCTCCTGGCTCGTCCCCTCCCCTCTTTACACCTAGCGCGTCAAGCTCGTCGAAGAATATTATGCAAGGTGTGTTCTTCCTTGCCTGTTCGAATATCGCATGAAGGTTTTTCTCGGTGTTTCCCGTATACATGTCCACTATCTGGTTTACCCTAGCTATTATCACGTTTGCGCCGGCCTCTCCGGCTATCGCCCTTACTATGTGTGTCTTTCCGACTCCCGGAGGCCCGTAAAGGAGCAACCCGAGGCCCATCTTCTTCCCATACTTCCTGAACAGCTCCGGCTTCTTTATCGCGAGCACGACGTTGTCCTGGAGGTAGCGCTTTACCTTGTCAAGGCCTATGACGTCGGAGAACCTTACGTCGGATTTGTAGAAGTTGACCCTCTTTATCTGGCCTTCCTCGATCACGTCCTTGTTCTCCTGCTTCTGCACAGCGACCTGCTGGGTGCCCTGACTTCCAGCTACGTTAGAATCCACATGTATAAGCGAATCTATGTGCTCAAGCCTGTTCTTTGCCTCAGTATAATCGGGATCGTTGGAGAGCGACCTCTCATACCAGTACCTTGCGCTCAGCAGATCATTGGAATTCTCGGCTATGTCCCCTATGAGAAGCGGCGCGTCGGCGCTCTTCGGCTGAAGGCTAATCACTGTCTCAAGATCCCTCTTCGCCTCGTCAAGCTTGTTTATCACTCTTTCTGTCAGGGCCCTGTTGAAATAGGCATCGGCATATTTTTCGTCTATCTTCAGCGCCTCGTTGTACTCGTTTATCGCATCATCGAACTTGCTCTCCTCGAAGTAGGCATTGCCCTTCTTCCAATGCTCCTTCGCCGCGAGATCCACTACATGCTCCGCCTGCTTGCCCTCTCCGCTACCCTTGGGGTTCTTGTTTTCAGCCATCTCCTGATCACTGTATAAATTTACAACTTATCTCTTTATATTTATATCATTATCGCTGGTATTATAGGCATTATTACGCCTACCGCGCCCCCTGGCCCTCAACCGCATCCAGCAGGCTGTTCAATGACCTGTCTACTGCGCTTATGTACATGTTCTCCCTTCTCACGTTTTTGAATTCTATGTCCCTGAACCCCTCAATTATCCTTTTTATGCCGCTGTTCATCGGTTTAAGCGTTTTTGACCTTATCTTGTATCTGCCGTTGATCTGCCTTACTACGAGTTCGTTGTCCGAATAAAGCACGAAAGAGGATTCCTTCACGTCAAGATTCGATGAGCACCATTCCAGTGCGAGAAGAACGGCCCTGTACTCCGCACGGTTGTTCGTAGCTATTCCGTTGTATTCCGCATGCCTCTTGACGAGCTTCTTGTCCTCATATATCATGTAGCCTGAGGCACTGGGCCCTGGATTGCCCCTAGCCGCTCCGTCAGTATATATGGCAAACCTCCCAATTATGGAAACACCTCTCTTAATCTACATGTCGAATATTTATATGTGCATATGTAATTTATCCTTAAGGGCGTTACCTATGCATGTTTACAGCAAGGAGCACGGTGAACAGCTTGTCAGGGCCGCAAGGAACACGATAGAGCTTTCGATAATTAATCCCCGCTTCAATAAGGAGATAGTGACAAAGTCCCTGAGCGATTTCGAGCGCCTCAACGGCGTATTCGTCACGCTTGAGCATTATCCCACCATGGAGCTCCGCGGATGCATCGGGTTTCCAAGGGCTGTAGCCCCGTTAAGGGAATCCGTAGTCGATTCCGCGATAGCGGCGGCGTTCGAGGACCCCAGGTTTGTTTCGGTGTCCAAGAATGAGCTGGATGAGCTGCTCGTAAGCGTGAGCATACTCTCAAATCCCTCAAGGCTCAACGGCACAGCGAGAAGCAGGCTCAACGGCATAAAAATAGGAAGGGATGGCCTGCTTGTCGAGTACGGAATGCACAGCGGTCTGCTGCTTCCGATAGTCGCTGTCCAACATGAGTGGGACAAAAAGAGATTCCTGGAAGAGGCTTGCAGGAAGGCCGGCATACACGCGGACTACTGGTCCCAGCCGAACATAAAGATATACACGTTCCAGACGCAGGTGTTCAAGGAGGAGACGCCAAGAGGTAATGTGATAGAGGTAAGGTACGACAAGACAAAATGATTAAGTTTTAATGATGGGCCCGTAGCTTAGCATGGTTAGAGCACCCGACTGATATGAAACAAAATCGGAAATCGGGAGGTCCGGAGTTCAAATCTCCGCGGGCCCATTTATTCTTTGATCAAATAATCGTGCAGTGCATGCTTATGAATCATCTTTCCGAGATAAAGAACAACGTCATAAAGTTCCTCTATCGCGTAAGCGGCTGGAAACTGTTGGAGAAAAGCGGCAACATATTTGTCCTGGAGGACGAAAACAGGATAGTGATGAAGCATGGATACTCTACAACGTATTCCATATTCAATAAGAGATCGCTATATACACATTCATATTTTGACTACTTCCTGCCTCTGGCGTATCTGTACAGAAGGCCAAAAATCTTGGTTATAGGCATGGGCGGCGGCACGATACCAATGCAATTCAAAACTCTTTTTGGAAGCAAAATGGATCTGGAGGTCGTGGATATAGACAAGACTGTAATGGCCCTCGCCAAAAAGCATTTCCTGAAGGGTAAAAACATAAAAACGATAGTGGAAGACGGGGCAAGGTATGTATCTAAAAAGGAAAACGAGTACGATCTCGTAATACTCGACGCCTTTGAAGGCCTAAAGATACCGCAACAATTCCTGAAGCGCAGGTTTATAAGAAACGCACATGCTGCTCTAAACAGAAGCGGAATACTCGGCATAAACGTGGACATGTCGGATATGCGCACGAAGGGCTACGTAAAACTCCTTGAAGAGCAGTTCAAGGTATACAAGCTAATGCCATCTCTGACTGCTACAAATCTTATACTTGTCTGCTCAAAAAGGTTTGACAAAACGTATATAGCTAATGCTGTAAATAAGCATATCAAGAAAACGGGGGAGAATGAATTTCTGCTCGGACGATACAATAACCTATAGTAGGGATTATATGGATTGCAAATTGGGCGTAATAGGGCTGGGACACTGGTTCAGCTGGCTTAAGACGGGCATAGGCGATGGGGGCAAACTTGACCTGAGGAAGGCTGTTGGGACCAAACCGTATGAAAACAAAGAACAGCTTCTCAGGAGCTTCGGAATCGGCGGGGAAAACTACTTTATCTCGAATGGCGATGGGGGTGTGCCGGAGCAGTTCTTTACGGGCATTGATCTTGTTCATATATCAGATCCTAACAGATTCCATGCACTGCAGGCGATGGAATCATTGCAGCATGGAAAATACGTGATAGTGGAAAAGACGCTTGCGATAAAAAAGAGCGAATTCGGAAAGATACAATCGTTCATACGCAGGAACAGGTACGAAGACAGGATATACCTGCACCTGCATTACCTTCACAAGCAGCCGACCATCGCGCTGAGGGAAACGCTTACAAAGCTGGTCAGGCAGTACGGAAAGATAAAATCAGTAAGCGCCACGTTCTTCGAAAAAGTAAACGAGGAAGACCTCAAGAGGACATGGGTACTGGACATGCAAAATGGCGGCATATTCATGGACTGGATACACCCTTACGAAGTGATATATTATGCGACAAGGTGCAAGTTCGGCAAGATAGTGGAACTTAGGAACTTCATAGTAAACGACGGCTACAGCAAGGATAAACCAACAGGGGTAGAGGCGAAGGTGGAATTGTCAGGAAGGTACTATATGGAAGGCGCAATAGCAACGATAAGGGTTGCGAAAGGCACGCCAGAGCAGTATGTATGCAAGTATTTAGTAGTAAACTTCGAATCCGGGAATAAAGCGAGGCTCATTTTTCCGGGCCACGAGTCAGAGTTCAACAATTCAAGCGATCGGGGAAAGCTGGATATATTGGGAAGCAGCGGTGAAGTGCTGAGGTCGGAATTATTGAACGGCCAGAATACCTCGGAGCTGTTCATAAAGGATATAATGGATTTCTGCAACGGCAACCACGTCGGCCTGAAGCTGAACGACATAAGGAAGATATTCAAGCCGCAATGGGAATATCAGAAAATGGCAAAGTCGAAAGAGCCCATAAGGGACAAGGATGAAATAAAAAGGTATCTAGATGAGGGAGTAAGTGGGGCCTACTAAAGCTGAAGGCAAAAAGCAAAAATTCCACAAATAAGATACAAATAAATAGACTCGCATCTGTTAAATTGAAGAAAGTGACGACCATGTCCGATCGTAGATTGGGTATCGGGTCTATTGCAGAGCCCCTTTTAGCCATCGTGGCAATACTCATCTATATAATCACCAAATTGTACCCCAACATGGAGCCGTTTGCATCGCAGCCCATTACGGCTGCAATTACGTTGCAGCTTGCCCTTGGGATCTCGTTCATATTCATAGTGGCGGGCATGATCGAAGGGTATGGGAAGGCAACGTACAATGAAAGGGAAATACATGAGACGGTACAGATATTCAGGCTTATTGCGTATCCTGTGCTTGTAATTGTCCTGCTGCATACATTGAGCATATCCATAGGAAGCCTTCTTGTAGGGGCAGGATTTTTAGGGATAATAATAGGACTCGCGGCACAAACGAGCCTTGGCAACGTATTTGCAGGCATTTCCATACTTTACTCTAGGCCGTTCAATGTTGGTGACAAGATAACCTTCACCCCGCTGTCTCTCGGCACTATACCACCGTCATATCCCCATTATCCGATGGTGACCGAGATAACCGGCATGGTAAAGAACATTGGCATAATATACACCAGGCTGCTCAGGGACGATTACTCGCTGCTTTACATACCGAACACCACACTTAATCAGGGATTCATACAGAACCATAGCAGGCTGAACGAAAGGCTTGTCAGGGTAAGGCTGGACGTTCAAAGGAGCATGAACATAGAATCATTCAAAAAGAGGCTTATTGCAAGGCTTTCCAAAAATATCGAGGAATTTGGTAAATTGAGGGATTTTGGAATAAAAATCGCATTGATGAGTACGGAGCAGGAACTTGGTGTTACCATATCCGCAAGGGTGAGCATACTTGATTATGACAGGTTGAGCCAGTGGGTCTCTGAAAATGCCATAAATGCATTGTATGAAACACAGAAGAAAAAGTGATCATGCATTATAATATATTTATAGCTCCACCACTTCTGCCTTTATGTCCCTCATGAACGGCATATGCATTTTTAGCCTTTCCATCTCCTCCCTCGCCCATCTGTATTCCGAGGGCTTTACCGCAACGAGCTTGAAGTTCTTTATCTTCAGGTTGATCGCGGCGACCTCTATGTCGGCCATTATCTCTATTATGCTTTCGGCGTTCAGGCAATACATGGACCACAGATTGACATCCAGCTTCGATGCCAAGTCCTCGTACTTTCCGGAATACGGTTTCCCTATCACAAGCACGCTTTCACCGTGCTCCTTCGGAATCTCCAGCTTTTCCAGATCGATGCAGTTTACATGGGTTTCTATTCCCCTGATCCTGAATCTTTGCAGCGCATCCTCTTGCAATACTGTATTTTCCTTCTCGACATCCGCCGGTGTTGCGAACGTCATGCCGGTATCCGTAAATTGCCTTACGAGCGTTTTGTCAACTTCCGAACTCACGTTTATCTTGTGGTTGATTACATTATAGACCACGTTGCATGCTCCGCAGTCCGTGTGCGGGAGTACGTCAATCTCGTCTATCCTCTTGCTTTCCACCACATGCCTTACGCTGTCCTCGATTCCCCTGAGGTTCGCCCCCGCGTTCCTTATCATTGTGACCGTACCTCTGGAACTTTCATTCTGCTCGTCTATGGCGTGCCCCAGCTTCCTGTCCATGCATGTTATTTTGAGTACATTCTTTCCCATATTATCACTCTATGACATTGATTCGTCCAAATATCTATCTACTGCTGCCCAGTGCGACCGCCATGGCGCTCTCGGAGAATGGCATGGAGTTATAACCATCCCTGTTTAGATTTCTTGCGAATTCACCTGCGTTCGGACCGTACGTGAGTACCGTTTTCGCGCCTGTCGCGTCTATATAATCCTTGCTCTGCTTGAAGTCCGCGTGATCGCTGAGCGGAAACTGCGCGTCGGTTCTGAACCTGAACACCTTTGCAAAACCGGTAGCCATGGCGGTGTAAACGTCTCTGCTGTGGATTGACTCAAGCTGCGATTTCAGGGCAGCAAGGTTCCTGCTGTCGGTTATGCCGACGAAGTTGTCACTTACCATGGAATTGTAATCATCGTCTTCATCGTATGCCGATGAATAATCGAGCGGTATGCCGTTGCTCACGTACACGTTCGAGGCCCTGCTTATCCTCTTGCTCACTATGGGCTTTATGCCGATCTCGTTGAACACTGAAATAAGCTCCTGTGCCTTGCCCATCGCGTATGCGCTGAATATGACTGTTCCCTTCCTTAGCATTTTCGAGGTCCATTCCTGCAACGCGGATTCGACCTCGTCCTTCTCCCCGAACCCTATCGACGCATCGGCATAGGTTGAATCCATGATCAGCACGTCAGTGTCGATCACGTCTATGGGCTTTGCAGTCTTGGATTTTGCAGTCTGGAAGTCACCGGTATAAGTTACCCTCATTCCTGCGTTATGATCCTCTATGCAAAGCTGGCGCGACCCGAGCATATGGCCCGCCTCAACAAGCCTGAATCCCTCATTGCGTGCCCTGTTTCGTATCGTGAGGTTCCTGGTGTGCTCTATAAGCTCTATTGTCTGCGTGCTCGCCAGCACGCTTTTTGACGACTTTATCGCGCCCAAGTGGTCGGTATGTGCATGGGACACGAAATCTATGTCGGAATCCTGCTCTCTACGGTCAAGAGAGACTCTAAAGTTGTTGTATTGGATCATCAGGTCGCCTAAATCCTTGAATTTCTTACAAGAATAGTATTCAACTGTGTCATATTTAAATATTTTTATTGCGTTAAATAATCATGGAGAACGTAGAGAATCTTATTATAATAGGCTCAGGGCCGGCAGGATATACTGCCGCGATATACGCAGCGAGAGAGGACTTCAAGCCTCTCATCGTATCTGGGATACAGAGGGGCGGGCAGCTGATACTTACGAACGTGGTTGAAAATTATCCTGGATTTCCGGACGGAATAGTGGGTCCTGAGCTGATGGAGCTTTTCAGGAAGCAGGCCGAGAGGTTCGGCGCCAGATTTATCGATGACAACGTTACCGACGTGGATCTAAGCACCAGGCCCTTCAAGATAAAAGTCGGGGAGGACTCCACATACAATGCCAACAGCGTGATAATCGCAACCGGCGCATCGGCAAAGTGGCTGAACATAGAATCGGAGAAGAGGTTCATAGGGAGGGGAGTGAGCAGCTGCGCGACATGCGATGCGGCGTTCTTCAAGAACAAGGACGTGATAGTTGTCGGGGGAGGCGACACCGCGATGGAGGATTCCAATTTTCTTTGCAGGTTCGCGAAAAACGTGACCATAGTGCACAGGCGCGACGCCTTCAGGGCCAGCAGCATAATGCAGAAAAGGGCGCTATCCAATCACAACCTGAAGGTCATATACGATACCTCCGTAAAGGAAATCCTGGGCGATGAAAAGGTTACCGGTGTTGTATTGCAGAACCTTAAGACGAACGAGAGCACTACCCTTAAAATAGACGGGGTATTCGTCGCCATAGGGTATACGCCGAACACCAATTTCCTTAAGGGCAAGCTTAAGCTTGACGACGCGGGGTACATTGTCACGAAAGACGAGGTAAAGACGGACATAGACGGGGTATTCGTCGCAGGAGACGTTTCAGACAGGGTATACAGGCAGGCAATAACAGCGGCTGGCAGCGGCAGCAAGGCCGCGCTGGAGGCCAGGGCATACATCCAAAGAAACTTCGAGAGTAAGCAATAATCAGAATATGCTTCTCTGGCCCTTTTTCGCGTCGAGGATGTATGTCCTTACGCCGACCTTCCTTATCCTTTTGCCCTTTTCCAGTTCAACGATGAGCCCGGCTGCCGTATCGTAAAGGATGTCAAGGGAATCCGTATAGTTCCTCAGCCTCCTGTTTTTTATCCTCTCCGTGAAGTCCGTGTATTTTGCCTTTACCGAGACTCCCCTGAACCACAGTCCCTTTTTCTTCACGTCGCCGATGACCTCCTTGGAAAGGGTCCGGAGCATGTTTGCTATCGTTTCGTGATCGTTCGTCTCGCTGTCCAGGGTCCTTTCCCTTCCTATGGACAGCACGGCATAGTTCTCCTCAATTCTGCTCTCGTCCCTGCCGTTTGCGAGCAGGAACAGCTCCCTTCCGAACGAGCCGAAGTTTTCCACCAGCACGTTGGGATCGGCCCTGGCCAGCTGGCCTATTGTTTGTACGCCCATGCCCTTGAGCCTATCGGCCGTCTTCCTGCCCACGCCCAATAGCGCGCCTATGCTGCTGTCATTGAGGAACTGCTTGAGCTCGCCCTCCTTGAGTATCCTTATGCCATCAGGTTTCGCGCTGTCGCACGCCATCTTGGCGTATACCTTGCCCGTGCTTACGCCTACTGTGCAAGGCAGCCCCAACTCCTTCTTTATCCTTTCCTTCATCTTCCTCGCAAGCTTTTCCGCTTCGTCATAGCCCATTCCGCCCAGCGCGAGCGCGGCCTCGTCCACGCTTATCACCTCTGTAGCGAAGCCGTAACCCTTGAGCAGCCCCATGACCCTGTCCGATACCTCTTGGTAGTAATCGTCGTCGGATTCAAGGTATACGAGATCCGGCTTAAGCCTCAATGCTTTTGCTGTCGGCATCGCGCTGTGTATGCCGAACTTCCTTGCCTCGTAATTGCATGTCTGTACCACTCCCCTTTCCTTTTTTGCTATCGTAGCGGTCCCTACAACGAACGGCCTTGATTTCAATTCCGGGTGCCTTAGCTCCTCGCATGCAGCAAAGAAGTAATCCATGTCCAAAAACAGCACCAGCGGCAAGCAGACACCCATTAACTAATAAATTAATAGGCAGTTAATAGATAAATTAGTACCGCCGTGGTTCTATGAGGAAAAGCGTGTTCGATGGAAGCTTCTACCCTTCGGAACGAAGCGAACTCGCGGAATTCATAAACAAATCGATGGACGGCGCGTCAGCAAGGGGCATAATTAACGCGGTGTCGTATGTGGCGCCGCATGCGGGCTACCTCTATTCGGGAAGCACCGCGGCATTCACGTACAGGGCAATCAAGGAGAAGCAGAATCTGGAGGAGATCGATACCATTGTATTGGTAGGGCCAAACCATACGGGACAGGGTAGGCCCGTAGCGGTGTCGCTGGAGGACTGGAGCACCCCGTTTGGGAGGGTGGCGAACGACAGGGAATTGTCAAGGGCGATAGCCGGGAGTTCGGAATGCATAGACATAGACGAGCTGGCCCACAGGAACGAGCATTCAATAGAGGTCCAGCTGCCCTTCCTTCACGAGGTCGCCCCGGAGAAGATGGCGGTATTCGTATGCATGGGGGACCAGAGCATCGACGCGAGCAACATGCTCTCGAAGGCGATAACAGGCTCTGTTGATAAGCTCGGAAGGAAGGCGCTTGTGGTCGCGAGCTCGGACCTCAACCATTACGAATCAGCAAATGTCGCAAAGGCCAAGGACTCGAAACTGCTCGATGCGGCAAGGCGCCTGGACCATGAGCGTTTCAACAAGCTTGTCCATGAGCTTGATGACAGCGCGTGTGGGTTTGGCCCCATAACGGTTGCAATGCTTTTCGCCAGGAATGCCAGGGCGAAGCGTGGAATTGTCTTGAGATACTGCAATTCGGGGGACGTAAGTGGGGATTATTCCAGCGTTGTTGCATACTCCTCTATGGCCTTCGTTTGACCAGGGAGTTTGCGCCATCGCGCTTGCCAGCGTGCCTGGGAAAAGAAAAGATATTTAAATACTATTTTCTTTATATAGAGTAGGGGTATATTGTATGTTTAGACACGCGCTCAATCCCGGGAGATTCGGTATTATAATCCTGCTTTCCGTCATGCTTGTTGCATCAATGCAGCTCTTTGTGCCTCTTTCATCCGCCCAGTCAAACGCGCTTACCGCCTCCCAGAGCACATCCACCGCCAACGTGCAAAACATCGGGCACTCCGTGTTCGTAATGGCACAGAACAGCTCTTCGATATACCTTAACAGCAGCTTGGCGCTGCCATTCAATGTAATCCTTACATCGGGCACTCCTGGCACTACGTACCTTATTATAGCAAACGGCAACGAATTGGCCGAGAATGGCATATATGTCGGGATAAATCCCAGCAATGGCATACCGACATTCAGCGGCATGCTGTACGTCAATACCAACGTAAAGCCGGGTGTAGTGCCCGGGGTTTACACGCTCATGATAGAAACCGGCGGAGCGGATCCCATTACCGGCGTATACAACTTCACTTTGACGGTACACAATACTGTGGCGCCCCCAAGCACCGTTGCCACGAGCACGGCGCAAACAACCTCATATTCGGTGACGTCCGCCCCGACCGCCATCGCTCAAAAATCCTCCGCAAGCCTGCTTAGTCTGGGCACCGCGGGAATAATAGTCATACTTGTAATCGTGATAATAGTATTCCTTGCCATAGGGGCGAGAAGGAGACAGAGCTGATCATCCTTGTATGGAATGTGTTTATTCTAGGATTAGCGCGCGCTATGCCTATTCCACAACCCCTACACCGATGAAGCTCTCACCGTTGTATATCGCGAAGCGGCCAAGTTCGCTGTAATCATCGAATCTTTCCACGGGATAAGCCTTCTCAAGCCTTATGTCCGCATATACGACATTGTTTGCGGCTATGGGCTTGGAGGAGCTGTGCTTCATGTATTTTCCGGATACCGGTGACATGATTCTGCTTACTTTTATGCCGTTCAATTTCATGTCGTTGTTGTTCATCTTCATTGTTATGCCGCTGCTTCTGTTGTTCCTCATCTTCTTTATTATGAAGATCTTCGCTGAAAACGAACCCACCTTGTGCGGCTTTTCCCCAGCGCCGTAAATGACGCCCCCTTTTTCTACATCTACATCCTTGTCAAACGTTATCGCCACGTTCGTGCCCTCCTTTGCGGATCTCGCCACCTTGCCCTTGACATATAATTTGCCTATCCTCACCTTTACGTTCTTTGGCTCCACCCTTACAATTTCATTGACCCTCACGGTGCCGCTGTACAGAACCCCAAATATGGTCCTCTTGCCGTCTATTTCCACGCTGTCCTGCACTGCTATCCTCAATCCATCTTCGCGCCCTCCCTTGCCGGAATGCCTCTCTACAAACTCCCTTACAATATCAAGCAGCGGCTTTCCCCTGTACCATCTCATGTTCTTCGATAGTGAGATCAGATTCTCGTTGTTGTATGCTGATATGGGCACGAACACAACGGGCTTGTCGAAGTTTATCGACTTGAGGTAATCCATTACCTCCCTGCTTGTTTTGTCGAACACGGATTTGTCGTAGCCTATGAAATCCATCTTGTTTATACCGACAACCAGCGCATTTATGCCGAACATGCTAGACAGGAAAATGTGCCTTTTCGTCTGCGGCCTGAATCCCTCTCCCCTCTTGGCGGATACGAGCAGTACCGCTATGTCGCTGTTTGATGCGCCGCTCATCATGTTCTTTATCAGCTCCAGGTGCCCGGGCACGTCTATGAGCTCGAGTATCGCCTTCCTGTAGACAAGCTCCGCCCTCGTTGTGTCTATGGTCATCTCCTGCTCCCTTTCCTCGGAGAAACTGTCTAATATGTGCGCGGGCTCGAAGCGATCAGATTTGTTTGTCTTTTTCACCTCCGCTATCCTCTCCTTTGTTGTCGAATTCGTCGCTATGAGAAGGTTTCCTATCAGTGTTGACTTGCCATGATCCTTCTCGCCCAGCATCGTTATAACGTATTTCTCCATTAGTTCACCTTTTTCCAATCGGTTGCATTTGAACTTACATATAGCCAAGCGCCCTGAGCTTTTCCATGATGTACAGCTTTTCCTTGTCCTGCTGCCTGCCGCTCCTCTCCTCTGTCTTTGTTCCTCTGAGTTCGCCTATTATCTTGTCTATACTATCAGCATTGGACTTTAGCGGAACTGTACAATGCGTACAACCAAGACTTCTGTACCTATATCCGTCCCTTGCAAAATACAACGGATTCATTGGCACTTTTTCATGCTTTATATAATTCCAAATATCTATTTCATTCCAATCAAGTAATGGGTGTATCCTTATGTGGGAAGTTCCCTCTAGTTTGGAAGTATAATTGTTCCACAGTTCTGCAGGCTGATTCTTATAATCCCACTTAAATTGTTTGTCTCTAGGGCTGAAATATCTCTCTTTCGCTCTTATGCCATGCTCATCCCTTCTTATCGACACTATGAGACCGTCAAACCCGTGTTCCCTCATCACCTTTTTCAGTGCTGTAGTCTTGTTGGCACCACAACATGCAAAACCTGATATCTCCTCCTTTATCTCGCTCCTCGCAACGATCAACTTCATGTTCCACTTTTTCGCAAGTTCCTCCCTGAATCTATACGATTCCGGAAAATCGATTCCATTGTCAATGTGGATAACGGGGAATGGGATTTTGCCTAAAAATGCCTTTCTTGTCAGCGCAAGCATCGCAGTAGAATCTTTTCCCATGCTCCAAAGTGCAGCAAGCTTCTTGAACCTCGAGTTCGCTTCTCTTAGTATGAATATGCTTTTTTCCTCTATTTTGTTAAGATCCTGTTCCATCATTTATATCACCCTTCTATTAACCTCCAAACCTTTCAGGTAAATTGTCGCGCCCTCTATGCCTTTCTTTGCGTTCTTTATAATCGGTATCTTATACAGCTGCCTGTATCTGCCGTTAAATATGACTGCGTAAGCGGTACGCAGATTCATGCTGGTTTTTACGTCCTTCGGGTATATTACATAGTAGTACTTCGCCTTGTCCTTTCTCATCTTCGACTTGAAAGCATTCCAGTGCTTCTCATCGGGATTCCTATTGAATTCCTCTATAAGGGTATCCTTTTTCTTTACAGCCATACAAACACCTAATTATACATAATTATTAAAATAATTATACATAATGTAATATAAAAACCTTTCCATTCAAACTATTATTTGATCGCATGAAAGTAAAACGGGCGAAAAGAACGGAGTTCACCAGTATTTCTATACCTAGCCAACTATTCAAGAAGGTGGAAAAGCACATAGCCGACACGGGATTCCCCTCCGTCTCGAGCTATGTAGCGTTCATATTGAGGGAAGTACTGAGCGAGAAAGGCAACAAGAAGGCTGATTACGAAGCTGAAATAATAAGGAACAGGCTCAGGGAACTGGGCTATCTCTAGCCATATACAATTATAATATCTCAAGCTTCTTGATCTCTAATCTAATTCCACCAATTGGTCCCTCCGCTATGGTACCGGTTATCTTTATCTTATCATTAGCGCTTATCGATTCTGCGGATTTAAACATTAATTTACTAACATTGCTGTAATGGACGATTGCTTCCAGTTTGTCTTTAGAATCGCTATCTTTCTTGTCATGAATATCAAAGAACACAGAGGAGTAAGAGCCTATTGACTTACCGGTTTTGTATGCATAACCCGTTAGGGTCACCTCCCTGCCCATGAACAAGTGTGGGTTTTTTGCAACAGACCGTATCTCAGCCTCAATAGGTTTTTTATAACCTATATTCAGTGTCGTAATCGGATTCTTGCTTCCATCTTTTCTTCCCTGTGCACTGATTTCCATAATACTATCCTGCTAAAAAAATATATAATACTTCTTATCGTATAGGCCATTGCTGCATTACGTCTGGCTAAGGGACGTTATTGCGGATTTAACCTCCTTGTTGTGGCCGAGCGGCTGGACCTTGCTGAATATTTTCGTTATCTTGCCGTTCTTGCTTATTATGTAAGTCTTTCTGAGCGTGCCCCATCCGAACGCTCCCCTATTGCCGTAAGCGTCGTATTTCTTTATCACCTTGCTTTCTGGGTCGGAGAGCAGGAGGAACTTGAGGGAATACTTGTCGCAGAACTTCCTGTGCGAATCAAGGCTGTCCTTGCTTATGCCTATCACCTCGGTACCTGCCTTCCTGTATTTTTCGAGGTATTCGTTAAAGCCCTTCGCCTCTATCGTACATCCCGGCGTGTCGTCCTTTGGATAGAAATAAAGAACTACGTTACTGCCCTTGAAATCGCTTAGCTTGTGTATTCTTCCGTCCGAGCCCTTCAGGCTGAAGTCCGGTGCGTTTGAGCCCTCCTCAATCATGATGTTCACCCGCTATAAATTTGATAGCAATCTATTAAGTCTTGCCCACAGAGTATAGAACAGAAAGTAAAAAATCTGCAAGCAGCGAGGCCGAATGGGCATGTTCGATTTTCTCAACAAAAAAAGCGCTACAACGATAACAGTGATAAACATAAAGCTGCAAGGATTCATGCACAGCATGAAGGGCATGCAGACGAGCGAAGACCCGTTCACGATCGAGATACCGTTCACGAACAAGACGCACACGGACATGCTAACGGATTCAGCGCAATTCAAGGCGCAGAAGACCGGACCAATCAGGATAAAGGGCATAGAGGTGGCAGAGCCGTTCAAACTGGTCGCGATAGAGCCCAAGCCGCCGATGGACATAAATGCTGACCAGAAGATAATGTTCCGCATGAGCGTGAGGGCCCCTGGGCACAATTATACAGGGCCCATGAGCATAAGCTTCCTTTCAGACGAAATAGAGATGGTGCATATCGAGATCTCCAAGACCATGCTCGAGGCGAAGGGCAAGAAAACGGAGATAGAGACGTCTTCGAGGATACTCAACATACCAAAGGGGCAGATATTCGCAGAGAAAATACAGCTGTACAAGGCATTCAGCTACGGCGATTCCATAAACAAAATAGAGATAGAGAAGCCATTCTCATTCGTAAGCTCGGATCCGAAGCTTCCGTTGAAAATAGACGACCCGAACAGCTACATACTGAACATATACATACAGGCCCCTACGTCGGCATACGCCGGGACTCTGGATATAAAATTAAGCTGAAGGATTAGAAAGGAATGTGAGAACACGCGGGGCACCAGCATGCCCATGGCGCCCCGTTCCCAACAGCACAAAATCCCTAATGCTCCTGTTGACGCACACTAGTAATGCGGGTTTGCACAGGTTGCAAGTACAGCACCTGCAATAATTCATGCACCGCTTGTCACATACAACCGCGCTACGATATTGCTATGGTACCGCACTATTGTGCAACATTCATCGCACCATACGCAGTGCCTAATGCTCTATTATTATTTATTATTTGAATAATGGAACGATGCAATACGGTGATTGACGAACAAACACTAAAGGTTTATATATAAGCCGAGAAAGAAAGTGCATCAGCAGTGATACTATGGGAGTAACTATAACAAAAAACATCGCCCAACCGCAGAATGCAGCTGGCAACTATCCGTGGAAAGGCACCATAAGGGATTATCTTGAGCCTCTTCAGGGGAAGGAACATAGGCAGAACCATAAGACAGGGCCATTTAAGCCATTGATAAGGAAAGAGGATTTGAGGCCAAACACTCACAAATCCTATGAAGTAGGGCCATTGCTGGATTAATCGAACCTTACTTCTCTTTTTTTGCAATAAGCGCCAAACCCGCAAGCATTGCCTCTAGTTGTATCCTTTCGTTCGCACCCTCCACTATCCTGAAGTTGTACTCGCCTATGTCCTTTATTATGGACAGCTTCATTTTCTCATCTATGTTGATGTTCTGCACCTCCCTGTAGCACTGGGTGAGTATGTCCTCGGCGCTCATCCCGTGCTTGAGCATCAGGTTGTCAAGCTCATTCCTCGCATTGATGAAATCCGCGGATATCGCGTATCTTAGCATCGCGATTATCTCCTTGGGCCTTGCCCTCGAGGCGATGTCGTATATACTCGATTCGTTTATCTTCTTGTGCTGCATCGAGGCGCTTTGCAGCACGTTGGTGAGCCTTCGGAGGTCACCGTCGCCCACATAGATGAGCGCCTCTATCGCCTTGTCGTCTATGTCAAGCCCCTCCTTTTCTACTATGCGCTTTATGTATACGCGCATCTCCGCTTCGGTAAGCGGCCTGAACCTGAACACCACGCACCTGCTCTGTATCGGCTCTATGATCTTGCTCGCGTAGTTTGCACTAAGTATGAAGCGTGTTTCCGAAGAGAATATCTCCATGGTCCTCCTGAGAGCATGCTGTGCGTCTGCAGTAAGCGCGTCGGATTCATCTAGAAACACGATCTTAACGGGTACCTTCGCCATTGCGATTGTCTTCGCGAACTCCTTGACTGCCCCTCTTATGACGTCTATGCCACGTTCATCCGATGCATTGAGCTCTTTAAATGCGCTGCCTATGTCATCGCCGTAAAGGTCCTTTGCCATGGCAATCGCGCACGCGGTCTTTCCTATCCCAGGAGTGCCCGCAAATATCATGTTAGGGAAGTTGCCCCTTTTGACGAACGATTTGAGCCTCTCAACGATGAGCCTCTGGCCTATTATGTCCTCGAGGGTTTTCGGCCTGTACTTTTCCGTCCAAGGCAGATCTACGAGCATGAGAAACACTGAAAAAGATTAGAACAATAGTATTTCGTGGAAGGTATTTATTAACTTTTCCCTAAATACTTATTCGTCGTAATTTGATTGGGGAGCTACGCTAACCTGGCAGACTACCAGCCTTGGGCGCTGGCGATCGGAGTTCAAATCTCCGGCTCCCCGTTCCTGCCGGGGGGGTTATACATAACCGATTGAAATGTCCCCTAAATCTTCCATTTTCGTGGAATGTCGTCTTGGGTGTCGTTGGAGTGTCTTTAGACTATATTAGAAATAGACACATTTTCATCTAACTATAGCAAACCGCAAAAGTAATTAGACTTGAAAACTTGGGACTATTTCAAACTTTAGCACGACAGTAATTTAACACTTTTCCTCGA
>CAZFUA010000004.1:0-23609 GCA_964521995.1 Microcaldota archaeon
TTTGTTTCTAGTAACATAACGCATCAAATTTGGGTCGCTATGCGGAACTACTGTGCAGTCTTTATTATCATTGTCTTGCATATTTCGTCCTTTTTTATATCCCCATTTGAGAATCTAACAACATCATCTACAGACACTGCCCTGTCCTTTAACTCGATTAAGCGAAACGCTATGCCCTTTGCCTTGAGTTGCTTTAGCAAAGTTTCTAGATTCGCATTCATAGTATCGCAGTGATTGGGCTATGATATTGGAAAAACATAAATTGATATTTGACCACAGGATTTGAGCCTTAACTCTTTTTGTATCCTTTGTTTCGCCTGTTTCCGAACCTGTTTGGCGGGCCTCTTCTGTTGAACCTGCCTTTCGGTTCTTTATTGAATGAGTCCGTTGTGGCTGGCTTTATTCCTTTGTTTGAGGTTTCCTTGATCTTCTTTATCGACTTTTCCAAATCCTCCCTGAGCTTCTCTGCTATGAAGTTCTTCGTGTAGAAATCGGCCTTCAGCGCTATGCTTATTTTCGTGGCGTACGCCCTTGCTATCCTGCCGCGCTTGTCCCTCGGGCCGTTGCTTATCTCGGCAAGCTTGAACAGCGTCCCGTATTTCGGCGGCTTGCTTCCGAACTTTATGTGCTTGAAAAGGGCCTTCTCTGCTCCCAGAAGCTGTACGGTGCTTGCGGGCATGGTGGCAAGCCTCTCCAGCGAACCCGCCTTGCTCAGCAGCTCCGCAGATATCTTCTCATCTGTAAGATACGTGACATTGGGCATTATGCTCGTTGATGCCGCTTTCAGGTAAGATTCCAGCTCCTGCATGGTTTCGTACATCCTGTTGCTCATGCCTGCGAAGCCAAGGATGACCGCTTTTTCCTTATCGCTCATCTTCCTCCCTATTGTCGAGACCGCCTTGTTGTATATCGACTGGCTCTTCTGCTCGTCGTTGATTACCGCGTTTATGACATCCTTCGTAATGCTGTCGCCGGTATTGAGCACCGTTGCGAGATCCGCCAGTGTTTTGGGGTTGCTTATCTTTATCTCAGGAAAGTAAAGCCCGTACCACTCGCTCAGCCTCTCGAATGCAAGATTGTACGACTTGTTGGTTTCAAGGTAAGCGTTTATCGCTTGCATCAGCGCATGTTCCTCGTTCGCATAAGAGCTCTTTATGCCCTCTTTTGCCTTCTTGATCATGCGTTCCCTCATTTCCTCAAACGGCTCTTTTGCCAGAATATCACCATTTATAATTATAGGACAAATAGATAACCTATAGCAATTAATTAGTTGAAGGTAATATTAATGCTTTACTGGTCCGGCCTTTAGCATGGATCTGTCGTGGTTTTTATCATGGACATGGAAAATTTGACAGCTTTTGCAAAGAGCAAAGGGTTCTTCTGGCCCAGCGCTGAGATATATGGAGGGGCTGCAGGATTGTATGATTATGGGCATTTGGGCGCACTGCTTAAAAGAAAGTATGAACAGCTATGGCTGAATTACTTTGTGGAAAGCAACAAGGATTATTACCTAATAGACGGATCCAACATGCTTCCTGAAAAGCCGCTTGTGGCTTCGGGGCATGCTGCAAGATTCAATGACATACTAGTAGGATGTTCGGACTGCAATACGTATTACAGGGCAGACGTAATGCTTGCGGATGCAAAGGTGGATGTCTCCGAGGGCGCAACGACCGAGGAGATTGACGCATTGATAAAGGATAACAGTATAAAATGCCCGAAGTGCAAAGGAACATTTCTCCCTGCAAAGGCATTCAACATGATGATAGACATATACTTGGGGCCGGAAAAATCAGATAAGGGGTATCTGAGGCCTGAAACTGCGCAGTCAACATACCTTAACTTTTACAGGGAATTCAACATCCTTAGGAAGATCCTACCAATAGGGCTTGCAATAATAGGGAGGGCATACAGAAATGAGATCTCGCCGAGACAGGGTCTTTACAGAATGCGCGAGCTTATCCAAGCGGAACTGCAGATATTCTTCGATCCTGGCAATTTCAATGTGGACTTTAAAAAGTTTAAGGATATGGAAGTAACAGCGGTTCCCTACAGCACCAAAAAGCAGGTAAAAATCACACTGGATAAGCTTGTAAGGGAGTACGGGATTCCCGAGTTCTACGCTTACCACATGGGCTTGATAGAAACGTTCTACAAAAATGTTTTGGGGGTTCCGGAGGGGAAAATGAGATTTCTAGAAAAGGGCGGCAACGAGAAGGCGTTTTACAACAAGACACACATGGACATAGAGATAGATGTGGAGAGCTGGGGAGGATTCAAGGAGGTTGGAGGATTGCACTATAGGAGCGATTACGATCTTAGTTCCCACACGAAAGGTTCGAATCAGGAATTGTCTGTCACGGTGGACGGCAAAAAGGTAATGCCGCACGTGCTTGAATTGAGCTTTGGGGTTGATAGGAACATCTGGATGCTGCTTGACCTGTTTTACAAGAAAGATGAAGATAGAAGGATCCTTGAGCTAAAGCCGTGGCTCTCGCCTTTCAGCGTTGCGGTGTTTCCGTTACAGAAGGACGAAAAGCTGACAGAAAAGGCTGATAGGATCTGCTCAATGCTCAAAACAAGATTCAGAGTTTTTGCCGATGGTTCAGGATCCATTGGAAGAAGATATGCAAGAATGGATGAGGTAGGCACGCCATTCTGCATAACGGTGGACTACGAAAGCGTGGATAAAAACTCGGGCAATTACGATACTGTAACAATAAGGGAAAGAGACACGAAAAAGCAGGAAAGGATAGGCATCGATAAGTTGACCGGATTCTTGAGCTCGAAAACAGCTTTTACTCAATAGCACATTTGCCGAAACACCGTTGGGTGGCATTGATGAAGTATTATACTTCTACAACGAAGGGGCTTGAAATAAAGGAGTTTGACATCAAGCACACTGTGGAAAGTGCGCAACCGCTGACGTTCCATGCGGATTACAATGCAGGCAAAGGAACCCTGAACTACGTCAGCAACGGCGCTTTTATAAAGACGAGATACAGGGGAAACAGCAAAAAATGTCAGGTGGAACTCGATTCGGAAAACAGCACATCTGCAAGGAGGGATTTTGTGCGAAGGTTCAGGCTGAAAGACAACATGAAAGATATATATTCGCACATAGCGGTTGATGGATTCATGAAAGACGCGGTGCTGAACTATAGGGGGATGAGGGTGACTCTGAATGATCCATGGGAAACAACAATGTGCTTCATCATTTCGCAGTACAACAACGTAAAAAGGATACGACTCATAATAAAACGATTTATTGACGAATTCGGAAGCCCGATACTTGATGAGAGCAATGCAATCGTTGCGAAAGGCTTCCCGAAAAGCGAGGATTTGACAAGGTTCAGCGAAAAGGATTTCAGGAGATGCGGGGCGGGATTCAGGGCGAAGTACATAACAAAAGCTGCTGAATACTGCACAAACAGCATTGATCTTTACAAGCTAAGGAGCAAAGGCTATGACAAATTAAAGGGAGAATTGATGGAAATAAGCGGAGTGGGGGACAAGGTGGCGGACTGCATAGCGCTGATGGGTTACGGAAAAATGGAGGCGTTCCCCATAGACGTATGGGTAAAGAGGACCATGGAAAGGGTTTATTTCAAGGGAAAGGACAAGGGTATACCGTACCTGCACGGGTTTGCGGAGGAGAAGTTCGGAAACTACAAAGGGTATGCACAGCAATATATATTTTGGCATGGAAGAAACCTATAGGTAAATGCATGGGAAGCTTGGGCAACGATGTTGAAACCATATCAAAGTACCTTACTGGCAAGCAGAAGAGCTTTGACGAGGTGATGGCACTGGTGAGGAACGTTGTAAGGAATTCGGCCCAAGCGATAACGTTATTGCACAACAACGAATCCGAAAAGGCCTCTAAGATCGTAAAAACATCGAGCGGCATGGTTGAAAATCTGAAGAAATTCGATCACGCGTTCGATTATCACGCAAAACAGGCATATCAGGAATATGCCGAAGCCAAAATATTCTTGAATATAAAAATGCACCATGAAATCCTGTCATACAAAGAAACAGGTGTTGACCAGGAATCTTATCTCATGGGTCTTATGGACGTGGTTGGCGAACTGAAGAGGGAGATACTCGAATCGCTAAGTGAAAACAAGCTTCGCGATGCAGAAGCGTATTTCAAAAGCATGCGTGAGATCTATGACAGCACGAGGAGCGTAAGGTTTGCCGAAGCCGTGCTTAACGGATTCAGGAGAAAGCAGGACGTGGCAAGGATGCAGATAGAAAGCGCGGGAAGCGAGATACTCCTGTTAAAATCAAGGAAGTAGAAAATCCAAAACAAGAGTAGTGGGGATTTATTTTGTTTCCTTTATTGATTCCTCGAGTATGTCAAGCCCTTTTTCCATGTTGTTTTTCCCTATGGTCAACGGAGGTATTATCCTTATGGTCGATTCGCCGCAAGGGAGGAGCAGTAAGCCTTTTCTCAATGCTGCCTTAAGTATTCCGGCCCTCTCTTTCACTGCAGGTTCTTTTGTATCAGAGTTCTTTATCAATTCCATGCCTATCATCAGGCCAATGCCCCTTATGTCCCCGATTATTTCATACGTTTCCTGCATTTCGCGGAGGCGCTTGAATATAGTATTGCTCTTGATTCTTATATCATGCTCGAGTTTTCTCCTGTTTCGCATCACGTATTTAAGCGAAGCGTAAGCCGCCGCCACGGAGGCGTGATTCCCCCCGAACGTCGTAGCGTGCGATCCCTGCGGTATGTCCCCAAGGCTCCTCTTTACCACGGTGGCGGCGAGTGGCATCCCACCGCCCAGTGCCTTGGCCATGGTGTATATGTCAGCGTCAACCCCGAAATTCTCCAAGGCGAGGAACTTGCCGGTTCTCATGTACCCTGCCTGAACCTCGTCATCGACAAGCACTATGCCGTTATCCGATGCCAGCTTTCTGAGGCCCCTTACAAAGCTTTTCGGGGGCACTATATAGCCGCCCTCCCCCTGAATCGGCTCGAATACTATGGCTGCGATCTCTTCAGGAGCCGCGTCCTTCTTCAATATGTATTCCCTTATGAAGTCCAGGTAGTCTTCCCCGCAATCGTGATCGCCGTGGTTGAACAGGCACCTATATGGATATGGATACGGGGCATGTATGACGCCATTGAATGGCCCGAAGTGAGACCTTTGTACCACTTTCGAAGCGGTCATGCCCAGTGATCCTAGCGACCTTCCATGGAAACTGTTGTAAAATGCAAGTATATACTGCCTCTTCGTGAATATCTTCGAGAATTTTATCGCGGCCTCGTTTGCCTCTGTTCCCGAATTGGACAGGAATATCCTTCCGAAACCTTTGGGGAACATCTTCAGCAACGATTCGCCGAACAGGACGGGCAGCTCCGAGTAAAAATCAGTGAATGCCGCATGCATTAGCCTGTCAATCTGGTATTTTACCGCTTTCCTTATCTCCGCGTTCCCGTTTACGCCAAGATTGTACGTCGCTATGAAGCTTGAAAAGTCTATATACCGCTTTCCCTCTATGTCGTATACATAGTCGCCATCCCCATGGTCTACAACCACATCATAGCTCTCGCGAGTGGTAGTCAGGAATATTTTCCTGTCCCTTGCTATTATGTTTTCAGCGCTTTTTCTGGTATTCACTTAAACGCCTCCCTGTATTTTGAATAAGTTATAAGTGCATTGATTGACCTTGCTGCGGCCGTTGGAGAGTCGTAAACAGGCACGCCTCCGCTCTCCATCATGTCCTTGTGCATTTTTGTGTAGCTCCCGCCTATTGTGACTACGACAATCGGCTTTGTCATCTGGGTTGCATAGCGTATGAGCGTCGCAGCAACTCTGGAATCCGCGCCGGGAGTCTGGAACAGTGCAATGACCATGAGCGCGTCGACATTCGGGTCGCTCTCCAGTATTTCAAGTGCGCGGCCGAATCTTTTGTCGTCCGCATCACCGGCTATGTCGAGAGGCAGCCTGATGTTGACTATCGGGGGCATCGACTTCTTGAGTTCTGCCTCGGATTTCTTTGACAGTTGGGGCAAAACTAGGTCGTTTTGGTATAATGCATCTGTCGCAAGGACTCCTGTCCCTCCTCCATTTGTCAGTATCGCGACCCTGTTGCCGGTGGCAAGAGGCTGCGTATCGAATATCTTTGCAAAATTAAGAAGGTCCTTTATGTCTGTTGCTACAGTAAACCCGAACTGCCTGAAAACAGCATCGTAAGCAGCGTAACTTCCGGCCAGTGCTGCAGTATGCGAATGTGCAGCCTGGGCGCCGGCCTCGGTAACCCCTCCTTTTATCACGACTATGGGTTTTGATTTCGTAGCTACTCTTGCAGTTTCCACGAAATCCCTTCCGCGTTTTACGCCCTCTATGTACAGCACGATCACCTTCGTTTCATTGTCGCGCATTAGGTAGTTAAGTATGTCGGTTTCATCGACCACCGCTGCATTGCCGTAAGAGAAGAATCGTGCGAGTCCGAATCCCTCGTTGTTTATCAGGTCGAGAATGGAACTGCCTACAGCGCCGCTTTGTGCGGCGAAACTGACTCCTCCTATCTTCGGCTTGTCCAGCTTGAATGATGGTAGAAACAACGTGTCGACCCTTGATCTCGGGTCCATCACGCCAAGGCAGTTCGGGCCTATAACGGGTAGCGAGTAACGGTTTGCGGCCTTCACGAGTTCTTCCTGCAATTTTGTTTCACCTATTTCCGCGAATCCGCCGCTCACTACCACCGCGCCTTTTACGTGTTTTTTTCCGCATTCATCTATGATCTTGGGCACGGCAGGAGCGGGCACCGCTATCACCGCAAGGTCCACATTACCTTTTATGTCTAGGATGCTCTTGTAGGGTTTGTGCCCTATTATTTCGTCTGTTGCATTGATATTTACAGGATATATCTTGCCTGAGTACCCCGCATCTATGTAGTTCTGCATGATTACATGGCCGACTTTTTCGGGATTTTCAGATGCACCTATTATTGCCACGGATTTCGGATGCATTATGCCTTCAAGATTCGCGTACTTTATTTTGGGCTTTTTCATATGATCATTTTATCATCCTGAGATCCACCGCATCGTAGGTTCCATCGTGCAGTATCACAGGATTCAGGTCCAGTTCAGATATGTCGCTGTGTACGAACATGTCCGAGACTTTAAGCAGAAGCTCTATGACCATCCTCGAAGCCTTGGGATCTGGGGCCATTATTCTGGCTGACCTTAACTGGTTCAGCATCGATTCCGCGTCTTTTCTTGTTATGGGGCATAGTCTCAGCGCAAAGTCCTTGAATATTTCCACGTATATGCCTCCGAGACCTATCAATATCATCTTGCCAAATTGCCTGTCGGTGTTGCCGCCTATTATTATTTCGGTCCCGTCGTTTACCATCCGCTGTGCCAGTATTTTGTACGGCTTGAATTTCGCCGCTTTCCTTTCAAGGTCGTTGTAGCGTGAAATTACCTCCTTTTGCGAAGAGAGGTTTAACGCCACGAGCTTGTTTTTTGTCTTGTGGAGCGCATTCTGCGAAATCGCCTTAAGCACTATGGGATTGCCCTTCGAGAAATTGACCGCCTCTTTCGCGCTTTTCACATATCCGCTCTCTACGCTCCTTATATCGTATTTGTTAAGTAACGCATGTGCTTTTTCATAGTCCACGAGTGCCATCAATTCACTTTTCTGCTGTCAAATAACTCCTATGATATAAAGGTAAAGTACGATTGCTGCAATAACAATAATTATTGCTGCAAGGATCATCTGGTCCATCTTCTTCTCCCTTAGTATCTTTGCCTCTAGTGCTTTTACTTCCTCGTCAGTTTTGGGCGGTGCGTATTTCTGGATATCTGGCTGGTCGAGCAGGGATGTACCGGATTCCTCTTCTGGTTCCCCCATGGCAGGACCTGTAACTGGGGAGACGACCTGTGGCTGCTGCATCGGCACTTCCGATCTTGGCACGCCTTCCTTGACCGTGAGGAAGCCCTTTTCCGTCAGCATAAGCGTCATGATGCCGTTCCTTAGCTCGTACGACAGAAACTGCTGGGTCGATAGCTTTTGCAGGTGTATGGCAAGATCCTTTGTTGTGACGTTTACGCTTGACGTGAGGTCTGGAAGGCCCTTGTTGCCGTCGGATATCTTCTTCAGGATCTCCATGTCCAGCTTGTCGAACGGGGAGGTGGCCTTTTGCTGCACTTCGGCTATCAGCTGCTTGCCCTGCTCAGTAACGGTTATCGTGCTCTGGCTGGGAAACTGCGTGATGAAATCAACAAGGCCCTTCTGCTTGAGCGTCCCGAGTATGTTTGATGCATCAAAAAATGATGAATTTATCAGGCCGCCGAACCTTTCAACAGTGGAATCGGGGGTTATTCTCATCAATGCGACTAGGTCTATGAAGGTTATGTTGTCTAGCATAAATGCACCAATATTTCAGTATGATTTAGTATAATACAGAAACGTATTTATTAAGCTTGCATTATTTTCTTTGCTTGCCGTGCAAAGTATTAAAGTATTGTTTTTGTCTATTGATTTGTCTGCAATGTGCTGAAGTGCCTTAAATGCGATTGAAATTCTTTGGCGGTGCTCAGGAGGTCGGCAGGTCCGCGATATTGCTCAAGGATGAGAGTTCGATCATGCTTGACTACGGCATAAAAATCAACCATAAGATAGAATATCCAGTAGGCATGCCGAATGTCGACGCGCTTGTGCTGAGCCACGCGCATCTTGACCACAGCGGATTCACCCCCGCATTGTACAACGAGATGCTGATACCGGCTTTTGGCACTGAACCCACCCTTGCGCTTTCCGAGCTTCTGCTTAGGGACTCGCTGAACATAGCAAAAAAAGAGCACATGCAGCAAAGGTTCCACAAGAGGCAGATCTCGAGCTTCGTGCACAGGTATACCAGCCTTGATTACCATTCAAGGGCCGCAATAAAAGAGTTTGAGATAGAGCTGTTTGATGCGGGCCACATATGCGGCAGCGCGATAGCGCTGCTGGAAAGAAAGGAGGGAAAGAACAAAAGAATTGTATATACGGGAGATTTCAAGCTTGAGCCTCAGGAGCTGCATAAGGGCGCCGAGATAGTAAAGGGTGATGTATTAATAATCGAGTCCACGTATGCGAAGCGCGAGCATCCTGAGAGATCTGCGCTCGTAAAGGAATTTATAGGAAGGATAAAGGAGACGCTTGACAACAACGGGACCGTATTGCTGCCGGTGTTTGCGGTCGGTAGAAGCCAGGAGATACTTTCATTGCTTTACAAGAACGGGCTTACGCAATATGCGTATCTGGACGGAATGGCCAGGACCGCGACATCTTTGGCGCTCAAATACAGCAATTTCATAAACAATGCGGACATTCTTGCAAAAGCCGTTGATGACACTATGGTAATAAACGGAATAGGCGAACGCAACGAAGCGTTGAATGCGCCTTCCATCATTGTTACCACAGCAGGTATGCTTACTGGAGGGCCGGCACTAGACTACATAACCAGCCTGCGCAGGAATTCCAGTATACTCCTAACAGGCTATCAAGTAGAGAACAGCAACGGGCGCATGCTCCTTGAAAGGGGTGGGGTGGTCATAAACGGAAAACAAGTTAAGATATCCGCCCCCGCATCCTATTACGACATGTCCGCGCATGCTGGGATGCACGAACTGTATGAGTACGTGAAGAGGAGCAATCCTGATAAGGTGATATGTGTCCATGGAGACAGGGACAACTCGATTGCGCTTGCAGAGGGTCTCAAACTTGAAGGATACGATGCATGTGCACCAGAGATAGGCGACACAATAGATATCTGATCAAAATCTGCCAGCACCTGGCCACCTCTCAAGATTCTCCTTCGCCGTGGCCTTCTCGGACTTCAACCTCCTGTTAGCGTTCATGTTTTCCAGGCCATAGTATATGAGCAGGATTGTCGATATGAATATTGCAGCGCCTATAAGCGCCGTGTGTAGTTGCGGGTAGGTAATCAGCTTATATGTAAACAAAACTGTCAGGCACAGGCACGAGAACAGGGCCACGTATGCGCCTTTCCTTGACCATGCAAATATGGCCAGCGAGGAAAGGATCCCCAGAAGCATGAAGATGGTATCAAGCAATACCAAAACATCGCTGTTGCTTATTTGCAATGACAAGGCCTTAGGGCCAGCGGACGCAAGAAATCCGATTATAGAAGATACATTGCCGAAGGAGAAGTAGAAAAATCCGAATGCTGAGAGGATTATCAATATTCCGGCCAATATTAAGGATCTGTGTCCTAACTTCTCCGTCTTTTTTATATGCTCTAGCGGGAGGGCCTCGGCATCCTCTATGCAGTAATATGCGTCCTTTAATTCCATTATGTCTTGATAGCAGAAGGGCCTGCCGCAATACGCACATATTGCATACGCACTGCGCCATGGGTGCGACGTGCATGCCTGTCCGCGGGCGGAGTCCCTGCTCTTCTGCTTTGCATACGAAACATTACCCTTTTTATATGCATCTTGCGCTGCCGCATCGTCTGAAACGAGATATAGGTTATCTTGTTTCGGGGCGTCCCAGGCCATTATCTGCGGTTCCTTATACGGTGCAGGCTCATTGCTGGTAGAGGTTGCTATTGCAGTTCCAGGCCCTGGTTTTTTGGCCTTCAAATCTGTAGTCTGATCATCGTTCTGCACGCCCGTAGCGGTTCCTTTATGCGTATTTTTAGGCTTTGCGTTTCTGTTTTTTGGAAGCTTGGTGTCCTTTTTGCCCTTTTTTGCCATTCCCTTACCCACCAAAAACAGACAATAAGAAGCAGCCTTGGAAAGGTATGCCGGGTTCGTCCGCCGTCCGGTTTTACAGGTTCCTTTTCGCCTTTTCTATAGCCTGCCTTTTCAGTTTTTCGAATATACCCTTGTGTTTTGCGCAGCTTATGCAATAATGTGTTTTCCTCCTCTCAAAAAACCTTACGTCTTGCGTGGTCCTAGTTTCCGTGCTGAAACTGATTCCCCTTTCGTATATTATCGCTTTTTTACGTGGTACTGCCCTTCCGCATGACTCACAGTTCACTAATGTGTCTCTTCCTCTCAAGTGTAACACCAATTACTACTCTTTATATAAGGCCATAAGAAGATTAATAACCCTTTACGGGAAAAGGCGTATAGTGTATTAATTACTTTGCGGTGGTGAGCCTGAATTATGAGTATGAGAGGGCACTTAAGTTCACAATACCTGCGGTGCGCATCGCGGTGGCCAAAGAATTGAGGAAGACACATAGGATCAACGAACATGAAATTGCGGGGCGCCTCGGGATCGCGCAGGCTGCAATAAGCAAATACCTGAACGGCAGGTATTCTAAGGAAGTAAGGCGCATGGTCGATGCTGTGGAATCTAGGGGTCTGCAGCACAGGATTGTAAATGCCATACTTTCCAAAAACGAGGATGCCGATGTGGCGGAAGCAATAGATGATGTGGCGTCCAGCGCAGCGCTTGTAAGGATTGCCTTGGACCGTTCTGAAGGCAAATGAGCCCTGTACTCTGTTTTGTGTCAGTCTATAGGGTGACAATTTTTGAAAAAAAGTAAAATTTTATACAGATAGTATTTAAATACTTTCTAAAAGGCAAAACCTATTGGTGAATATGTATGCCAAATAGCCCGCAGCACAGAGACAGTGAGACTGTAGTGGAGAGTATTGATGTTAATATTAACAGCAAAAGACCGGAGATTAGCTTTAACGAACAGCAGCAGGCAGTAGACCCGGTTTTGGCACCGTACCATAGGACCATAGAGGAGATAGAGAAAATGCCTGTGATAGAGAGGACTATGACAGTATGCCCGGAATGCAAGCTTATCGTGAACGGCGTGATATACAAGGACGGAGACAACGTAATGATAAGGAAGTATTGTCCGGAACACCAGTGGACTATAGAGAAGTACTGGGAAGACTACGACATGTATATGAAGATGAGAAGGTACAATTATTACGGGAGGGGCTTTGACAATCCTAATTATATAACTGAAACAAAGGGCGCAAACTGTCCTTTCGACTGTGGAATGTGCGAGAGGCACAAGTCGCATACAGGGCTTGCTAATGTAGTTATAACAAACAGGTGCCATCTTAGCTGCTGGTACTGCTTCTTCTATGCGAAGGAGGGCGAGCCGATTTATGAGCCGGGCCTCGACGAGATAAAGAAGATATTCAAGGACCTGAGGAGCCAGAAACCAATACCCGCAAATGCCATACAGATAACTGGAGGGGAACCCACAATGCACCCGCAGATAATAGAAGTGGTGGAAGCGGCGAAGGAGGCAGGATTTGACCAGATACAACTGAATACTACAGGAATAAACATAGCGTTGGATCCGGATATGGCTTATAAACTTAAGCATGCAGGGGTCAGCACATTGTACATGAGCTTTGACGGAGTAAGCAAGCGCGCGAACCCCAAGAACCATTGGGAGGCTCCAATTACGCTTGATGCGATAAGGAAGGCAAACAGCACGGTGGTGCTTGTACCCACAGTCATAAGGACGATAAACGAGCATGAGTTGGGCGCCATGATAAACTTTGCGCTGAACAATATAGATGTAGTAAGGGCAGTAAACTTCCAGCCAGTTTCGCTTGTTGGCAGGATGCCTACAAGATTGAGGGAGAAGCAGAGGATATCCATACCAGGGGCGATAAAGCTGATAGAGGAGCAGACTAATGGCGTAATAAGAAAGGAGCACTGGTTCTCCGTACCCTATGTAGGAGGCATAAACAAGTTCATAGAGGCTCTTACTGGAGAGTTCAAGTACGATCTTTCCATACACTTTGCGTGCGGAGCGGGCACATACCTGTTCGTTGATCCTGACGGCAAGATAGTACCAATAACGGAATTCGTAGATGCTGCCGGTCTGCTTGAGCACCTGCAAAAGGCCGTCAATGAGATGGAAGGCAAAGGCACGCTTGCAAGGAGAGCCATTGCGGTAAAGACGCTGTTCGGGCTTGGAAAGTTCGTGGACAAGAAAAAGCAGCCCAAAAGCGTCAACTTCATGAAGCTGCTCATGTCCATATTGCTTAAGCACAACTTCGAGTCGATGGGCACATTACAGATGAAGACGCTCTTCCTGGGAATGATGCATTTCCAGGATGAATACACGTATGACATACACAGGGTAGAAAAGTGCGACATACACTACGCAATGCCTGACGGAGAGGTGCTGCCGTTCTGCACATTCAACGTGTTCCCGGAGGTATACAGGGACAAGGTGCAAAAGCAGTACAGCATACCATCAGCAGAATGGGAGAAGACGCACAACGCATGGACATACTCAAAGGACAAGTACAGGAGGAACATAAAGGAGCTTGAGCAGAATCCGATATACAGGAAAGCTTACGGGAGCATGATTGATTATTTCGAACTGCCGATAAACGGTGGCAGGCATGTGAAGAACTTCGCAAACGAGACTTTTGATGTTGTTGAACCTGTCAAGGCAGTGGTAACCGCGGCAACCACTTCTGGTACAACCACGGTTCCGGCACAGGCGGCAAGATCTGCAGAAAACAAATTTGTGGAGGCAAATGCTGCAATCGGTGTGCAAAACGGAATCAACGACAAGGTAGAATCATCATGTGCGTGCGGAGACGCGTCCGGATGCGGGTGCGGCAGCGCAGGGGCACATATGCAAGAGGAAGGTGTCGGAGGAGGATGCGGGAGCGGAGGAAATTACGGATGCTAGGTTTGGAATAGCACTTGTTGATCACCATGGACCACAGCAATGTTGACGTTGGAATAAAGCAGGATGAAAATGGCGCCAATTCCAGTTTCGACTCTTATGTGGTAGAGGACGGCAAAAGCTACAGGGTCCCCTACAGGATGATAAAGATGGTCACGTTCACGAATGTCGACAGGCAGGAGCTCATAGACATACCGCATGCCGCAAGGCTGCAGTACAGGCTCATGCTCCTGGAGCCAGTCATAAAAGCGAGGGTGGACTTCACCAAGTCCAAGATAACAGTGATATACAATCATAGGGAAGCCGACAACATAAGGGAGAAGATGAGCCTTGAGGAGCTCGAGGAGTTCCTGTTAAAGCAGGGAGTCCACGTGAGCGCGGAGCACACCGTCGTAGAGGATTATGATTATTACAGGAGCTTTTATTCTTACGCTTACAACCCGCCATCAATAAGGGAGCATCCGCCATACGGGTACAACATGGAGCAGTGGAAGGCCATGAAGGATAGATGGGACAGGAAGATGGCGGAAGGGGAGAGGGAGAAATATGAGAATTTCAAGAAATTCCAGGAGTCGTATCTTGAGGACAACCCGGAAATAGCCTCTAAAATCGTCGAGGGATACAAGCCAAATGTCACGGCGAAGAAGGCAGATACTGTTTTTGGCAGGATATTTGGAAATAAGAAAAAGAAAAACGAAAAAGGATTCTGGTTCCACGGGATTTGATCCTTCAGCATTGCTGCGGGTAGTTACACAATGATGGAGAAAGTTGTACTTTTTGACATAGACAATACGTTGATAAGGGAATGGAAGGACGTTTCCCAGTATTATGTTGAGGCAATAAGGAACTCCTACGGCCTGATGATAGACGACGTGGACCTGTCGAAATACGAGGGAATGACGGTGCAGGAAACGGTCACGGACATACTGTCTAAAAACGGGCTCACAAACGAGGATATACGGAAAAAGATGGACCTTTTCCTGCAGGAGTTGCCATACGCGCATTACAACGTCGCCGGGCACGACAAGGCGGTCCTGATAGATGGGGCCAAGGACCTGCTCCACAAAATACACCGAAAGGGATACATGATGGGCGCGGCCACGGGCCAGCTCGAAAGGATATTGAGGAACATGTTTGACAGGGCAGGGCTCGAGTACGACTCTTATTTCAAGTTTGGTACATATGGCGACGCCAGCGAACACATGCCCAGGATAATAGAGACGGCAATAGACGTGGCGCACAGGAACTTTCTTGCCGACAAAGGGCACGTGGCATTCATAAGCAGCTCAAAGGAGCATGTTTCTGCAGCGCATGCATTGGGGATAAACGCAATAGGAGTTATAACAGACGAACGCTCAAGGAACGAGCTTGAGGCATTGGGAAAAGGCAGTGTAGTGAGGCATCTTAAGGATTGCGAACGGTTTCTAAAGTAAGCGATCGTTCAAGACGGCTCACAATACCATGTCGAGTGACAGTTCTGCCGCAACAACAGGTTCCTCGATACCGAAGTTCTTTAGCACCTTCGGATGTATCTCCCCGAAATCACCAATCTTTTCGTCCTTTATGTATACGCTTGCGGATCTGCCGCTTATGTACATTCTGTCTTCCGATTCCTTTATCGAATAACCGGTTATCCCTGCAAATTTCAACATCTCAATCACTACGGATTTGATTTCTGAATAATTTGCCTTTGAATGTTCGCTGACAACGCCAATGTTTGTGTTTTCAACCGGCTTTTCGCTGCCCATGTGGAACACATTGCCTATCTCGAAAATCCTCTGCGGCATGCTCTCGTGCATCGAATTTCCCAGATTCTGCATGCGATGGGGCAGCAGGGACGTACGCAGCATCGTTATTGATTCGGTTTTTGCATATGCCACTTTTATCGTGCTTTCCTTGTTTTCCTCGTGCAGCATGTTCCTGAAATTCAGATCCTCGTTCGTCAGGTACAGGTTCATCGCTTCGCTGAACCCGATCCCCAGCATGAGCCTGCATATTCTGCCTTCCATCTCATTTGACCTTTCGGGGAGGCCTGTAGAAAATCCTAAAATCGGCACTGGTTTAATGTTGTCGTATCCGTATGCTATTGCTATGTCCTCTATAATGTCCTGCTCGTTGAACACGTCGAGCCTGTAGGGTGGCGAATATATGAGAGTATAATTACCATATTTTGCAGCCACATGCCCCAATCTGTTCGCAAGGTTTATTATCTTGTTGTCATCCAGATAAACGCCAAGGGTTTTTTCCACCTTTGTTCTTCTAAGTTTCAGGGTTTTATATTCCAGATTCGGGGTTATCTTCGTTTTGTTTTTGTATACAATATTGCAAGGGCGCACTTCGCTGCCCATGTCAATAAATGAGCATGCGAACATGTTCATTGCCTCCTCGACAGCGTTTATCGATGTGCCTGTTATTTCGATAAGCAGGTTCTTTGTGGAGTTCGTCACCCGGGTGAGCTCAGAATTTATTATGGGTATCAATGATAGCACGTTGCCATCCAAATCCTTTAGATATGGATAAAGCCTGGATTTGCCAAGGATTTTTGAATATTTAATGCCTTTCTCGTGTTCCCTCATTATGTCGCCAAATGTATGTTTTGAGTTTGACCCCAACGGCACGAATTCCGTTTCGGCCGATGCGGCATCATAGGTCAGGTCCCCTTTTATCATGTCCAGGTTATGCAGCCCTATCGCTATTTTTTTCCTCTTTCGCCCATACGTTTCGCAGAATTTCTCGGTGAAATTTATAAGGTATTTCAGTCTGTTACCCCCAAGATTCACGTTATTTACAATAGACGCAGCTATGAACGGTCTTGATTTTACAGACGTTGTTACCTTAACTTGCATGGCCGGGCTGTTAGTTATGGAGTAGTGCTTCTCCTTCGGTACCTTTTTCCTTATGAAAAAACCGGCTGCCCTAGAAAAGCCGGTTATGTCCAACATGTCTGGCCTGTTCGGAGTTATGTCTATGGTTGCGGTTCTTTCATCCATGGCCTCTAATGACATGCCGAACATGTCCACGATTTCTTGGATATTGTCCTTCGATATCCCGAAATCCTTTAGGTCTTCCAGTTCAAACGTTATAATTGACATGCGATCATAATTTAAGTTCTGGCCTGTTTCGTAGCCAGCCAACATTGTTTTTGTATAAGTGTATAAGGCTGTCTATTTCCATGAGATTGAATATCAGCCTGTCAACACCGGGACCCCACGCAAGAACGGTCTTATTCGTCCCCATGGCTTTGGTTATTTCCTTTCTTATTATTCCAGCACCGCCTAGTTCTATAGTATCCTTTTTCTTTTCGTCGTAGTAGTATATCTCCATGCCTGGTTCCACGAACGGGAAATATGCAGGCTTAAATTTTACCTCGAGGCCCAGCTGGGAATACAGCTTAGACAATGTGTCGATCAGATTGGAAAATGTTAGGTTATTCCCTATTATTATACCGTCCATTTGGTAAAATTCTGCAAGATGCTTGTAGTCTATGCTTTCGTTCCTGAACACCCTCCCCACAGAGAACAATTTGATAGGATAGTTGTTTTCCATGCTATCTGCAAATTTGCGTATGTAGCGTGAAGACACTGAAGTCGTATGGGTCCTGAGTAGAGCCTGCCGGGCTACGCTTTCTTTCCATACATCCTTCCAGTTTTTCTTATGGACCTTCTTCAATTTATTCATGAGTTCTACGTCTTCTATTGTTATTTTTTTAGGATTTGAAAGGAAGAATGTATCCTGCATCTCCCTTGCAGGATGGTCTTGCGGGACAAACAGTGCATCAAAATTCCAAAACGCGGATTCTATTATCGGACCGGAAACCTCGGTAAAGCCAAGGTTGAAGTACGCAGACCTTATGGTGTCCAAAAGTTCGTGCATAGGGTGCAGTCTTGCCGGATAAATCCTTTCGGAATCAGCGTGTATGTCGTATTTCTTGAGTCCCTCGCTTTTCCATTTCCCGCTTGCTATTATGTCCCTAGTTAGAGGACCTATGCCCTTTTCCTCAGAAGCCGCAGAGGCTTTGCCCTTTTTCGTCAATTTCACTGATTCTATTACGCCCCTTTCCGTTATCTCGATGAGATTCCTGCTTTTCAAGTCGCTGATTATCTTCTCGTTTTCCTTTATCAGCGCATCGGTATCAGTTTGCTCGGGATCGTTCAACTTGCCAAGCAGTTCCCTTGTAGCATAATTTGTTTTCCCTTCTGCGATACTCCTGCCCTTTCCGGTTAGATTTGCTCTGCCTTCGCTTATGGCAATCCACCCGTTGCGCTTCGCCCATATTATACCTATTTTGTTTTCTATCCTGCTTAGAGGCATTCCGGCCCCGTGTCCATACAGCTCGGAAACTAACGTTTCCTCAGGAAACTTGGCAAGGTACCCCCTGGCCTCTTTTGTAAGGCTTGCGGTATTGGTGCTTTCCTTATCGACATTTATCAGGCCCGCTTTGCTTAGGTTTGCCATAGCCCAAAGTATGGAGTCCTTGCTGATATTTAGGTCCTTCTGCAGATTCGCGAAACTGGCTGCCCCTTGTTTCTTTAGTAGGTTCAGCACAGCAACCTCATATTCATGCAAAAAATCAACTTTATTCTATGGTTTTCCGGTATATGTAAAGTATGGATAGTATTACCGCTGCGGCTATTATTACATATGCGAACAGCCCCAGTTTGGTGTACAGGCCGGAAAAGAATCCCTCCACTTCTGCTGGAATGCTCTGCCTAATGTTGAACACTAGATCGAATGTCGAGAGCGGCTCCCCGTAAAGCCAGGATATCTTTGTTACGTTCGTGTAATGGTAGGTAAATGCATATACCGGCAGGTCAGGTATCGGATATACTGATTGGATTTCCCCTCCTTGGGGTATTATGATTGTAAACGTGGTATTTGGGGTCAGCACGACCCCGCTAACCCCATGCTCGAAATTGAATACCTTTGAGTTGAACCTGTATTGAAACTCCCTTGGGGCTATCTGAGATACAAAAGTGACGTTGTTCACATTGTATGCCAACAGTATGTTAGCGGTATAAACCCCGTTTTGCCTTACAACAGGCCCGGGAAGAAACTTGAAGTCGTACAGGCTGGAGTTCGGATTTATTATGTGCTCCACAAGAAGCGGGCCTATGAGCTGCTGCCACTCGCTTAGGGTAAGGTTCAGTGCAGCCCTATTGGTGGTGTACTGCTTTACAGATGTGTTGCTTATCGATACGTGCAACAGTTCAGTTACCTCTGCACTTGTGTTAGTGCTTAGCGTCACAGTTACATTTATGTTTTTTACAATATAAGACGCCCCTGCAAGCGGTATGATTGTTAACAGACCGCCAGCTAGTACCAGTACTATAAGAAACCTGTATGCAGCATTCAATGTTACACCTCTTAAAATTTAAATGTCTATTAATAAATAACTATGGTGTTTAGTTTTCGCTCGATTTGCATGCCGTAAACATCCCCTTATTTGGGCCTTTACATAGCAATTAAATACTTTCTCCCTATAAATGCTTTAAGTGATTACATGATAACAGGATTTTCCATACTGAACGTGGAAGGCAAGATAGATTCATCTGAAGTTCTTTCAAAGCAGAGGTTCCCAAGGCTTAATATAAATATTGATAAGGTTTATGCCCAGGGCGCAAAGCTCAATGTGGATTACTCGTTCCAAGCAGATTATCTTGACGGGGACGCAAAGGACGCAAAGAACATAGGCCACATACGACTTACGGGGATTGTCGAAGTTAGCGAGCCAAAGGAGACGGTTTCCAGCGTTCTGAAGAAATGGGAAAATGAGCACGTCCTTCCGGTCCAGTTGGCCGAGGAGATAATAAATGGGCTTAATTTCAGGTGCAGCGCGACAGGCACGCTTGTGGCGTATTCGCTTGGACTTATACCTCCCCTAGTAATAAGCACTACGAAGATACAGGAGCAGAAGTAGTGTCGTATGCGTGGGCCCTGGCACGCCAGGATACAGTAGGAACCTTGTCCATGTCTGACCTTGCTTTTTCGTTTGTGGTGTAGGTGTGGAAAAAATTACCAGAATAGACGGGGCTGTAATCGACATAGATTACATCAACAGGAATGACGAATCGATTATAAGGCTCACGATAAAAGGAATTGACGGCAAAAGCTATGAGGTGTTTGACCACAACTTCAGGCCTTATTTTTACCTTGTGTCGTCCAAGGAACTAGACATTGGTTTTGTCGAGGGTGTTTCGAGCACGGACAACGGAGTGACCATAAAGGCATACAGTGTAGAAAAAGCAAAGCGCTCGGTTTTGGGGAGGAATGTTGATGCATACAAGGTGCATGTAAAGGGCGCATCATATGTGCCGAAGCTAAGTTCCGCAATGTCGCAATATGGAACGTGCTATGAGTACGACATACCTTTCGCAAAAAGGTATTCCGTGGACAACGAGATCGTGCCGTTGGTGTATTATGGCATGGACGTCACAGAAAGCGAAGACGGGCTTTCACTGGTTTCTGTAACGAATCTTTCCGACCAGCCCGTTTCCGGATTGAACGTAATGTGCTTCGACATCGAAGTATACAACCCTCTTGGGGTGCCCAGACCTGAAAAGGACCCCGTAATAATGATAAGCTACCTTTTCACAAACGGCAAAAACATAAGGAAAGGAGTAATGACGTTCAAGCATGTAGACCTCCAGTTTGTTGAGGTTTTCAAGAACGAGAGGGAGCTCATCAAGGCATTCGTGGACAAGGTAAACGAACTTGACGTGGATATCATTGCCGGATACAACTCCGCGAACTTCGATGTAAGATATTTGCTGGAAAGGGCAGGGGCGCTCAAGATAGGCTTCAACATCAGCAGGTTCGGGGGCTCAACAAAGATAGAGAGCCATGGGCTCGTTGACAGGGTGAAGATTGCAGGAAGGGTGCACATAGACATGTATGCCGTAGTGAAGTTCATCGCGGTTGTAGGGGCATCGGAGAACATACTGAGGCTCAACAGTAAGACCCTGAAAAATGTGTATGAGGCCATAACGAAGGACAACAAGTTCGCAGTTGAAAAAATGGACATATTTAAACTTTGGGACGGGAACGATGACGACCTTAGGACATTGGCGACCTACAACCTTGCGGATGCGGAGGCGTTGTACAAGGTATACGAGACGTTTGCTCCGATAATGATGGAGCTGTCAAGGCTTACGTATGATGCGGTTACCGATGTGTGTGTTTCCACTACGGGGCAGCTTGTGGAGTTCATGCTTATGCACAATTCTGTCAAATTCAATGAGATAATACCGAACAAGCCAAGCGACATGGAAATGAAGGAAAGGCTGTCCAACCCGATAGAGGGCGCTTATGTAAAAACCCCTGAGGCAGGGATATACAGCAACTTGGTAATGTTTGACTTCAGGGGTCTGTACCCCTCAATAATAATATCACACAACATAGACCCTTCGGCAGTATGTACGGATTGCAAGGAGTATTACGAATCTCCCGACGGTACAAGATTTGACAAGAACAGGAAGTGCATAATCCCGCTTATACTCAAGCAGATGATAAACGAGAGGGCCGAAGTCAAGAAGGCGTACAAAAGGGACCCAACAAGCATACTGCTAGGCTCAAGGTCGCAGGCGCTTAAGATAGTCTCGAATTCTATGTACGGGTATCTTGGTTATGCACGCTCAAGGTGGTACTCAAGGCCCTGTGCTGCAAGTGTAACAGCATTCGGAAGAAAATACATAAAGGACAGCATAGAGATTGCCGAGAGCTTCGGACTCAAGACCATTTACGGCGATACAGATTCCATTGTTGCACTGATGGACGGGAAAACAAAGGATGATGTCCTCAAGTTCTTGAAGGATTTCAATTCAAAGCTTCCTGAATCGATGGAGCTGGAACTTGAGGATTTCTACAGGCATGGGGTGTTTGTGGGAAAAAGGGCGGAAAAAAGCACAGGGGGTGCAAAGAAGAAATATGCACTGATATCCGAATCTGGGCGAATAAAAATAAGGGGATTCGAACTTGTAAGGAGGGACTGGTCAAAGATAGCAAGGGACACCCAGAGGCTCGTGCTGGAGACCATACTTAAGGAGGGGGAGGCCGAGAGGGCCGTTGACATAGTCAGGAATGCAGTGAAGGAGCTGAAAAGCGGCAGGATACCGTTCAGCGAACTCGTAATAAATACGCAATTAAGAAAGGATATAGACAGATATGACCTCAAGTCCCCTGAAATTGCCGCTGCAAGGAAGGCGATAAAATCAGGACTGAAGACGAAAGATGATCTCCAGGGTGCAGTAATAAGTTACATTATAACTAAGCACGGCAGTAGCATATCAGACAAGGCTGAGCTTGAGGAGTTCGCCAACGACTACGACGCCGACTACTACATAAACAACCAGGTGCTTCCTGCGACGATGAGGATATTGAAAGAGCTCAATTTCAGCGAGGAGGAGTTGAAGGGGCTAGGGACGCAAAGGAAGCTGTGACGACTGAGCAGTATCCGTCAATGTAACATGGCGCGGGCGTTTGTTGTCATGCGTGAATTTACGTACCATCGGATAAACACATTGGAATCCGGATTCCGCCCGTTTGACGCACTTATTTTCAAACTGCCGCAATACCTCAGAACCTAGAAAGGCACTTATATTTATCTTTTTACCAAAATATAAGGCAATTGATAGTATGGATTGAAGGTGATAAAATGGCGACCACCGTAAAAGAACTTTCTGGAATGAGGGCGCAACGTCCCAATGCTAACGAAATCCAAAAGATAAGGATGGAACAGTTGTATGACGATGTGATTGGGGGCAGGGTGTCTGCCGGAGATGCGATTAGCAGGGTTTCTAGGGATAAAAAACTGGCACTGGAGGCGTCCAAAAACGTCAGGTACCTGATAGGTATTTCCCAGGGCGGCGTGCTGTTGGCGCACATCGTTGCTGCTTACGGCTCGGACAGGGCGAGGGACAATCTGATGAATCATGGTGACAAGGTGCTGCTTGCTATTGACTCGACAAAGACGCCAGTAGAAAACATAATATACGTGCATGGCAATGACGCCCAAAGGGAGAAGATAACAACTTTGAGAAAAGGGAGGACATGGGTTCAATCATTCCTCAGGAGCGATTATTCAATAAGGTCCAGCGCACCGACAATCATACTAAGCGTAAGCAATATGGCGCTTTTCAGCCACAGCGTGAACATCTTGTTGCTGCTGTCAACCAATGTCTCATTGTATTTCTACCTGCAAAGATGCTCCAAAAATCCGAAAATCCATTTGAATGGCCAATGGGCGAGGAGGAACGCAAATAAGCCGAATACTGCTTGGTCCCAAGAGGCCAGGTTTTATTTCTCCTCTGGGATTTGGTCCAGCCCCGCCTAACTTTTGAATCCGCGTTGCACTGTTGAATAAATATTGGAGGGCAAGAACTATAACTCTTTTTTATCGTGTTGCAATCATTTTGCATAGGATTGCAACACATGGTAAATCCAGAACCTCTGGAATGCTTCATTTATCAGGCTGTCTCTCTTCCTACTAACCAAGTTTTCGCCAAACTTCCTCTTTACCGCAGAGAATATTCCTTCTGTTGCTGGCCATCTGTTTCCGTATTTCGTTGCTTTCGCCCACTTTTTGTAACCAAGTTTACGATATTTACGTATTTCCTTCTTCCGTCGTTCACTTTTTGTCCGCCGTATTTTGGCATTTTTACGTATTTTTATAGAACTCTTTGCATCTTGCAGATTATCGAAGATATCATTTGTATCGAATTTCCCATCACCATGAAACCCTTTTATTTTGTTGCCATTCCTGCGTAATTTTTTCATGTGTTTTATTGCTGATTTTGGTTCGGAATCTCCTTCACCTTCGATATGCACATCAAGATCCAATAACTTCTTGCGCTTTACATCCGCTGTTATCGTAACTACGACATATTTCTTCCTTCCTTTTTTCTTTCCAGTAGTTCCGCATAGCGACCCAAATTTGATGCGTTATGTTACTA
>CAZFUA010000005.1:0-22276 GCA_964521995.1 Microcaldota archaeon
ATGCTCCTGTTCATCTCCCACGATATGTTCCTTCCGTCTACGAAAAGTTCACCCTGGATCTTCTGGAGTGCCCTGTACAGCGCTATGGCCCCGGCGGATCCGTCGCCGTCGTTGTGGAAGCGGACGATCATCGGCGCGCCGGAGAGCATGCCCTTGAGGAGAACGTTTGCCGCTTCACTGAGTTTCGGGATCATCCTTCGCGCCGCGTCCGCGTATCTTTCGTCGTTTATAGTTATCTCTTTTGCGTTGCCCTCCAGACCCATAGAGGCCAGCAGCCCTGATATCTCCCTGGAATAATCCTCGGTTGTTGCAAGGCCCTCTATCTCCGCCTTGCCCTCGCTGATCGCCACGCGGTCGTAAAGGTCTAGGTTTATGTCGCTCGGCGTCTGTAGAATCCTGCTTCCCATTATGCTGTAGACGTTGCTGCGCTGGTCCTGCGACGTCCTTATCGATGTAACTATACCATAATGTTTGCCATCTGCCATGCCAAAGCACCCGGAAATTCACTTGATTATGGAGCGGGAGGCTGACGAGTAGCACGCCTCCTTTGATGTGTTGCTGTCGGTTATGTAGTTGCAGTACGTGCTGTCGTTGTAATTATATGCGAGCTGCACTATGCACGAATCGGTGTAGCTCGAGTTGCTTATCATGAAGCATGAGGACACGTTTTTCTGGGACAGCGCCTTTTCGGTAAAAACAGTATAATTGCATATGTCCCGTGCATACGATGGCGCGCCGGCGCATACTGAGCTGACGTTGTTGAATTCCGAGGTCAAATTGGTGCTGTTCAGGTAATCGTAGCACTCTGCCCCTAACGCGCTTCCGGAATAGCCGCAAAGCGTCTTGTTCGCGGTGGCGATCGCGACCTCGTAGTAGCAAAACGACCTCGCGGTCGTGTTTATTGCGGTAAGGGCCAGAAAATTCAGGTTGGACACAGATGAGTGGTTCGTATAGTCGCTGGTGGCTATCTCAGACAGCGTGGTGCTGTTCGGGGAGTCAGGAAGCAGCGAGCAGTAGCTTGCCTTGCCCGGCAGCGTGGCCGCGTTATAGTAGTATATATAGCCGCAAAGCGTTCGCTCGGCGCCGTTGGGTATGGAATCGCAGTATCTCATGCTTTCGAACTGGTTCTTTTTCGCTATGCTGAACATGCACGTGGATACGTTCTCGCCATTTAGCAGATCGCAGTAGTCTGGGTTGCTTTCGGAATAGCTTATGCTCTCGACGCAATCGTTGTACTGCGCCGCGCTTGAATTCACCATTCCGCATGCGCTCACGTTATGCGTGTTTTCCGCTATGGCGATAATGCAGCCGTGCGCCAGGTTGCTGTTCGGGATCTCGTTGCACAGGGTATAGTTGTTCGTCTCGTTTGCCAGAGAATACATGCAGTAGTATCTCTGTTTCGAGAGTATTATGCTCTTGCAGCCCTGGAGGGCGGACCTTCCGGAATTTCCGATTGAAAGCAGTATTACAGCAGCAACGAGCAGCAGCACCGTTATCCCGATAAGTATGATTCTTCGCTCCGATTCGGTAGTGACCCTGCTCTTCCGGTTTTTGGCCTTTAGGTCCCCTTTCGCGGTTTCCTTGAATAATGACATTATACCATTCGGCTACTTGAAGTTTATGCCCCCCTGCGTTATGCTGTATCCTGAAAGCGACCTTCTGTGGCCCGAGCCCCGCATTTTCACGACCTCCATGGAAAGGTCCGCAGCGTCCTTGCCATTACAGTACAGTGCCAGTATCCCGTCAAACAGCAGAAGCTCCTGGCTGAACTTCATCCTTTCCCTGTTGTAGTAGGGAACGTTTAATGTGGATATGGAGGTCACCCCCAGCCTGCGCATGTTTGACACCATGGAAGCCACGGACTTGTTGTACAGTATCGTTTTGCCTAGCATGAGCCTAAGGAATGAGAGCGAATCCACTACAACCACCTTCGCGCCTACGGATTTTATTATGCCGTCTATCTCAGAGACAAGGTTGCCCATCGAGTACGCGCTTTCGTCCTCCGTGTTCGCCGCGATTTTCGAAGATGTATCGTAGCCCTCCACCGCTATGAGCCTGTTCTTGATGAGCCTGTCTATGTCGCCCATGGCGGTAAACGTGCCCTTGAAGCTCCTCACCACATTCTCGGGGCTCTGATCCAGGGTTATCAGGGCGCACGGGATGTCCTCCTTTGCGCAGTTGTACAGTATCTGCATGCTCATGAGGGTTTTTCCCGTCCCCGGGGCGCCGAGCACCGTTATCTGGTTTCCTGCGGGTATGCCGCCGTTAAGCGCGTTATCCAGGCCTGCCAGGCCGGTACTCACGACTTTTGACGCGTGCTCCAATCATACACCTCCAAGACAATACATTCGATAGCTAGTTATACAACTGAAAATTTATATAAATACGGTGCAAACCTTATATTATAATATTACAACGATTACAACGCCGCGGTATTGAAAATGATCGTATCTGCAAAGAGTTACAGGTTGTATTTGGCGACCCTGGAGACGGGAGACGCAGATGCAATAGTAAGGAACGCAAACGACCCAGAGGTTTTGCTGAACGTCCCCACCATGCCAAGCCCCTACACGATGGGGCATGCGCTGCAGCTCATAGAATTCGCAAGGGCCAAGCTCGCGATGGGGGATGAATTCCACATGGGCATCCACCTGCTGGATGGCAGGCTCATAGGACTGTGCGTCCTCGCCAATCTGGATAGGAGGGATGGCAGCGCTGAATTGGGATACTGGATAGGGAGGGAGCACAGGGGCAGAGGCTATGCGAGGGAGGCCCTGAGGCTCATCATGAATTTGGGATTCAACAGGCTTGGAATCGGAAGGATATACGCAAAGGTGCTGGTCCAGAACAGCAGGTCTTCAGGCCTTCTCGAATCCCTGGGCTTCAAGAAAGCGGAAACGAAAAAAGAGGACATACTGCACAACGGCGTGCTGACCGACGAGTTCGTGTTCGGCATCCTGAAAAAGGATTACATAGATGCGGTTGAGATAACGGTGGAGTACCGCTGACATATGCAATTGCCATACTCATGCTTATAAACCTTTTAGATTCAATATTATATGATTGTATGAAGAAGAAACTCGTGCTTATAGGGCTTGCGTTGCTCATCGTCGCCGTGGTCCTGTTTATATTGTCCGGCTACCTGCTCACAAAGGGCTTTGCGGGGAACATAAGTTTCACCAACCTCACGGTAAGCGCGCACAACTTTTCTTACGCGCCGGTGACATACAACCGCAGCACATCAGCTGTAGCCGTGTACGCTGTAATCAGCAGCCCCACCAACCTTTACTTATTGAACGGCAGCATGTTCGTCAGATGGTACGGCTACATGAGCGCGAACAAGTCCGCGGTCAGCGGCTACGAGTACGCGCAGAGGATCGATTCGAACAGCGTATACCTGTTCAAAAACACGAGTTTCGAGCTTATACCGCTGAACCTCAAGGTGGCGCCCATAGCAAACAATTCGTCCGGAAGGCTCTACGTCGTGGTTGACAACACCAAGGGGAGCAAATCATATGACACGCATGCGAACGCCACGATATCCTATGTGCCGTTGAACACCTCTACCGTGCTGTTGAGCGCAGGGCTTGGCTACGGCGTATTGATACTCGGCATTGCTGGCATAATAATAATCATATGGGGCCTCCTGAAGAAGGACGGCGAGACGAAGAAGGGCAATAAAACAGGCAAGAATGAGGTGAGCGAGGACCAGAAGGCTTACCTGGACCAGCTTTACAAGGGAGTAAAAAAGGGGAAAGGCTGATGGATCGCAAATCAACCGTGGTATATCATGGACGAGCTCCGTGAGAAGATTGCAGGGGAGATAACGCTTTCTGAAAGCCCGGGAAGCGCGATGAAGAAATGGCGCGAATTCTTCGGGATTACGCAGATCGCGCTTGCAAAGCAGATAAAGATTTCAACATCCACCATAAGCGACTACGAAAGCAACAGGAGGCTGAGTCCGGGAGTTGGCGTAATAAAGAGGTTCGTAGATGCGCTCTTTACGATAGACCAGGAAAACGGCGGCAACGTAATCAGCAGCCTTGCAAAATTCTCTTCAAGCAAGGATGAGGAGGACAAATTCTACAGGATACACGATTTCGCCTCGCCCATAAACGGGGCGGACTTCAACAGGATAATAGAGGGAAGAGTAGTTGCAAACCCGAATTACCTCGACTCGATAAATTTGTTCGGATATACAAGGCTGGACAGCCTGCGCGTCATACTGGAGATGTCCCCAGCGGAATACCCGAAGCTGTTCGGATCAACCACGGAGCGCGTGTTCCTGTTCGAGCACGTGTCCACGGGAAGGTCCCCCCTGGTAGTCATAAGGGTGGCGCCGATAAAGCCGAGAGTGGTCGTGATACATGGGGTGAGCACCGTTGACAAGCTTGCGATAAAGATAGCTCACGTTGAGAAGATACCCCTTCTGGTCACGAAGCTTGACGTGGACAAGCTGTACGAAAGACTCGACAAGATATGATAGATAGATAAAGGAGCATCGCCTTCTGGCGCTCTATTTCTTTATGCTTATTACCTTTATGTTGAATATGAGCGTCTTGCCGGCCAGCGGCGGATTGAAATCAACGGTCGCTGCTGTAGAGTTTACCGCGGTCACCATTCCCCGGAACTGCTGCCCGGATGGCGATGTTTGCGTTACAATCATGCCGACTTTTACGCTCTGGTTGCCGAAACTGCTCAGCGGCACCTGGACGATCAGGGATGAATTCACCTCCCCATAGGCCTGGTTCGCAGGTATTGTTATTGTCTTATTCTGGTTCAGCTTCATGCCTATCACGCCGTTATCGAATCCTGTAATAATCTGCCCAGATCCCACTGTGAACTGCAGCGGCTGCCTCCCGACATTGGAATCGAAGACCGTTCCGTTGGTCAGCTTCCCGGTATAGTAGACGCTTATATTGTCCCCGACGGCAACGACAGGCGTACCGAACACGTTGAGTGCAAGATAGGCAACCGCGATCGCTATGGCGGCAATTACTATTATTATCACTATATACAACTGCTTGTTGAGTACTCCCACAGATATCACACCATATCGCAAATCAATCCGAATCAAATGCGTATATTGGTATTATATGCACCTGTTATTTAATATTGATATGTGGCAATGCGTCCCGGCGGTGCGGCTTCCGCGGGGCGTATCCCGTTTTGTCGCTCATCAGCCCCATACATCTGCCTTTATCTTGTCCTGCGGCACACTTAGCGCTGCAAGCGCCTCCTTTACCGCCTTCACGAACGCAAGCGGTCCGCAGATGTATACCGTTCTTTCACCCAGGTCCGGGGTGCATTTGGAGATCATCGCGCTGTCAACATGACCCGACTGCCCAGTCCATCCGTCGCCTTCCCTCGGCCTGGTTACCGTGACAAACAGCCTCAATCCGAGGTCGGCGGTATAGCCGTTGAGCTCATTTTTCCTTATTATCTCAGTTGGATACTTCACGCTGTAGAGCAGTATGGCGTCGCTTTGGGAATTCATTACTTTTATGTGCCTTAGCATGGATATGAAAGGCGCAAGGCCTGTGCCACCCGCAATGAACAGCACCTTCTTGTTGATGCTGGGATCGAACCTGAACTGGCCGTTCGGGCCCTTGAGAAGGAATATGTCACCTATGTTTGCGTCGACAAAATGCGATATCCCTATGTGCTTCCCATGAGTCGGCTCCTTTATGACCATGAACTCCATCTTCGTGGCTGACGGGTCGGAAGCTATGGAAAACGCCCTCGCCGTATGCCTGCTGCCTTCAGAATCCAGGCCCGTTATCATCATGAACATTCCAGGGTCGAACCGCACAGGACTGCCGTCCTCCGGTATCAGTTTTATTATCAGAACCTCCGGTGTTTCGTCTATCTTCTCCTTTAGTTCGTATCTCCTTTCGGTTATTAGTATGTTGGCCATGTTATTACCTTCGACTGATAGAATTGGTCGTATGCAAGGATACAAACGCACCGATCATCTCAATCCTTATATTGCACGAAAAGTATTTTATTAATTGATGTAAAATATAAATGTGCTAATGTCAAACCTTTACAAAGCTTCAAAGGGGCTTATAAGGGTAGAGGCCGAAGTGGAGAACAACACCATAATCGGAATAAGGCTTACTGGAGATTTTTTCATGGTGCCCGAGAGTTCTCTCTGGCTTCTGGAGAAGCACCTCAAGGGCGTCGAACTTGACAGGGAGATGCTGAAAAGCGCGATAGACGTGTTCTATGTCATGGGTGTCGATACGCCCATGCTTTCAAGGGAGGACCTTGTAAATGCTATACATGGTGTTAGTGGTGAAGGTCCGTCTAATTGAATTGGATTATCCCGAGAACCCGCATCTCAATCTCGCAATGGACGAGGCGATATTCCTTGAGGTGATGAGGGGCAATTCCCCGCCGACATTCAGGTTCTACAGGAACAGAAACGCGGTGATACTCGGATGCTTCCAGCTTGCCAAGGAGGAGATAGACATGGGATACGCCATGCTGAACGACATCAGGATAGCTAAAAGGTTTACGGGGGGCGGTGCGGTGTACCACGACATGGGGGGCCTCAACTACTCCGTAATAGCAAAGGATTCATTCGATGTCGGAATGAATGTCCAAAGGCTATTTTCGACGATGATGACAGGTGCACTGAGATCTTTCAAAGAGATGGGGATTGATTCCGCTTTCGGGGGCCTCAATGACGTGAGCGTAAACAAAAGGAAGGTACTTGGATCGGCCGCGACCATAAGGTCGGACACGTTGCTCTTTCATGCTGCGGTATTGGTAAATACGAACATGGATACGCTTGCATCGGTTCTCAAGGTTCCTAGGATAAAACTCAAGGACAAGAATATCAACACGATACTGGAAAGGGTAGCAAACGTTTATGAGCTGTCGGGAAAAGATGTGGATGCTGTAAGGAACGCAATTCTCGACGGCTACTCCAAGGAACTGGGATTCGAGTACGAACCGGGAAAACTGACTGAAAACGAGAACGATCTGCTAAACAGGCTCTACAAAGGCAAATACCAGAGATCCGAATGGAACCTGGGCAGGGAATTCATATCCATAGAATAGCAATTGCCTACTTTTGCTTCCTACCGTAAAAGAAGTGTATCGGCCTTCCCAATGCGGCCTCTGCGGCCTCCTGCACCGCCTCGCTGTACGTCGGATGCGGATGTATCGTATCGGCGATGTCCTCGAGATTCGCACCCATCTCTATCGCCAGTGCCGCTTCGGATATCATCGAACTCGCCTCTGCAGACACGATCTCGACGCCCTTTACGGTATTGTTCCTGTCGTATGCGATTTTCGCAAAGCCGTTCGTGGTGTCCAATGCTATGCTCCTTCCAAGGGCCGTGAGCGGGAACTTCACGACCTTTATCTCGTCTGTTTCTGTTATCGTGCCTGCTATTGCTATCTCAGGATCGGAGAATATCACCGCAGGAACCACGACATTGTCATACAATGAATTCTCTCCGGAAGCCACCTCCGCCGCGATCACGCCCTGGCGCATTGCCTTGTGCGCAAGCATGGGCTCGCCAATCACATCCCCTACCGCGAGTATTTTTTTGTCGTCAGTCCTCAGCGAACCGTTTACTTTTATGAAGCCCTTCTGGTCAAGCTGCACGCCAGTATTCCCTAGTCCTAGATCCCTAGTATAGGGCCTTAGCCCTACTGCAACCACTATTATCTCGGCATCCAGCTTTTTACCATCGCTCAGCGTAACGCTGGTTCCATCGTGGGAGGAGGGGGTAACATTGGTATATATCGCCACACCGAGCTCCTGCATCCTTTTCTTTACAAGGTTGACCGCGTCCCTGTCAAAATGGGACAGCACGTCGCTCCTCGCGATTACGCTTACGTTGCACCCCACTTTGGCATAAAGGGTCCCTATCTCCACAGCCACATAGCCCGCGCCTATTATGGCCATGGATTTAGGCACATGGTCAAGCATCAGGGCATCCTTGTAGTCTATCACGTTCCCGCCGAATTCGAAGCCCTTCATTGGTGCAGGCTCTGAACCTGTAGCTATTATCGCGTTTTTGAACTCAAGGGACATGCCATTAGTAAGCTGAATGGAATCCGACGACACGAATGTTGCCGTTGCATTGAACACGTCTATCTGGTTCGACCTGCAAAGGAAGGCAACGCCATCCTCAAGCTTTTTCGATACGGCCATGCGCCACTCCAGCATCTTCTTCGCATCAAGCGTGACCTTCCCCTCAATCCCGAACTTCTGCGAATGCTGCGCCTCGTAGAATATGTCAGATATCTTTATGAGCGTCTTTGAAGGTATGCATGCGTAATTAAGACAATGGCCACCGAGCTTGTTCTTTTCGACGAGTGCGACGCTCTTCCCGAGCTCAGCGGCCCTGATCGCCGCGACGTAGCCGCCCACGCCTCCGCCTATGACAGCGATGTCAACATCTTCAGGTATAGACCCCATTACCATATAAGCGCCAATACCATTTAGGAGGCAAACTTATAAGCCTTTAATACGTGTCCGGGTTACGATTTAAAGGAATTGATTGATTTAAAATCGCAGACGCATGGAAGTTTATGGCATACGTGGCAGTTGTCCGAGAAGATTATCGAAAGTTCTTCGGCGCAGTTTATGCCGAGTGAATTCAATACCCCCATTATGCATGAAAAGAAGTCCGCGGACTCAAGATGGATGTTTTCCAGCACCTCGTTGTTCCTGTCGCCCATGTACATGTGAAACACCTCTGAAAGCTCCCCCATTTCTTCTGCAAGATGTATTGCGGCATCGGTTGCGCTCCTGCCTGATGGGGGGTATATCTCACCAAACATCCTTTGGAATCCACCCATGGTCTTTGGTTTTTTCGAATCGATCTTCATTATTCTTTGCCTTTTGTCTATTTTCTCGGTCTTGCATGCACATGGCATTTTCCCGCAATAGGAACACAGGCACGGGAACCTGTTCCATACGATCTCTTCCATATCTATATGCAACCTGTTCAACAGGGAGGCATACCAGCTCATCGCTATGAGCAGGTTTATTTTCACTTTCTCCCTGTTGCCTTTCCTTACGCCCTTTATGCCCCTCATCGAGAACCTCTGTATATGTATCAGCATATCCCAAAGGGAATAATGCCTGCCGTTTGGCGTTCCGTAGACCGCATTTATGAAATCCGCGTATTCCCTTAAGGTTACGTCCTTTGATAATGAAACCATTGCAATCACCCTAAACAAACATGTTAGGTATTCCTCAAGCACCCCTTTACGTGATAAAGTTCCTCGTCCACGTCCATACTTCCAGTATTCATGACCAGATCGTATTTTGAAGGCTCCCTGTAGTCGGCCCCGAAGAGGCTTATTCCCACCTCCACCTCGTCCTCTTCCCTTTTCCTGAGTATTCTCTTTATCTCTTCTATTCCCTTATGCGAGTACTCATTCCTACCAAGCGCCCTTATTGCCCTTATATCGATTCCTGCATCAAGGAAAACCAGCAGGCATCGCCTCCTGTCAAACAACGAGACATACCTGAATTCGCCGATGATGCTTTTTTTCTCCGACATATTTTTCGCAATGGTGTTGATTTCGAGTTGTTTGTCGCTTCCTATGCCCCTCCAGAAATCCTCGAAAGAAACATCCTTTCTTGGGTGCTGGGCCTCCCATGTCTCCCTCCATATCCTACCGGCAGAGAGTATGGGCATACCGAGCTCGTCAGCCAGCCTGCGTGCCAGGGTGCTTTTGCCGGAAACGGGCAGCCCGGAAAGAATCACGCTCTTCTTATCGGCAAGCAAATAACCCACCGATAATGATATGTTACGGGATTGAACATATACTTTGTGGATAATACATATATATCTTACATATGTGATATATATCATGGAAAGGCATTCATTCAGGTTCGGAAACAACAGCATGGCAATCATACTGCCCAAGAAATGGGCGAACAAGAACGGCCTCAAGGGTTCGGACACAATATTCATGGAGGAGAACAGTAAGGGCGATTTGGTCATCTCGTCCAGGAGCCCTGGCAAATCCACTTTTGTAAAGTCGATAGACAGGCATACGGATCCGACAATCCTCTCGAAATTCGTCGGATTATATTATATGAGGGGCGTAACAAAATTGGTGATACACTCCAAAGACGGCATGACGAAAAGGCAGGCGGAGGAGGTGGAGGACAGTATAAGGATCGAGTGCTCCGGATTCGAAATCACGAACCAGACGAACAATGAGATACAGATAGAGGATTTCAGCAACATAAAGGAGATAGACATGGATAGGCTTATACTCCGCTTGAGGTCATTGGTACTTCAGGAATTCAAGGAGGTAAAGGGAGGAAACATCGAAACAGTAAATAGGCTGGAAGCTCTTATAGATAGGGTCTATAAGCTGGGCGTAAGATATGTCAACATCGTACAGCCCAACGACATGATAAAATACTACGGGACTTTCATATTGACGGAGGACATTGCTGACGACCTTGAAACGCTTGCGCCGAAGCTGAACAAAAGCCACTCTGCCGTCGTGGATAGATTGGTGGAGATATTCGAGACCTCTGGAAAGGGTTTTGGCGGTGACCAGAAGGCCATTCTTGAGGTCACTTCTATGAGGAACCACATAAAGAAAATGCTTGGAAGGATAAAGTTGGAGGATATGTACAAGGCAAGAATAAAACACATAGCAAGATGCGCCAACAAGATAGCCGAATTCGGCCTGCTTGAGGAGGAGAACAAAATACTCGATCGACTTCAGCGCAAGGTACTGTTATGCAGAAAATAAAGGAACGAGTACCATGACTGCTTCGGCTTGAGCGTTTCGGGATTCAACAGGCCGTAATCTGCACCTCCTGCTGGTCCTGCAAGATGAAACCAGTATACGCGTTTCACGAAGGAGTAGTTGCTGAAGAACGAGAAATCCTGCTTGAGGAAGGAAGCCTGTCTCTGATCGGAAAGGTCGACACCCGAAGTCCAGTTGTTTGAGGGTATTCCGGTTTCCGTTATCCACACGGGCTTGCCCGTAAGATTCTCATAAAGATTGAGCGTATAATTGTATTCTTCGTACAATGTGGCACTTGCGGTTATCCTCTGGCTGAAATTGTAATATTGGCCGGTGTACGCGTGCAGGGATACTGCATCACAGTATTTGGATGCGCCGTAACTCCACACCTTGCTGTAGAAAGGATATTCTACCTCAACATAATTGAAAGGGTACATCTGCGGACCGCCAAAGCATACAACCGTGCTGTTCGGGTCGTTTTTCTTTATTATGATGTATGCGGATTTTATCATCGTGTAATAATTGAATGCACTGCCATTTTCGTAGCCGTCCATGAACTGCGAGACAAGAGGCTCGTTCCATATCTCCCATGTGTGGATTTCGGGATAATCAAGCACAGCATTCTCCACGCTGCTGTTCCAGTCATTAAGGGTCCAATTGCAGTTCCCCGTGCAGCCGTTTCTTGATGGATGCGCCCCTACGGTCTCGTAGTCTAGTATGCCGAGGAAGCTGCCACCCGACTTGGATATATTAGAAACGTAATCCATCTCGCTTTTGTTAAGCGATATGTCTGTCCTGAAGCAGTTTACACCAGAATCCAAAGCAAATTGCATTGCAGTGAGATTTGTCACCGCATTGAGGCAGAACTCCTGAGCATATGCATGCGGACCCTGATTTGCATTTATAGTCGTACTTGCCGCCAGTTTAAATGAAAGTTTTGTGGCATATTTGGATAAAACGAATACAGAAGCTGCAAGAATTGCTAGTATCACTATGATAAGCGCTATTGAAACGTTTCGATGCATGTTTATGACGCCTAATTTTGTTTAGTTGTCTCTTTTTAGCTTGACAGTGTGTACAATTATCTTTTGTATGTCCTTGTCGCGGGTTGAAACCTTGACCTCCACTACTCTGAAATGTCCTGAGAACTTGAGATCCTTATACTCGCGAAGGGCGGCATAGAATTTTTTCTTGTCCAAATCCTGGCGGGTTATTGTTAGGTGCGGGACATATTTTGGGAATGATGCTCTGTATTCGTGAAGATTTTTATTTAAAATTCTCCATAAATTTATTAGCTCTCGCGTCTTTTTGACTCTCAGAAATATTACGTAATTCCTCTTTCCGGTCGAATCCGCTTTCATAAAGTAGCCAATTCCTTCTATATAAACCTTGAACTGCTTTACATCCTTGATTACGCTTTTTGCCTTTTCTATAAGGCCGCCAATTTCCCCGTAGTCAGCCCTCATGGTGTAAACGGTTATGTGTGGCCCCTTCCAATCCTTGTAGGCCTTGTAAGCACCATATTTCTTGGCGAATTTTTTTAGTATGGAAAATGTTTCCTTGCGTAATTTGGCATCCGGCTGTACGAAGACCTGTATAATTCTTTCCATGTTTTACAACCCAAAAATAGTCTTATAGGGCATAATGATTTACAATAAGCATAATCAAAGCATCTCCAGCAGGTCGGGATCCTCGAGATACCTTATCAGCGCGTTGCCGAATTTTACGGCCTCGGCGCCGTCCACGACCCTGTGGTCGAATGAGAGGGAGAACGGCAGGATCTTCCCGGGTTTTACCGTGCCGTCCTCTACAATCGCCCAGTTCCTTATGATGTGGATCCCTAGTATAGCGACATCCGGATAGTTTATCATCGGGACCGAGAGGAACCCGCCTCCGAGGCTGCCTATGTTTGTTATCGTGAATGTGCTGTCGCGCATCTCCTCAAGCGTTATCGTCTGGTTTTTCACCTTGTCGGAAAGGGCGTTGATCTCCCTTGCCAATTCGACTGTTGACTTACCATCAGCATTCTTTATTACTACGACCTTCAGGCCGTCAGGGGCCTCAGCCGCAAGCCCTATGTTGTAATAGTTCTTCCTTATTATCTCAAGCCTCTCATGGTCATAACTTGCGTTGAAGTTGGGATTTTCCTTCAATGCTGCGATTGTCGCCTTTATTATGAAAGGGAGAAATGTGAGGTGTATGTTCATGTCTTTCGCAAGCTTGGGCTTCTCCTTCGATACCAAATCGTAGAGTTTTGTCGCGTTTATAAGATCCATGTGCGTGGCTCTCGGTATGGTCCATGAATTTCCCATGTTCCTCGCTATCGCCTTCCTGGTCTGGGACAATGGTATTCTTTCAACTTCGTCCTTGTGAAGCTGTTCCAGGGTTTCCGAGAATTTCTGCGCGGGTTTCGTAGAGGTTGTTGTGGCGTTGCCGGCGCCCCTGACATCGTTCTCGAGTATCCTGCCGTCGGGTCCAGTGCCCGATAAGTTGGACAGATCAACATTAAGGTCCCTTGCAAGTTTCCTGACGTATGGAGTTGCCATTATTTCATTATGCTCCTGCGGGTGCGGTGCGGCGGTGGCATCAGCCTTTGCCCCAACGGGCCGCTGTGCCGAAGCGGCTTGCTGTCCCTGCCTGGCTGCGCTAGGTGCGCCGCCTGAAAGCTCGTCCTTCGTGCCTATCTGCGCGACGAGATCCCCGACATGTACGGTCGCGTCCTCCTTGGCCACGATCTTCACGAAACCGTCTATCGGCGACGGCACGTTGACTACAGCCTTGTCAGTCTCAACCTGCACTATTGATTGATCCTCCTTTACCGCGTCGCCGTCCCTCACCAGCCACTTCTGTATGTGGCCCTCTGTTATTCCCTCGCCCACGTCAACAAACCTTATCTCTTTCATCGAATCATGCCTGCAATACCCTGTCTATTGCTTTTGATACCTTGACCGCATTGGGTATGTAATATTGCTCGTATCCAGGGTACGGATACGGGAAGCTGTGAGATCCGACCCTCATCACCGGAGCTGAAAGCTCGAATATCGCCTTTTCTGCTATCCTTGCGGCTATTTCTGCACCCACGCCGAAGCTCAGCTCGGCCTCGTGAACTATGAGCACCCTTCCTGTCTTCTTTACGCTGTCCAGTATCGTCTGCTCGTCGAGCGGGTTTATCGTCCTCAGGTCTATTATCTCCGCGGACACCCCCCTCTTGCTCACGACGTCCTTGACTAGAGGGACCATCGTGCCATATGTCACTATGGTAAGCTTGTCGCCCTCGCTTACGATGTTGGCCTTCCCGATTGGTATCTCATATGAGCCGTCAGGTATGTCCTGCTTGAACAGCCTGTACAGTTTTGTAGGCTCGAGAAACAGCACAGGATCGTCGATATGCGACGCCCTTATGAGAAGCCCCTTGGCATCGTATGGCGTTGAGGGCTCAACAACGGTCAAGCCGCCTATATGAGAATAGTAGGCTTCAGGACTGTCTGAATGGTGCTCAAGGGTTCTCACCCCGCCGCTTACCGGGGTTCTTACGATCATGGGCACGGTAAACCTCGACCTTGTCCTTCCCCTGTAGCGCGCGGCGTGGTTTATCAGCTGATCGAAGCCCATGTACATGAAACCCGCGAATTGTATTTCAGGTATTGGCCGCATGCCGCCAATGGCCATGCCTATAGATGCGCCCAATATCACGGATTCAGCAAGAGGCGTATCGACAACCCTGCCTGGCCCGAACTTGTCCAGGAGGCCATCGGTCACCCTGAACACCCCTCCATTCTTTCCTACATCTTCGCCTAGTATTATGGCGCTGCTGTTTTCCTTGAGTATCAGCTCAAGGGCGTTGTTCAGTGCACCAACCATGTTTACAAGCATAGCACCACTACTCGTTCATGTAGAAGCCAGATGCAACTGCATTGTCAAGCTCGGCCTTCAGCGTTTCGGGAATGCTGCTGTATATGTGCTCGAACATGCTTCTCGGGTCCGGCTTGAATGCCTCGGCCTTGTCCACTGCCTCGTCGATTATCTTTTTGTGCTCTTCCTGCATTGCCTTTTCCATGCCCTCGTTCCACAGGCCCTTCTTGGCCAGGTACAGCTTCACCCTGTTTATTGGGTCCTTCGTCTTCCAAATCATCACGTCGTCCTCGCTCCTGTATTTTGTAGGATCATCGGCAGTTGTGTGCATGCTCATCCTGTACGTCACGCATTCGATCACAACTGGCGCGTTCTTCGCTATCGCGTCGCTCGTGGCCTTGTAGACCGCTATCACATCGTTTCCGTCGACCTGCACGACATCTATACCAGCAGCAATGCCCTTCTGCGCCAGCGTCTGTGCCATGCTTTGGCTGGACCTTGGAAGAGATATGGCCCACTGGTTGTTCTCTATTATCGTAACGAGGGGTATTTTCATGACCCCCGCAAAGTTGAGCGTTTCGTAAAAGTCGCCCTCGGATGTTCCGCCATCGCCCACGTAAGTAAGCACTACGGAATCCGATTTCTTGTACTTCAGCGCGTACGCGAGCCCTGCGGCGTGCGGCATCTGGGATGACACTGGGACTATGTAAGGCAATGCGTGCACATTGTCGGGGATCATGTTGCCTTCCTCGAATCCCCTCCAGTACAGAAAGAAAATTTCCAGTGGAAGTCCCCTCACCAGAAACACACCGTGCTGCCTGAAATTCGGCACGAAATAATCCGATTCCCTCATGGCCATCGCACTGCCTATCTGCGTGGCCTCCTCACCTATGAGCGGGGCGTACGTCACTGCGCGTCCCTGCCTCTGCATGCTCAAGACCTTCGCATCAAGAGCCCTTGCAAAGGACATGCTCTTGTACATCTCGATTATCTTATCGTCCTTAAGGCCTATCGGGAATAGGGTATTGTCCATCTGGCCAAGCTCGTCCATTATCTGCATATAATTGACGCTTCCAGTAAAGACACGCTTCAGCAATCCAACACCCGAAAACTAAAACTATATGCCTGATAAATATTATATTGCTTTGTATTCCATAAATCGCCTGCAGCAATACAGATAGATATTAAAACGTTAATTGACAGTTTATTAATATTGGCATGGATTGATTTCGCAATGGCTGGTTCGATGAAGATTACGATCGTCAACAGGGATGGAGGGCATAGGCTTGAGAAGCTTTACAAGAATTTTACGGTCGGCAAATCCGGAGACATATACATAGCGATCGGAGGGGACGGAACCTTCATAAAGGCCGCCCAGATGACGGAAAAACCGGTGCTGCCCATCAGGGACGAGAAGGGAGGCAGCATAGGCTACCACTCGGACATAAGCATCAAGGACCTCGATTTCGCGATAAGGAAGCTCAAAAGCAACGACTTTTACGTCGAGACGCTTTCTTACAAGATAGAGATAATATACAAGAACAGTCATTACTTCGGCGTCAACGAGGCGAGGTTGAACAACATTGTGGAGGAGGTCAGTTTCAATGCGTACGAGATAGACGGAAAAAAGAAATCCAGGATATATCCGTTCGTTATAAGCGGGGACGGATTTCTTGTTGCAAGCAAAATGGGTTCTACGGCATACAACAAGTCCGCGGGAGGGCCGATAATACTCACCTCCAACGTCATGTGCATCACCTTCCTGAATCCGGATACGCCGTACAGCAATCCCATAGTCGTCGACTCGGACAAGGAGATAGAGTTCGAGATAGTGAAATATGAGGGCACACTGGGATTCGACAATACAAGGATAGCGAAAGTAAGGAAGGGCGACAGGTTCAGGGTGAGGCTGTCGGACAAAAAGATAAACGTGGTACGGTTCAATGGCGTCAGGGTGACGCTTGCCGAAAGGCTAGAGAGGAAGATAAGGAGCAGAATGGTGAAGGATTTCAGGGATCCCGTACAATAGCCTTATTAATTTCATCAAGCAATTTCTAGTATGCGTTCGGTCACCGAGCTTCCGCTCCATGGTGGAAAGGCCCCGAGATGGCTCTTTGGCAGGATGGTAAAGCTTTCCAAAGCGATATCCTATGTGATAATCGACGACTTCGGAGCCGATGAATTAATTAGAAGGTTGGCAGACCCTAACTGGTTCCAGGCGCTATCGTGCGCCATAGGCTATGACTGGCACAGCAGCGGCACGACCACCGTGACAATGGGAGCATTAAGAGAGGCGCTCAACGATTCAGGAAGCGTGTACATTGCAGGTGGCAAGGGAAAGGCGGGACTGAACACCCCATCAGACATAATAAAGGGCGCCGATGCCCTCTCTGTGACAGGCAGCATAAAGGACCTCCAGGAAAAGAGCAGGATAGCCGCGAAGATAGACTCCGCGCTCGTCTATGACGACGTTGGCATATACCACCATACGCTGGTTTTTTCGAGGAGCGGGAAATGGAGCGTTGTGCAGCAGGGGATGTCGAAGAAGGGCAGCACGGCAATAAGGTTCCAGTGGTACAGCGATCTCGTTGACGAAAAGGACACCGCGAACGAGCCGCATTCCTCCATAGCTTCGAGATACCGCACATCAAGCTTGGACCTCACAAACCACGAAAACAAGTGGGCGAGGGAATCGAGCAAGGAGGCCCTGGAGGAGTACGACAGGATGCTGAACAGGTCATATCCTGAAAGGCACAGCATAGTAATGAGCATGGACATGAGCAAGAGGGCTCGGGAGATGATAGCCAGGGCGAACGAGCTGGACCCCAGGAGCTACAACGACCTGCTATTGGTAAAGGGCGTTGGGAGGGCCACGCTCAGGTCGCTTGCATTCGTCGCGTCGCTCATATACGACCGCGAGCTCGCTTACAGGGATCCGGTCATGTACGCTTACAACCTTGGAGGAAAGGACAGGATACCTTTCGAGATAAACAGGGACACGTACGACGGCGTCTGCAGGAGCATGCAGGACATAATAGAAAACGCGAAGATAGAGACCAACGAGAAATACAAGGTACTCAAAAGGCTCAACGGAAGCCTTGCATCAAGAGCGGGTAAGGCCTGATTGAAATGATAGATTTATATCCTTTCGGCATATATGAAGCCGCATAGGACATCTACCTTGTCGTCGATCTTCCTCACGTAGAACGGGTTCGTGTGCCTTACGTTGAACCCCGATTCCCTTAGTTTGCTCTCGATATTCCTGAAGCCGTAATGGTATTCTAGCACTATGGTGCTGAACCTGCGCAGGACCTTTTTGTCTGCATTGTTTATTATCTCGTATTCGTAGCCTTCGCAGTCTATCTTCAATACGGCGTCTTTCAGCCTGTAGCCATTCGCAAGGGCGCGCAGCGTGGTCACCCTTATCCTCTTGCCGTTGGCGAAGTACTTCAGCGCATTTCTATCGTTATTCTGGAAACTCGAGTTTATTTTTATGCTTCCAGGTTTCGCCCTGCAGGCATGGTTTATGAGAAGGATCTTATTAGACAGGTTGTTTGCTTTTATGTTCGTTTTCGCGACCTTGTATGTATATGGGTACGGCTCCAGCGCTATGACCTGCTTGGCGCCTTTGAGGGCGAAATACACGGCGCTGTCGCCTATGCTCGCACCTATGTCAAGAACCGTCCTTCCATTCACGTCGATGCCTTCGTACTGGTCCTCCACGAACTGCTCCTTTATGCCGGTTATGGTGTTGACGAGCTGATAATCGCTCGCATAGTGGAAAACCAATGGCCTGCCCATGTAACCCAGCACTATGTCACTGTCCTTTGTTTTCCTGTAGTAAATTTTGGAAAATACGTGCACCAATTTCCCTGATATTGTGTTGTCTATGCCCGTTTGCCTCGGCCGCAGCCTGCTTTTGACCTTGATGCCGGCCCGAATAAGCATGGCATCGTACCAGTTCTCAAGCAGCAGATAAGCCACAAGGTAATAGTCGAAGCTGCTCTTGAAGATCCTGTACACAAAGACAGACCATCCCTTGATCCTGTCGAAGAGATTTATGTTTCCGTCCATTTATGCCCACTCTGTCCAAAGCCGCAAGCCCATAATGTTGTCAGCCTATCTTCTTGAATATGTAGGTGCCTGATTTATTATAGTATATAGTATAATTCCCCCGTGTGTAATTGTATATGTTGAATGCTGTAGAATTCACCAGTTCCCCGTATCCTTGCAGGTTTTGGTTTATTATAATGTAGTCGGGCTGTGTCCAGTATACCGTCACACCTACAGATCTAAACCAGGTAGGTTCGTCGACTGGCGGAAGCTCAAGATCATGCACGTAATACAAGTGAGGCGCAATCGATGATTGCGCCATTACCGTGGCATTTGGCGGTATGAGCCGCAATGCGAGGTTCAATTGCGTGTAATTCATTTCAGGCGCATAGTTCAACGAGAGAAGGCTCCTTACGGGAAAGAGGTCGAACAGCGCCAGTATTACCGCGAATACGACCATGAATGCAAGAACCGTGTTTTCTATGTTCTTGCCGCTGCCCTTGAAACGCAGAATGCTGGGCCTGCCCTTCAATAGAATAAGGTAACCGAGTATTGCCGAGACGAAGCTGCCGCCCAGAGCAAATGAGTAGTTTTGCGTGTACAGGTATGTGAATGCCGCATTGTGTATCACAAGGACCTCGATAAGCCATGGAGCATAGAATATCAGGCTTAGTATGGGATTGGCCAGCGACGATGCGCCGAAACCCAGGAAGAACACAAGAAGGCCAAGGGCCGTGCCCCCCGCAAGCAAGGCCTTGCTGTAGCTGACCTGGCTTGACCCCAGCAGAACTGAAAACTGCTCTGAAACATAGTTCTTTAGCCTCTGTATCGGTATGATTGCACTGTAAGGCGTATTCGAATAGCTGTTTGTTACGTACAATGCGGTCCTGCTGTAGAAGATAACGAAACCTATCGTAATGGCAAGGCATACAACCAGCAGGTATATCCTTTTCCTGTAGGGGACTCCTTCGTTCCCCGAGGATCTGCGGCTGTAGAACACCTCGTACGCGATGAGGCCCATTAGGAGGAACAGGCCGACAAACGGCTCAACGTCATACATGCTCAAAAGAATTACATAGCTCACTACGAAATATGAGTCCTTTTCCTTCATGTAGAAATAAAACGAGAGTATGTAGAAGAAAACCGCAAGGGATTCAAGGTGAAAATCGAAGAATGTAAGACCGAGGGTGGCAGGGTTTATGAGAAACACGATTGCCATGGCAAACCCCATCCTCCTGCTTTTTATTATGTCCGATGCCGTGAAATACACTAGCAAGGATGTCATTGCCAGGAATATGTCCTGTATAAGGAAGAATGTTATCGGCCTTTGAAACAGCGCGAAGACAGGAACTATAAGGGGCGAGAATATGGATAGGTGATTGGTGAATACCATGTAGTCAAGGGCGTTTGGGTAGTACCCGATGCCGTTCACATGCCAATAAAGGCTGTATGCCTCGACTCCCACGTCGTAGTATTCGGACGAAAACGTAGCATACCTGTAATGGGCGAAAGATGCCCAGTAAATGACGAAAACTGCCGCAACGATGAGCAGAACGAGCAGGTACCTGTCTTCCTTCAAACTGTTTAATTCCATGCGATCATTCGTGCGCCAACAATATTCCTTTCCATTATGTGGATATGTAATCATTCATTTTATAGGTTGCTAGATTTATATTTCTATACAAGTTAACGGATGGACGCACCGGCCGTGCGGTGCAAAGCAGATAATAATTTTGCCAATGTAATATATTCATGCAAAGCCCCGGCGCGCAGTTCAGGTTCAGGTTCGACAAGGAGAGAGACAGCCAGTCTGCCATGATGCGCGACATATACAGCGCCTTGCAAAGGCGCAAAAGCATATTCATAAACGCCCCCACGGGCATAGGCAAGACAGATGCATCGATATCCGCAGCGCTTGCATATGCGATGGATGAGAACCTCGGCGTGTTCTTCCTGACCCCAAAGATCTCCCAGCACAAGATAGCCATAGACGTCCTTTCCGGCCTGAGGAAAAAATTCGGCATGAACATAAAGTACATAGATCTCGTGGGAAAGAGGAACATGTGCGTAAACCCAAACCTCAATCTGATGGAGGGCGAGGCTTTCTACAAGTCATGCGAGCACCTGATGAAGAATAAGAGATGCCTGTTTTATGAGAACGCAAAGAAAATGGAAGTACCAGATGCGATGCTCGAGGAGGTGGGAATGACAGGGCATAACGCCCTGTTCAGGGAATCTTTCGATAGAGGCGTATGTGCATATGAGATATCGGCGAAGATCGCAAAGGACGCGAACTTCATAATAGCGGATTACGCCCATATACTGAATCCTTCGATAATGGACGCGTTCCTCAGGAAGATAGAGCACTCTATGAAGGATTCGATATTCATATGGGACGAGGCGCATAACGTAATGAACATGGCAACGTCGTACATGAGCACCTCCCTCACAACACAATCGATAAGGAGGGCATCGGAGGAGCTTTCGGCCATAAAGAGCAGCATAGACCTGGGGTATCTGGATTACATGCTATCCGCGATATCCAAATCAAAGATAAAGGGCGACAGGATAGAGGAGGCGTTCGTGGAACGGAAGGACATACCAGAGCTGCTAACGCAAAATACCGAGGTAATATGCAAACAGCTCGAGGCTGCAGCGATGGAGTACATAAACGCCAAGGGCGCGAAACGCTCGTCGTTGATGCACATATCAAGATTCGTGAGAGCCGTCGCGTCATACGATGAATCCGACGCGGTCATAATTTCAAGGTACGGAAAAGGTGCAAAGCTTTCCGTTTCTTGTTTGTATCCGGCTGATGCCATGGCATCGCTGAAGCAGGCCTACGCGAACATCTTCATGAGCGGCACCCTGCTCCCTATCGACATGCACAAGGAGATGCTCGGCTTCCCTGATGCCGATTCCGCAAGTTATCCGATGCCGTTCCCTAAGGAGAACAGGATGTGCGTGCTCGACAAGGACGTGTCTACAAGATACGTACAACGCACGCCATACCAGTATAGATACATAGCGGACAAGATTTCAATGGCGATGGAGAGGGCGCACGGAAACATCGCGGTGTTCTTCCCGAGCTTCGGGGTCCTTAAGGAGGTGATAAGGCACATGAAATACGAGGTGAAATTCGTGCAGCAGGAAAGGATGAGGAGCTTGCAGGTGGAAAACATGCTGAAGGAATTCAAGGGAGGGGACAACAACGTGCTGTTCGCGGTGATGGGCGGCAGCCTGAGCGAGGGCATAGACTACGAGAACAACATAATAAAGGGGATCATAATTGTGGGCGTGCCTCTTGAAAAGCCGAATCTGGAGCTGAGGGCAAGGATAGAATACTTCAACAAGAGGTTCAACATGAAAGGCACTGAATATGCATACATCATACCAGGAGTTGTGAAAGCGGTGCAGGCCGCGGGAAGAGCCATAAGAGGCGAAAATGACAGGGCATTCGTGTTATTCATGGACAGGAGGTATTCGTGGAGTACCTATAAATCTATAATATCAGACTTCATGCACATAGATGATGACAGCGACTATCTCCCGAGGATAGCGGAATTCATGGGAAAGACAATCAAGGCGACATAAGCATGGGCAAACAATTGGATGAATGGTATTA
>CAZFUA010000006.1:0-22016 GCA_964521995.1 Microcaldota archaeon
TATTTAATTAGGAAGTTAATTAATGATAACATGACTGAAAATCGCCCAAAATTTGCACATTATAAGAGATTTTTGACGAAATTGGGAGACGTGCAGAAATTAAAAAAGGAAAGAGTGACAGTGATACTGTCGCCGCACATAGACGATGCATTTCTGTCTTTAGGTTCGTATATTGAATCTGGCAAACTAGGCAAAAACATAGTGGCAATAAATGTGTTTAGCCTAACTGACAGCAAAATTGCCACAAATGTAAGAGCTGATTTCAAGGCACTCGTGCAAACAAGCGTCACACGAATGCAGGAAGAGCTGAAGCTTTCGGATTATTTTTCAAGAAAGGGAATAAATTACATACCAGTGTTCGTGGGACTTAAAGATGCAGCAGTCGAAACCTATTATAGTTACATAGTAGGTAAAGGTATAAAGAGCCTTCCACAATTTATTAAGGGCAGAGCATTAGGCATGCATAAGGCTTATGTAAACAAACGTATGGAAGACTTAAGACTAAAAACATTGATTGATTCCCTACTTTCGCAGTTCAAGAACATATACGCAGTAATGGCACCTGTTGGAATTGGGGACCATATAGATCATATGATGCTTAGAAAATATGCTGAAAGCCTTAATGAAAAGTTTAAAATCGGCCTTTATGCGGACATACCATATACTTATCAGTACGGATTAGTATCACCAAAGAAATTGCAACCATTGCTTCCAAAAGGTTTCGTTAAACAGCAGATAGAACCTTTTGATCCGATGAAAAAGGATAGGTTATTCCGATCCATTTACAAAAGCCAGTATGATTCAGGTGTATTAGAAGCGTTTAAAAGCATAGCGAAAAACGGCGGTGAAATAATATTCTGGAATAAATGACTCAATAAATTAATTGTGTCGTGTATGTATGAGCAAATTATGTGTTGTTATATTCTCTAGAAACTACATTTACAATGCAATTAATCTTATTAACGATGTGTACAGCATAGCTGATAAGATACTGCTTATGGATGCAAGTGATAGAAAAGAGGCGGATAAATTACATAGGGCAAAGAGGGCGCTGCATCTTGATAAGCTTGACATATTTCGTGTTCCACCCATTGGGTATCCGGATCCATTAAGGATGTACGCACTTGGCAAGTGCAAGGGAAATTGGGTTCTATACATAGATACAGACGAAAGGATATCGGAAGAGCTCAAAAATGATATAAGAAACATAATAAACGGCGATTATGATGCCTACGCGATAAAGAGATACGAAGAAGTAAAAGACCCTGGCATTTTGCCCGCTTTTGCAACTTGGCAGATAAGGCTCTTTAAAAGCGATTCAGTTGTGTTCAAAGGATTGCCGCATGAACAGCCAAAGGTGAAAGGCAAACTTGGCAGGCTGGATGGTAAAAAACATTACATGATGCACATGTCAGCACTCATGAGCAGAAAGACGCAACTTGATTACATGGAGATAGAGAAATTCGAAAGGCTTACTTATGGCATGTACAACCAGAAGGTCCTGGATTATTTTTCGAAACTGCTCCTGAAGGAGGATAGGGATATGAGAAAGACATTGACCGGAAAAGTTGTGCTATCAATTTTAAAGGCTTGTCAAAGACTAACACTTAAGAAAGGTGGTCAGGAACTTAGCAATTTTGATTACTTTTGTTACTATGCGACTCTTGATTTGGTGTATTATACGCTTGAAGGCAATGTAAAAGGACTAATCAATATAATATCCAAAGAGCGCAAACATATTGAGCAGATAAACAAATGGCAGCGCGAGAGAGATGGCAAAGAGGTCCTTGGGATATCCAAGATCATAAATAGGATAGGCATAACAGAATTCCTGCGCCTCGACAGAGAATCGACCATAAAAGCGGTAAACAGGCGCAGGGAAAAGGGCTCTGCGCTCCTTCTCGCGCTCATAAAGGAACAGTACAGGAGCATTCAGGATCCCGGCAAATATTAGTTTAATGGTAGGAATATGTATAAAGGCAAAAAGAATCTTGCGGTAATAGCAAACAACATCTCGTCCTATGGAGGCGGGGAGGTTTTTGCGATTAAGATTTCAAATGCTTTGAGGAAACATTTTAATGTTACAATATTGAATCTCGTTTCAGGCAGTGACACGATAAGGCAGAAGAAGAGAGACATCATTAGAATCCACAGACTTAATGGCGTAAGGATAATCGACATAAGCAATTTTGCTGTGAGAGGCAGGGCTTTCGGGGACACGGAATACAACCTTCTGATGCCGAAGCCCCGTTCCCTGGCCACGTTCCTATCCGAAATAAAGAGGAGCGATCTTGTATACAACATAAGCTCAAATCCTGCAGTTCTTTCCGCAGCGGTTCTGTATTCAAGAATTATGGGCAAGAAGCTTGTTCATGGGGTACACAATTACGCGATATCAAGGGCGCTTTCGGGCGAGTCAAGAGGCAAAGTCAAATCCGCACTGTTCAGGTCCATAATAGGAAGCATAAAGTACTTCCACGTGGTGAACAGCAGCGACCTTGCCTACATAAGATCAAGCTTCCCGGATTCAAAAGTTTACCTCATACCTAATTTTTACGAGCTGAAAAATGCCAGGGTCACTACAAAGACGGATAAATTCGTGGTTTTGTTTGCCGGCAGATTATCAGTTAGGGAGAAGGGCATAGACCTGCTTGCAAAAATCATAGAAAGTACGCTAAATGCAAATGGCAGCATAATATTCCACATCGCCGGCAGCGGCGATGGCGAGGGCATCTTGAGAGGCCTTGAAAAAAAGTATAAAAAAAATGTTTTCTATCTAGGGCATTTAAGCGCGGCAAGGCTTAAAAAAGAGTATGCAACATCAAATCTTTTCATATCCACTTCAAGGTTTGAGGCGTTCGGCATCACGATTATTGATGCGCAGGCCAACGGCCTGCCGGTAATCGCCTTCACGACCGCAGGGTCAAACGACATAATAAAAAAAGGCTTCCAGGGTATTTGCATAGGCAATCTTGATACGGGCCTCTTTGCAAAGCGGATAATCAGCCATTATGCCCTTTGGCAGAAGGACAAGAGACACTATAACTCGCTTAAGGTAAGGATCTCGAAGAACACAGTAGGCATCTATTCTTACAGTAAGGTAACTAGGGACATAGTGAATATGCTTAGAGCCATAGCAGGTAGTTAGCTATCGGCGCTGGGCATAGATCATGCCGCACTCACCCAAAGTCCAGGTGCTTCCTAGCCTCTTTGTTTTAACTTTAAAGCCCTTGCCCTTGAGTATGTCAGGAATCGCACCGACGCCATGATGGTATTCCATCTGTATCTTATAGACCTTTGACAGATCGAAGCTGTCATTAAATAGCTCGTGTTCTGCACCTTCGATGTCACATTTTATTATTGTATTCTTAGGGAACTTTGACTGTTTTGCTTTCTCGTTATACAGCGTTGTTTTTGATTTATAGCCAGCCTCTTTGATGTTGTCTACGGCCCTTTTGTAATGCTCAGTATTTATTTCATAGGCAACCACTTTCGATACATTAGGGCTTCTTATCAAGTATATGGTGCTGTCGCCCATGCCCGAACCGAAGTCTATTGCAGTTGTTTTGGGCTTTAAGTCGCCTACAAGCCATTTATACTGCTCGAAAAGAAATGTTTCGCGCAGATTGCTCCATTCAAATCTTATATATTTGTAATCAGGAAACACCGCAGCTATTATGTCCCTCATCTTTGGATCCAAACCATCACCCATTCATTATTTTTATTACGATGCGATTAGCAATGAACTTATCATGTTTTTAAGGCCTTACATTTAATCATGGTAAACAATATATTGAATCTGCCTATTGCCTTGATGTCCTTGACCTCTCCTGCAATGAAGCTCATGGCCTTATATTTAAGTTTTCCGGACTTTATCAGATGCTGATACGCTATTATCCTGTGGTATCCGTCTATCACATACAGGGTTTTTGGCCTGGCTGCCTCAAAAACTGCCAGATTCTTCAGGTTGTCTATATAACCTTTCCTCTTGAGCATGCTTCTCTTTATGCGCTCGATCTTGTCCATGTGGCTGTCTTTTACAGTAACATCGTCGTAATATGCGACTACCTCTTTCAATGGCGTCGCGCATAATTTATTGGAAGAGTTTAAGAGGCCTTTATCATTCAAGTACGAGAAGAGGGACCAATGCTTCCAAGGAAATAGCAGTATATTTCCAAAGCTATTAGAATCCAGATCACACCTGCAAAGCCTTTTTGAATTGTTTATGACCCGTCCCATAAACCTGTCCTTTGCCTCTTTCGACTCTTTGCCGTACAGGTTATAAACATATTCTTTTTTTAGTGTTTGCATCTTATCTCTCTGCGAATATGAGTCTCGTATATGGATTCTCCTCGTTTGGCGTATGTGAAGTGCTGAAACCTGCATTTCTGAGCTTTCTTTCTATGTCATTGTAATTGAAATGGTGCGCTATAACTATCCTGTCAAATTTTTTTAGCGAATCCGCTGTTGAGCGGGTTATCAGCCCGTACTCGCAGCCCTCGCAGTCTATCTTCAGCAGGGCCTTTTTTATCTTGAACCGCCTCAATATGTCTTTCAAGGTAAGCAGCTCCACATCCTTGCTGTTGCTGTATTTGCCTTTGAGACTTGTGAATTCGCCCAGCATGGCTGTTGCCTTTACCTTCGCGCGTTTGCCGCCTGCCCCGGCGTTCTCAAATACTATATTGCCGCTTTTGGCGCTCTCCCTGATGTTTTTTCTTGCCATTTCATAGAAATACGGATTGGGCTCTAACGCATATACACGCCTTGCGCCGTTAGCCATGAAATACAGTGCCGTATCACCGACGTTGGCGCCGATGTCTATTACTACCTTACCTTTTGGTTTAAGGTAATCGTACTGCTCCTCTATGAACTGCTCCCTTATAAAGAACAAAGTACTTTTGAATTGCGCTTTGGAATCGTAATGGAATTTCAGCTCTCTGCCCTTGTAGTCTACTTTTATTGAATCGGAATACCTTTCAAGGCCTACGGAATTGCCGTTCCGCAGATGGAGCACCACCCTGCGCTTGTATCCCAGCCTGAATGATACCAGATCATGCCAATTCCTTATGTTTGAATAGTTTAGTGGTGCGAGCCTTATCTCGTTTAATGCGTTCTTTAGCTTTCTATTGATGCCCATGGGTTCACCCATTATCCATTCTTACCTCTTCTGATTCTTGCATTTATAAAGCCGACCGTCATAATGCTGCTGGTAGCGAAATTATACTTCTTTGTTGGTTTTGTAATTTTTACATCGAATCCCATTTCCCTAAGCCTTTCCTCTATGTTTTTATAGCCGTAATGATACTCTACCTGTATCTCGGAGAACCTTCTTAGTACATCCCTGCTTGCTTTTAATATTATCTCGTACTCGCAGCCCTCGCAGTCTATCTTAAGTATTGCATCCTTGAGCTTGTATACATTTGCTACCTGCTCAAGGCTCATTATCCTTATGTGGTTTGACTTTCCACCTTTCTTTTTCTGTGCTGTTACTCTTGTGAACCTCTTTGACGATCTATCTATCTCTGCTTTGCTGCTCCCTCCCCCGCATCCGGCGTTGACCATCGTTATCTTCTTTGACATATTGTTTGCCTTTATGTTCATTTGGCCTATCCTGTAAAAATACGGGAATGGTTCGAATGCATAGACGTGCCTTGCGTCGTTTGCTACATAGCAGATTGCAGTATCGGCAACATATGCTCCGACATCGACTACGTTCCTGCCTTTTACATTTATCTTGCTGCTCTCGCCTTTTATGAACTCGTCCATTATCATGCCCAATGTTTCCGCAAGCCTTTCCTTAGAATCATAGTGGAAAGATAGATTTCTGCCCTTGTAATTGAATTTTACAAGGCCTTTGCCCTCTTTTTCCTCTTTCTTTGTTATCCTTAGGCTGCCCAGCCTTATTTCAGATGCTGCGCTCAGTTTTGATGCGAGCTTCCTGTTCGTAAGGATGCTTGTAACGCCCTTCAGCTGGTTTATTGGCAACATAAGGCTAGCTTTCACATCATCCAATTTTGACACGTTTTTCTGCATGTTTATGACTCCTTTTGGTTTGCTTGAATCGCTTTATTAGATGCATCGAGCAGACTTATAAGTTTTTGCATCGTATTTTTGACTATGCAGTCCCTTGCAGGCTTTATAATAGCGATACTTATCGACACATCATTCTCGTGGGCCAGGATGCTTGTAGCGCTGTTCCTGTCCATAATAATCAGCCTGTTCGTAGGCATATATGCAGCGATCAACAGGACTGCGGAGAAGATAATAGTACCCGTCCTTGATGTGTTCCAGACGCTTCCGATACTTGCGTTCTTCCCATTTGTCGTATTTGTGATAGTCGCGGTGCTTCCGGGGTTCGTTGGCATAAATGTCGCTGTTGTGTTTTTGATAATAACAAGCATGGTATGGAACATCACCTTTGGCGTATACGAGGCGGTGAAGACGCTACCCGATGAGTTCTTCGAGGTGGGAAAGATATTCAACCTTGGCCCTTTTGACAGGCTTACCAAGATATTCATACCCGCAAGCATGCCAAAAGTAGTCGAGCAATCGATACTCTCATGGTCCGTAGGGCTTTTCTTCCTTGTCACGAGCGAGATATTCTCAACGGGAAACTCCGCGTATTCCGTAAAGCACGGAATAGGCGCTGAGCTTGCCAGCCTTGCGTTCTCGGGCAATTTTGCAGGGTATATCATAGGAATAATAGTGTTCATCTGCTTTGTCGTCGCGACAAAGTTCCTGCTCTTCGATTATCTGAAAAGGAAGTTTACGCGCCACACGTTGCAGGTAAAGCAGAGCATGGAGGAGGCGAAGAGGGCCAATGTGATAAAGGCACTTGACAGGATAAACCCGTTCGGAAAGGTGAATCTGGGGATCATGCACAGGAACATAGTCAGTGTAAGGGCAAAGTTTGCAAAGCCCGTCGCGGTGATTGACAGGAAGCTCCCTAAGGGGGCGATCGCGAAAAAGTCGAAGCCCTCGGTGCAAAACTACAGGTACCTTGCTTATTTTGCAACGGCCGTTGTTCTTGCATTCATTCTTTATGCGTATAGGTCGTATCTGCCCACGTATCTTGGCTACGAGTACACAGTATTGGTCTCCATTGTTGCGACACTTGCAAGGATATGGCTCGCGTTCGCGGCTATACTTGCCGTGGCAATGCCTGTAGGGGTTTACCTCATCTTCATCTCAAAGAGGAGCAACTTTTACCTCCTCCTCTTCCAGATTATCGCCTCCATACCCGCAACCATTCTTCTTCCTGTTATCGCCATAGCGCTAAAGAATGCCCCGCTTCACAACGAAATTGTAGCATTTGTAATATTCTTCCTGAGCGGCATATGGTACATGATATTCAGCATAGTATCCAACAGGAATTCCATATCGAATTCGGTCTTCGAGGTCAAGAGCATATTCGGCGTGAAAGGCAAAGAGGCCTGGAGGGAAATATACATAAAGGCCATACTTCCTGGGCTTATAACCGGCGCCATAACCGGCATCGCGGCAGAATGGAACGCAAGCATACTTGCGGAGAGGTTCACCACAGGGATCGTAGGCAACGGCACGGTGATAACATCCGTAAGCGTCGGACTTGGAAGGCTACTTGATGTGTCGCTTGACAGCGGCAACATCGCATTAATGGTACTGGGTTTAATAAACCTGACAATTGTTATAATAATCGTCAACAAACTGTTATGGAAAAGGCAGTACGGCAGGGTTCTTGCGCCCTATAAGTGAGCACATGAGCGACATAATAAAAGTGCAGGATGTCATGTATTCTATAGATGGCATAGTCATAATGGACGATATATCGTTCTCCGCGAAGAAAGAGGAGTTCGTATCGATAATAGGGCCTTCTGGATGCGGGAAGAGCACGCTTCTGAGGATAATGGTGGGGCTCATAAAGCCCACAAAAGGCAGGGTATTGTACATGAATAAGGGCGTTAACGGCCCAAGGAAGGAGATATCTTTTGTGTTCCAGGATTTCGGGCTCCTTCCATGGCTTACCAACATAGAGAACGTGAAGCTTGGCTTATCCCGTCTTGACATTGGCGATGATGAGAAGGAGAAAGCCGCTAAGGGCCTCCTTGCCAAGATGGGGCTTGACGGCTTTGAGTATTCTTATCCCAACGTGCTCAGCGGCGGAATGAGGCAGCGCGTGGGAATCGCAAGGGCGATAGCATCGGATCCGTTCGTATTGCTGATGGACGAGCCGTTCAGCTCCCTTGACGAGCTCACCGCCAATACGCTAAGGTCCGACATACTCAACATGCTCAAGAACACAAGCATACCCATAAACTCGGTAATAATGGTCACGCATAATGTGGAGGAGGCTGTCGAGCTCTCCGACAAGATAGTCATACTGTCTAACAAGCCAACCTACGTAAAGGACGTGATGAAAGTTAATCTAGGCTATCCAAGGGACAAGAGGAGCAGAAAGTTCTCGAGGATCGTTGACGAGGTATACAAGATACTTACTGGATGACCTAGTTAATCATTATTTTGTTAGTTGCAAAAGTATTTAAATATTAACATATTATTAATATACTATGAAATTAACAACAAGGCTCCTGAATTATATAAATGAGGCAGGGATTTGCCAATTTTCAATACTTAGAAGCCTATCATTGACATCGGATAATTCCCTGAGGGTTACCCTTAGCAAGCTTATGCAAAGCGGGGATATTTACAGTCCAATAAAAGGCACGTATATCGCAAAGGGTGCGGACCCATTCTGGGCGGCAACGAGGATATACCCAGGATACCTCTCGCTCTCCTCTGCCTTCTACATATACCATTTAATGGACGAGTATCCATTCACCATATTCATCGGATCGGAAAAAAGGAGAACGGTTCAGGTTGGGGGGCATGAGTTTTATTACTTTAAGGCCAAAAACTACATCGGCGTAAACGATGAGACTTATCCGATTGCAACAGTGGAAAAGGCGATATATGATTCGTTGATTCATTGGAATTTGATAGGGTATACCAAGCTGGCTGCAGTACTGTACCAGTCAGATATAAGCTCAAGAAGGTTTATCAGGATCAGCAAAGGCGAGGATGGTGCGATGTTCCAAAGGCTTGGATACCTCCTTTCCATTCTGCCGTCGCTTACCAAAGAAAAGAGAAAATTAATGGAGTTCTGCAGGGGAAAAATAAGATCCAATACTTATCTATCAGGAAGGAAGCATGGAGAGTACATAGCGGAATGGAAGCTTGTGGATAATATTGGCAAAGGGGTGCTTTTATCATGGTGGCTACAATAGCTTTCACAATCGATGACCTAAGAAACTATGCGGCGAAGGCCGGATTGGGGCTCCAGTTGGTTGTCAAGGAGGCGTTCCTATTCAGTCTCGCAGAAATACTGGAAGAATACGGGTTCGTCATGAAGGGCGGCACTGCAATAAACAAGGGCTATCTTAAAGGCCACCAGCGCTTTTCCGGGGATCTTGACTACGATACGGTACTTGAAAAAGCAAGGGTAAGAGAGATTATACACTCAATCGGCTGGCCGGTAAAGAGAGAGTATTTCATGGGGCGTTCAATTGGTTTTATGCTAGGATATGAATTTGCGGAAATAAAAGATGCGGTAAAGGTTGATTTTGCCTTCGGCATAAAAGGAGAACATGGCAAAAGGGACATGATATCTGACTTTGTTCCAGTATCTAAAAGAGTAACTATGTACGGCATAAAGGATCTTGCAAGACAGAAGGAGAATGCATTCAAAGAGCGATTGGAATGGAAAGATTTATATGACCTGTATTGGATCAGCAGGCTTTATCCCAAGGAATTTGAGGTTCATGACATGGAAGGGTTTAAGGAGGCTCTCGCAAAGATAAGAATACCGAAAACTGCAAATGCATATATACCCGTGCAGAAAAGGCTAAACTGGACAGAGATAAATGAGGCATTGAAAGGGTTGTAAGCAGCGTTATATGTTCATATGCGCTGCTTGAAGGTTGCCAATAACAGCGAATTCGACACTACAGTTACAGAGCTGAATGCCATTGCGAGCGCCGCAAGCATGGGAAGGAAGCTGTATATGATTATGGTGAATACCGGTATGAGAGCCCCTGCAGCTATCAGAATCAGCACCGCATTGTACCCGAATGCCCAGAAGAGATTCTGTTTTATCTTTGCCATTGTCCTTTTTCCAAGCTCCAGTGCTACTACCGCATCGTAGATGCTGTTCCTTATGAGCACTATTCCCCCGGCCTGTATCGCAACCTCTGTGCCAGCGCCTATGGCTATGCCCAAATCAGCCTTTGTCAACGCAGGCGCGTCATTAACCCCGTCGCCCATCATTGCTACAACTTTTCCGGACCTCTGCAGCTCGGCTATCTTTTTCATCTTGTCCCTTGGCTTGGACTGGGAGATGACATTCTTTATGCGCAGCTGCCTTGCTATCGAGTTTGCGACCCTTTCGTTGTCCCCGGTGATCAGCCATACCTCCTTTCCGGAGTCATGAAGGCTTGCAATCGCCTTCCTGCTGTCGCTCTTCAGCACATCGGCAAGCGCTATCATGCCGACTACGCTATCCCCCACGCCGACGAGAAGGCTGGTCTTGCCCTCGTTCTCAAGCTTTTGCAACCGCTTTTCCACCTTTGCTATCTGCCTTTCGTCGAACAGATCCCTATTGCCTATGGTGATCTTCCTGCCCTTTTTGTCCGTTGCTATTATGCCGCTCCCTTGCCTGTATGTGAATCTTTTCGGGAATTCGGGCTTTATTCTCTCGCTGTTTGCCCTCTCGGCTATGGCCTTACCGAGTATATGCTCGGAATTTATCTCTGCTGTTGCTGCAAATCCGAGCAGTTCCTTTTGCCCGTATGTTGATGTGCTTATGATGTCCGTAACCTCGGGCTTTCCCTTTGTCAGTGTGCCGGTCTTGTCGAGCACCACCACATTGACCTTGCTTGCGGCCTGGAGGCTCTCCCCGCTCTTCACCAGTATGCCGCTCTTTGCCGCCCTGCCTGATGAGACCAGCAAGGCTGCCGGGGTCGCTATCCCCAGGGCGCACGGGCATGCGATGATAAGCACGCTGACGAATATGAGCACGGAGACATTCAACCCTATTCCCCCGATGAAATACCACAGCAGCGACGATGCGATGGCAATGAATATGACTATGGGCACGAAATAGGAGGATATCCTGTCGGCTAATTTCTGTATGGGCACCTTGCTTGAGGCCGCATCCTGCACAATCTTTATTATCTGGGAGAGCGTGGTGTCCTCGCCCACCTTCGATACCCTGACCTTCAGAGAACCTGTCAGGTTTATGGTGCCGCCTATGACCCTGTCGCCCTTCCTCTTCGTAACAGGCATGCTCTCCCCGGTAATCATGGACTCGTCTACGGAGCCCTTCCCTTCCATGACTATTGAATCTGTTGGTATCTTCTCGCCCACCCTTACAAGCAGCATATCCTTGACCTTTATGCTCTCTATGGGCACGTCCTTGACAGTGCCGCCCTTCATGAGGTGAGCGATCTTCGGCTGGAGAGCCAGGAGCGCGGAAACGGCATTGGACGCCCTTGACTCGGCAAGCCTTTGCATGTATGTGCCGAGCAGTATGAGCACGATTATGATGGTAGAGGTGTCAAAATATACACCGCTTGCAGGGAAGGCATACGGAAAGAATACAACTATCGTGCTGTACAGCCATGCTGCAGACGTGCCTATTGCTATGAGCGTGTCCATGTTTGCGGACCTGTTCTTGATTGCGTCATGCGTTCCCTCATAGAACCTCCAGCCCGAATAGAACTGCACCATGCTTGCAAGCAGGAACATTATGTAGTAGCTGTAATGGAACTTTACCACATAGGTCAGCAGCGCAACTATCGCCGTGATGGGTATCGACACAAATAACGCATTTTTAAGCGCCTTTATCTCCTTCTCGGGCCTTTCGAACTGTATTTTGCAGTTTGTGCTGCAGAAGTAGTATTTTTTGCCCATCCTCTCGCTGACAAGCTTGGACGACTTCTCGTCAACATACATTCCGCATATTGGGTCATTTACCATTTGGTGTGCCCCTTGCCTTTTTTGCCTCTATGGATCTGCTTGCCACCTTGAGATTGCAGCTGCTGTGCCCTGAGCACCACCTGTAGCATTCATCCGCAAGCCCCTTGCTCGTGTAATGCAGCTTGCATATGCTGCATTGGTATTGCTTCACGTTTGATTCAGCCTTTGGCATATTTCCCAGGTTTTTTATCGAACGTGTCCTTGCATGCCTTGGAGCAGAAGTTGTATGTCTTGCCCTTGTAGGCGCTCTTGAACTTAGAGCTTTCGCTTGCATCCATTCCACATATAACATCTTTCATTGCTTACACCTTTATTTATATGCGCAAAGTATAACAAACCTTTACTTGGACCATGTGTCGGAATCGTAATTGTAGGAGAACAACTTGTTCATTATGCCCCATTTCAGGAACAGGTTCTTGAGGAGCTCGGTATTGGTTATCTCGTCGCTGTTGTAGAGTATGCCCTTCCTGTAAAGCGCCCTTGAGAGGTCTTGAGTCGTTATCCTTTTTGATTTCCTTATTATGTCGATCGCGCTTTTGAATGGCTCCACCTTGTTCAGCGCCCTTGCGAATATCTCCCTTGCGTTGTGCGTTGCGATGTCCGTGCCGGATTTCGTAAGCTTCACCGTTCCGTTCCTCACGGTGCACATCTTCAGCAGTACGCAGGTGTCTATCAATGGGAATAAATCGTCTATCTCGTCGTTCGTTTCCTCTGCGAGCTTAGACACCTCCAGCGAGCTCCTGTTGTCCTTTATTATGGCTATTATCCCCCTTATCTGGCTTACCCCAGTGTCCAAAGGAAACAGCTTCATTTAAATCGATTAGTAATGCCTAACAATCCTTTTAAGCTTTGTGTGATTACATATAGTGAATCGTCATCGGTGTTGATTTGGGATTCAAAGGGCAGGGCGCTATGGAGTTTCTCCTGAGCTACAGCTGGGCCATAATCATAATAGCGATAATAATAGGCGCGCTCTTCTTCCTGGGTATATTCGGCGGCAGGAACATACAGCCAAGAGCACCCCCGGGAAGCTGCTACGTATACAGGTCTGACGGTCCTGGTTCCCTCACGTTCATAAACCTGGAGGGCACATGCAGCACCGAACTGCCGAAGTATGTAAGCCAGTTCGGGTATTTCGGCGCCTTCAAGGAATTCGGGAATTCCAACATTACGGTGCCTTACGTCAAGTTCATGCCCCTCATAAAGGACAACAACAATGGCAAGATAACAATGAGCGGGTGGATATGGTCGGGAACGCAAGGAAACACGCAAACTGCATTCGCCTACGGCAATTTCAGCGAGAACGGGCCCCCGTGGAACGCGATATTCATAAATACGAACGAGTCCCCGCTATGCAATGACGGAATGTTCGCGGCGCTGTATTCCTCATACGTGTGCATGTACTCAAAGTCCATACCAATCTATACCTGGATGTTCGTTGTGCTTGAGTACAACGGAACAAAGCTCGTTGCTTATGACATCATGAACGGGGGCCAGGTGACAAAGGTGAGCACCAGCACGGGAAGCTTCGTGCTTCCGGCTCATGGCGTCGTCCTGGTAAGCACCCCGTGGAACGGGCTCATATCAAACGTGCAATTATACAACACATCGCTATCGGAGAATTCCATAATGTCGCTTTACAGGGAGGGGCTCGGAGGGGTGCCGGTGGATCTCGATCACCTTGTGGGATGGTGGCCGCTCAACGGCGACATGGTGGACTACAGCGGCAACGGGAACGACGGATATCCTTACAACAGCGCGACTCTTAGCGGTTCATACGACGGGAACTATCTCCCACCATGAAAATAGGACTTACCACGGAACGGACTTCAGCTTCAGCCTGTTTGCTCCTCTGTTGGTAAGGACGTGCGCAGCGCCGGTAAGCACTACCAGGAACAGTATTCCGTATGTGTTTGGAAGGTGGCCAAGGGGCAGTACTAACAGCATTGCGAATATGAAGAAGCCGTACTGGTCCATAACGGGTAAACTTCTTCCGCTGCCTATGTTCATCCTTCTCTTTACGAAGCTTCCCAGAAGGTCGCCTATGTTTGCGCCTATTGTGAGAAGCACGGATACGGCAAGCATGTAATGAAGGAACGGATACTCTATCATCCCGACTATTATGCCAACTACAAGGCTTGACACCGTTCCTCTTATCGTCTTGTTGTTCCCGAATATCCTCTTCCTGCCTATCTTTTTGCCGAGGTCCAGCGGCCTTCCTCCCCCGAAAAGTATCGGTGCGCCGTTCGCCGCATAGGCGGGGAATATGTAGATTATCGGATAAATTATGTACAAATAAACGTAATTAAGGTACAAGGGTCATTCACCATTATATTCGGAATTACTTCATCCCATTAATTTAAGCATTTCTTCAGCAGTAATTATCTTTATCCTACCCAGTTTCTTGATTGGAAGAACATGGATTTTATCTCCGGATATGATATAGTCAACGTTAGCCACTAGTGCGCATTCCAGAATCCTGTTGTCGGATGGGTCGTCTTTTATTAAATTTATCCTTTCTGGTGTTTTTACAAAAGTTGCCATCTTTAGTATTAATGTCTTGGACCTTGCTTTTTGTTCCTCAGTGAATCTGAATTTTGGGTAATTGAGAACCCTTGAGAATTCCTCAAATTGCGCGTAGGAGATAAAAAGCTCAAGTTCGCCGTTGATTACTTTTACGAGTATTTTGCGCGGATTTCCCTTCCAACCAAAGGCAGAGATCAGTATGTTCGTATCTACAGTTATTTTCCTCTTGCCCATTTAACTGCCTCGTCTGCATCGCTCTGTTTGGCATTTTGCTTTTTTAGATGTGCACGAAGTTCCTTAGAAAGCTCTTCAAACTCTATTTTAACTTCCGGTATATTCACCTTTTTGAATAGCACGCCACCCTTAACATCTATTGCCACGAACCTGTCGCTATTCTTGAAGCCCTCTTTTTTCCTTATCTTTCTGGGCACCACCAGCTGCCCTTTCTCGGACATTTTAACCAGTTCTTCCATATTAACCATCGTATAATAATTAAACAGTTAAACTATTTAACTTTTTCTAGCGGGATAAGCACTTTATATAGCTATTAGCCTTCCCTCTGCCATCCTTCTCGATCCGCCGCCCCTGAAGTCCATGCCGTTCGATTTTGCGTGCTCCCTTGCGAATTCGAGCGCGGATATCCCAGACTCACTTCCGGCTATCGCCACGGCCCTACCATTCTTGTCGTAAAGCATTATTACCCGTTCCTTCTTCAGGTTCACGAATTCCGTTGCAATTCTTCTCAGCATGGACCTCTCGTAATCAAGCTCCTTCACTACGCGCCTCTCGTTGCCCCTCGCGAATTCCTCGGATATGTACCTGCCCAGAAGCTCTTCAGCATTCGAATACTTTTCCCTGTATAGATTCAGCTCTTCCAGCTTCGATGACAATCCAGTGCTCAGTTTGTCCTTGTCGATTCCGGCAAGCCTGGATATCTCGTCTATGCTTGATCCAAGCCTGTTTATATGGTCCTGCGCAGCCGGCCCTGCAACGAATTCTATTCTGTTTATACCATCATGTATTCTGGACGAGCTCGTTATCTTTATCAGCCCTATTATCGATTCTATTCCATTTAAGTGCATGCCCCCGCATGCCTCAGCGTCTATCAGGTTGCCTTCCAGATCCTTTATCTCGACTATCCTCAGCCTGCTTCCAGGTACGCCATGCCCCTGATATATGGCGAATCCGTATCGCGTTTCGGCATCCTTTCTTGAAAGCTCGCTTACGGTTACCTTTATGCCGTGAGTTATGTAGGAGTTGGCCATGTTCTCTATTTTCTGAACCTGTTTGTCGCTCAGCCTTTCGTAATGCGAGATGTCTATGTGCGCCTTGCTCGGGCCCTTGTGCGCCCCCTCCTGCCATGCGTGCTTGCCCAGTATGCCTCTCGATGCGGCGCTTATCAGGTGCGTAGCTGTATGGTGGGCCATCAGCCTTGCCCTCCTTTCCATGTCCACCTCGCAGTTTGCGACAGAGCCCTTCTTTATGCCGGAGGTGTTTTCCATCTCGTGGATTATTATCCCGCTTATGTCCTGCACATCGGTTACCTTTATTCCGTTTATTGTCCCGGTATCGCACTCCTGCCCACCCCCTTCTGGATAGAACGGGGTCTTGTCGAGCACCACGAAATCCCTTGAGAGGTCCAGCACCTTTGACTTCGATATGTGCGTATGATCCTTGTAGTAAAGCCTTTCCGTGATCGGAAGGCCGCCCGTGTCTATGGGATATTTTTTGACCTTCTTGCGCCTTGGGGTGAACTCCCCCTTTATTATGGAATTGTACGATTCCTCTGGTATTTCCAGCTTTATGCCCTTTGACTCCGCAACCGAATTAATGAAGTCTGGGGTTATGCCGTTGCTTTCGTAGAGCGTCCTAACCTTTTCGTTTGTAATATCCTCTTTCTTTGCCAGCATCTGCGTCACTATCCTCACCGCCTGCTCTTTCGTATTGGCGTATCGCTTCCTTTCTGTAGATATCACCTCGTTTATCTCATCTATGCTGCCGTCTATGTCGCCGTTGAGCGGCTTCAGGTCCCTTGAATGAAGTTCGATGAGTTTCATTATGTCAACGTCCATGCCGAACTGCTCCATGAAGTCGAATGCCCTACGCAGTATCACCCTTAAGTTGTAGCCACCGCCCACATTGCTGGGCAGGGCGCCGTCGTTTATCGCGAAAAGCAGTGACCTTGTATGGTCAGCCATCGCGTACGATGCCTGCATCGGCCTTATCGTATTGTGATAATCCTCAAGCCCTATTCCCGCATCCTCAAGCATCTTTATCTCGAGCTTCGTTGCGTCTTTCACCTCTGTCGCATCTATCGCGCCAAGCCGCGCAGCAGCCTTTGCGTAAAGCTTCCTGTCCAGTTTTATGCCTGTGCTCTTGTGTATGTAGTCCAGTTCCTTCTGGAACACCGCATCGTATGCGGTTTCCGTGCCGCTGTAGAACCATGCCAGCCTTTCGAATCCCCAGCCTACATCGACCACCTTGCCCTTAAGCTCGTTAATCCTTCCATCGGAATACTCGAACTGGGTGAATACGCTGTTTACCAGCTCCGCCCCGTTTGCAAAACTCTCAAGGCTCGGACCGAACTCGGAGAAATCGCCCATCGCCCATACGTCCTCCACGTACGTAAGATTCACCTTTTTCACGCCGAGGATCCCTGTCAGGAATTTATAGTTCAATTCTATTGTCCTGTCCCTCCAGTACCCCTCCTTCGGGTAGTTGAATGCATGCTGCCCGGGCATCATGAAGGACGTAAAGTGCCTTCCTGTAATGCCGACGTTCACTATGTCGTTGAACCTCATGCATATCTGCGGCACCATAAGCGGGTTTGCGCTGTATTCGAAGCTTATCCTGTCATTCTCTATGCGCTGGAAGTCCTGTATGCTCGCTATCGTGAAATATAGGTCCTGCCTCCACCTGCTCACCACAGGATACCTCTCTATTATTTCGTGGCCGTTGCTCTTGAAGAATTTCGAGAACTCCTTCCAGAATTCGGAGTATACCACGGGCTTCGGGTTCTTCTTCATGAACGAATAAGGCTCGTGCGAAGGATCGCCGCACAGCTCCCTGTTGCTGTCCGCAGTCCAGAAGTACTTGGAACAGGCACTACATCTCTTTCGTTCGAATCCCTCACTGCTGAACGTTTTCGTGTTGTAGTACTTTTCCGGCTCTTTCGAGAAATCATTCCTTAGCTTGTCCTTGTTGAGCATCATAGTCCCCTCTGCTTCCACCATACCTTGCATTTCTCGCCGAAGAACACGCAGTAGTTGCACTTCCAGCTCTCCTGTTCTGGCACCGGCGCGGATTCCCTCTCGCCGCTCCAGTATCTCAATATGTATTTTATTATGCCGTTGATCTCCTCTCCCTTGTACTCCAGCTTGTGCTGCTTTATCTCATCGCCGGTGAACTGGTTGATGTACCTTATGTACATCGTGTTGTCTATCCCGTCAAACGATTGCAGCATGCTGAAGAAGTTCCTTGCTATTGACTGTATGTTCTGTGCGTCGCTTCTTATGTCCATCACATCGAGCTGCCTCTTGAATTCATCGGTGAGATTCAGCGTCTTTATATGATATGCCACCTCGAAGTTGTTGTAGTTGTAGAGGCCATTCACCAGGTCGTCGAGAAGCTTCTTGTACACCAGCACCTGTATCTTGTGGACAAGCTGCTGCGACTTGGATGGTACGTTGCCGTTCGCCCTTGTCTTGTCCTCGGATATGACTACCTTGTTGTTGCGTATTTCGAGCTGGTCTATCTTTCCAACCACTTTGTATCCGCCTATCGAGCCGTATAGCTGCACCTCTCTTGTTTTCTTGTTCTTCTTGAGCGCCCTGAGCGCCTCTACGCTCGTGTACACCTTCTTGTACAGCGCGTCTGAATAGCTTTTGGGCTGGAGCATTATCGGAACATTGACCTCGTTCTCCAATTCCTCGTGTATTACCCTTCCGCCCTTTATTTCCTTTGTTATCTTCTGCCCGTACCTGTAGTTGTATTCCATCTGGCGCTCGCACCAGTACTGTGCAGCTATGTCCGAAACACTTATGCTGCTCTTGTGCAATTCGCTCAAAACACTCATGCAACAATACCCTTGGGTTTACAAGGCTTTCATACAAACATCAGCCCGCCTACTTGTCTTCATAGCCAATAGCTCAGCGATTACCTCAATCATCACTGATAGCTATTCGCATAGCAGTTTTATATAGGTTGCATAATAAAGTTACGGCCCAGTGTTTTGCAGGATTAAAAGGCACATGTACGGTTACTTCCTGATCTTTTTCATCATGAGGCTGTAGATTATGTAGAGCAGTATCGCAAACACGCCTATCGCGGCAAGTATCAGGGTAGCGCTATGCACCGAGAGCAGATAGTAGCCAAACGCCATTAGCACCACATCCCACACCACTATTCCTGCAACAGTGTATGCAAGAAATTCCTTGAGCGGCATCTTCGCGAATCCCGCAGGGAAGTTTATCACGGTCCTTACAACAGGCACCAATCTCGTGAAGAACACCGCGGCTACGCCGTTCTTCTCGAACCAGCGGTCGAAGTCGTCTAGAGTTTCCTTCTTTATGTGGAAGAACCTGAGGTGCTTGTATACGATGTCCTTGCCTATGAGGTATCCTATTGCGTAATCGACCATCGTGCCGACAATGCTGCCCAATACACTTGCAAGCAATGCGATGTAGAAATTGAGTGTGCCGTTAGCCGCGAAGGCGCCAGCAATGGGAAGAACAACCTCGCTTGGCACCGGAATAGTGGAGCTTTCCAGCACCATCAGTACGAATATTGCCAGATAGCCGTATATCTTTATGAAGCCGTTTATCGCGCTGTACGAATTGAATATAAGCGAGCTTAGGAAGCTCACAATTCCCAAGAGGAACATGATACTGCTTTTATCTAATAATATATAAAGCTTAATTCCGAAGCATATCTGGGGGTAACAATGGGAACACTGAAAAATCTCAAAAAATCTGATCCTGATGTATACAAGGCAATAAGGAGCGAGCTCAAAAGGCAGCGCGAATCCCTTGAGATGATACCATCCGAGAACTTCGCAAGCATGAACGTGATAAGCGCACTCGGCACGGTGCTCAACAATAAATACTCAGAGGGCTACCCTAAAAAGAGGTATTATGGAGGTAATGAATTCATAGACGATATAGAAAGCATTGCAATAGAAAGGGCGAAGAGCCTCTTCGGCGTGCCGCATGCCAACGTGCAGCCCTATTCAGGGTCACCTGCAAACTTCGCGGTTTATGCGGCACTGTGCAGGCCGGGAGACGCGATAATGGGGCTCAATCTCACCGATGGCGGACACCTTACCCATGGCTGGAAGACCAGCGTGACAGGTGAATTCTTCAACAGCATCCCATATCATGTCAAGGCCGACGGCTATATAGACATTGACGAGGCGAGAAGGCTTGCGGTGGAGAACAAACCAAAGCTGATATGGATCGGCGCAACAGCGTATACAAGGGAGCTTCCGTTCGAGGAATTCGGAAGAATAGCGGATGAATCCGGTGCGTATCTTGCAGCGGACATATCGCACATAGCCGGGCTGGTGGCGGCCAACGTGCACAAAAGCCCTGTTAGGCATGCGCACATAATAACCACGACAACCCACAAGACGTTGAGGGGACCGAGGGGCGCGATGATAATGGTTACGGAGAAAGGGCTGAGCAAGGATCCCGAGCTTGCGGCAAAGGTGGACAAGGCCGTTTTCCCCGGCTTACAAGGAGGACCGCACGACAACGCTACCGCGGCGATGGCCATAGCGCTGCTCGAGGCATCGAAACCGGAATTCGCCGAGTATGCGGCGCAGATAGTCGCGAACTGCAAGGCGCTTGCTGAGGGGCTTATGCAGAATGGGATAAAGCTTGTCACAAACGGCACGGACAACCACATGATATTAATGGACCTTACGCCATTCGGCAAGGGCAAAGGAATATTCGCGCAGGAGGCGCTCAACAGGGCAGGGATAGTAGTGAACAAGAACACCATACCAAAAGAGCCGTCAAGCCCGTTCTATCCCAGTGGCATAAGGCTTGGCACCCCAGCGATAACCACACGCAGTATGAGGGAAAATGAGATGAGAACCATTGCGTCACTGATAGCTGCGGTAATAAAAGAGGTAAAGGGCTACGAGCTTCCGGAAGACAGGGAATCCCGTCAAAGGTACATGAAGCGCTTCTATAAGGACATAAAATCCAACGGCGCGATAAAGTCTTGCAGGGAGAAGGTTGCCGGTCTATGCGATTCATTCCCACTATACGAAGGAATGCGACTCTAGGATATATAGGACATCATATATGTTTAAATACTTTGGCTGCATAGAATAGTACATAGCATAAGAGAGATGATAGGATGGATTGGACAAGATTGGCAGATGACAAGACAATAGAAAAGACAGCCGAGGCGCTCAAAAGGAGGGGAATAGATGTCACTATAGTGGAAAACGGTAGGGAGGCAAGGAAAAAGGTTTTGGAGTTCATACCAAAAAAATCAGAGGTCCTGCACGCCACATCGGCAACGCTTGGCAAGATAGGGATAACAAAGGACATAGAGGAAAGCGGCGAATACGATTCTCTCAAGAAGAAGATAAACATGATAGACGACAAGGAGAAAAGGGACGAGGTAAGAAAGAGGATGCTGAGCCCTGATTACGTAATAGGAAGCGTACATGCGATTACAGAAGAGGGACAGGTCCTCGTAGCATCGGCAACCGGCAGCCAGATTGCACCGTATGTATACGGGGCAAACAACGTTATATGGGTAGTGGGTACGCAGAAGATAGTCAAGAGCCTTGACGATGGGTTCAAGAGGATTTATGAATATTCGCTGGAACGCGAGAGCGAGCGGGTCCGCGAAGCCTACAACATGTCAAGGAGCAGCGTGAACAAGATACTTGTATACGAAAGGGAAAAGCCAGGAAGGATCAGGCTCATTTTTGTAAAGGAGGCGCTTGGGTTCTGAATCCACCGGATCACTATAAAATTTGCATAGTTGTTATATGAGCAAACCTTACAAATTTTAATAGAGTTCGGCACCGTTTATAGTGATAAATCTGGTTGTTCGTAACTTTCTTTTTGAGTATACGGTTTGGCGGTTACATTTATGACTATATTGTATTTTTTAGCAAGTGCGTTTGACAATTCGAGCATTTCGTCAATGTTGTGTTTGCTATATATTTCCATGGTCCAACTATCCTCCTTTTCCTTCTTACTCAAGGACGCGGTTATCTTTGCCCCTCGTCTCATCAATCTGAAAAGAGGTATGCCACTTTCAGCAATTCTTTTTGAGGTTCCAGATTTATCTTTCAATATTGCGATATAAATCAATTCTCTTGACGTATTGTCATCGACTACATTTTTAAAAGAATAATATCTGTTGTAGTATCTATCTGCAAGAGCGTACCCCTTTGAAATTATAGTATAGGAAATTAATATTCGGATATATCAGGCATTAAAAGATTCCTCCGT
>CAZFUA010000007.1:0-21177 GCA_964521995.1 Microcaldota archaeon
CATTTAAACCCTGCATGATTATGAATGGGGGCGGGCTGTTTGACACACGACCCTTCCATTAAAATGGAAGGCTATATATATCAAAACCTATTAAATAAACTGCGCGGGAAAAATGCAAACAAGGCAAACTGAAACAAAAAAGAGCGAAATAACTTTATCAGAACGTATACAAAAGCCAAATGATGCCTCAGCAATAGCGGAAGCCCATGGCAAAACTTTAACCAACGTACTACAAGCAACAATGGACACCCAGTTCATGAAAGATTTGCTCAATAGAAAATCAGAAGCACTTATAAGTCCGGAAAACCTGTTAAAACTTGCGCAAAAACCAGGCGCATACTTCATCAACTCAAAAGAAGAAAAATGGGAAAGGATACCTGACAACCGAATCGGCAAGATGTTCGAAGAACACGAACGGCACGAAATAATAGTTGTAGATAAAAGTGCCTTTATCAGGGCAAATGAAAGTCAGCCCCTAAGAATAGTTGTCTCCTACCCTGCCATGCCTATCGAAATGGGTGAGTGCAGTCCCTGGTTCGAAATCAACGGCAGATACTTTGACAACGTTCCTACAGCTAAAGTGGCAATGTCGCGTAAAAAATCCAAACACGTAGATTTAAGGCAATAAGTGATGCCACGACAAAAATAAAAACGAAAGAAAAATACAGATTAGAGGGCTATGATACATTTGAGGAAGAGCCGTACCCACTGCCAGGATCGTATGACACCCTGAAGGATGCTGAAAGCGCGGCTTAGGCCAGGTTAAAAGAACCGGAGAAAACGCAACCTTCAAGTTCCTCTGGAGGTCAATCTTATTTTGGAATACAGGACCAAGTTTACATAATCTATCCTAACGATAAAAAACACAAGGTCATGTCTGACGACATAAACATCCTGAGACGTAATGAAGAAAGAGACTTAAGAATTTTAGGCAATAGCGTTGAAGGTATACAACGCAAATTAAACGATATAAAACTAGGTAAAACCAAATCGGTGTAAAGTAGCTCCAGCCAAATTCGAACTGGCGTTTATGGTTTAATCCATTATCAATCTACAATTATTATACGCTCATCCTTGATTCTTCCGAACCCTTTCCTGTCTTGTGTAACCAGCATTTCCCCATTTGAGAAAGCAATACTCATTATAAGAAGGTCCGCTTCGCTTAAAAGCCAGCCCGAACTCTTTAAATTTTTATACAATTCTCCAGCCATCCAGGAGGATTTCATATCTAAATTATAAATCCTAATCTTTTCTAAGAAGGACAACAGCATATTCTCATCAGCTTTCTTTAATCCTTTTACAAGTTCATATCCGGTAATTGCTGTAATAGCCGCACTCTCAAGTCCGCTATATAGCTCTATGACATCTCTGGCCTTTGGCGATCCATTCAAGAAATCTATGATTATGTTCGTATCAAATATCGCCACACCATTACCTTACGAACATTGTTTTTCTTTCCCTCTTAAATCTCATCTTGAGGCGCTTTGCATCATTCTTACTCATTTTTATCGCGCCAAAGAATTCCATGATATCGCTTTTTTTCTTTTCGGTCAATTCCATTATTACTGTAGTAAAAGACTTATCTCTGCCTTTAAGCTTTGCGAGCCTGCTATAAGCTTCCTCTGATATTGCTATTAGTTTGGCCATGTTTATATATGTATATAAACATATAAATATCTTCTTGTAATTGGACAAAATCTGATTATCGAACTGAAATACGTATTGGCTCCATCCTAACCGAATTTTATCAGGGTTAGTGCCTTAATATAAGGCAATCTCAAAATTTTATGCTTCCGCTGCCAGGGAAAGGCATGCCCAGGTTACTTGGGGTAAGGCCGGGACTCGAGCCGCGTGTCTTGATCAGCAGCAACTCAAGCACCACAAGGAACTCCAGGAGCGTTTGTGTTGGGACGCTGTTTCCGGTTATGCTCAAAACGTATGGGTTCGAAACTGCATTCAGGGCCAACGAGGAAATCGTTTTAAAGATCCCGCCACCTGTTTCTATTTTTCTTGTCACCTTCGCGACTGCATTGCCATTGCTGTCCCTTATATCAAGTTCCATGTTAAGGAAGTTGCCGTTTGCAACAGCAATTACTGACCCATTCGCATCCTTTATGTCAACCTCCTTTAGGGTGGCAATGCCACTTACAAGCTGGATTGGCACCTTCACTATACCTGCAATTTGGTCTTTCGGCCCTCCCCTATGTATGTCATATTCAGGCGAGGCGGCTATGTTCTGGTGCGTTATTGTAGAAAGCAACCTTCCATCCATGGTCTCAAGCGTCTGCTGCGTTACAAGGACCTTTCCTGCCGATTTCAGCACCTGATTGCCGTTCTCATCAGTGAAGCTGAGCGTGAGCGATGCATTTATCCCGCTTTTGAATACTCTCTGAACTATGTATACGCTGAGCGACAAAGGGTCTGCCATGCTATAGGAAGGGCAAGAAGCATTATAACCACTGTGCCTGGCTCCAAATCAATGAAAACCAAAGAATGGCCATGTTTTGACTTATCCTAATCAAGCTGGTCCTGAATGTAATTTAGCTCCATCCAGATTCGAACTGGAGTCTGCGCCTCCAGAGGGCGCCATCCTTTTATGGTTGCAATATATGCAATGACCACTAGACGATGGAGCTAAATACAGTATATTGTTGCACGTAGATTTTATATGTTATGCGTCCCAAAGTAAAAATATGGCCTTACGGGCGAATCTATCACTCTCAAGGGAGATAGTAGACATAGTAGTGGCAGATCTTGTGCTCATTGTCGCCTTTTCTGTAGCTTTGGTTGGCGGTTTGGCAGCATTCCAAACGGGAAAGGCTTTAAGCCAATTCATAAATATGCTTCCTGTAGTCGCGATAGGGGTAAGCCTCAGCTTCATCATCCACGAACTTATGCACAAGTTCGTGGCACAGAAATATGGTGCCATTGCGGAATTCAGGACGCTGCCTTCAGGCCTTTTCATTACCGTACTAAGTTCCATGTTCGGGTTCCTTTTGGGCATGCCCGGTGCCACGTTCATATATACTAACAGCTTCACCAAGAAGGAGAATGGCATAGTGTCCATTGCAGGCCCTCTCGTCAACTTTGCCGTATTCGGGGCAATGTTCGCAATAGCTATAATATTCAGCCCACCCCAAAACTCGTTTCTGTCAAACATCGTGTCCTTCACGTTGCGAATAAGCATAATACTGGCGTTCTTCAACATGCTGCCCATATTCCCTCTCGACGGCAGCAAGGTGTTCGACTGGGACAAGCGCATATACGGGATCGTAATGGGTGTTATATTCCTTCTTTTGCTGTACGTCTATTGGCCCCAATGGACCATTGTGCTCTACCTTATAATATTCGCAATCGTAATATCGTTCATAGTAAGGGCAATGTCGTTGTTCAGGATTGCAATATGACGCTTAAAGAATTCCATTTTTATAAAATAGGGCAACGTAATGAAACTATTAGACAGTGTTTAGAAGTATTATAAACGTTTACTTAGCAATTATTCTACTGTGTTGGAATGCCAGACATAGCCAACGAAAGCCCAGAAGACGACAAAAAGAGTCCCGAAATGGAAGAGACAAGAACCTCTATAGACCGACTGCTTGAAATGCTCAAGGTGAAGGGCAGATCGGAGCTCAACAGCATAGCGGTGACGCTGGGTGTGGATCCGAGAATAATCGAGAACTGGGCAAAGGTCCTGGAGAACGGCCATCTGGTACGCATAACGTACGAAGTAGGGAAAATGTATCTCGAACCCGTAAATCTTCCGCCCGAACAGCAGAGGGACCTAAAGACAAAAGAGGACTTCACCAAATTCATATTGCAAGAGGATATAGCGATAGAGCGCATATCCCTTGAGAAATTCTCGAAGAACATAGAGGAGCTCAACAACACCATAACGAACATAAGCAAGGTATACCAGACCAAGCTGCCCAACGTAAGGAAGATACTCGACGAGGTGGACAAGGCATACGAACCCCTTGAAACGAAGAGGAAGAACATGTCCAAGATAAAGGACGAGGCGGACAAGGACTTCCAGGAAATAAACAGAAAAGCAAATGAACTGTATGGGAAGATCGACTCCTTCTCCTCCAAGCACCTGTCCATCGACATGAATGAGCGTCTTGCCCAGCTAAACGGCGTGCTGCAGAGCATCACCGAAGCGGAAGGCGCAATGAAAGAATCGGAAGCAGACAAGGTGAAATTTTTCAAGTCGATAAAGGATCAAATAAACGAGCAGGTAAAGGAATTCAAAACCAAGCTTGCAGAATCAAGATACGGCATAGAGAAGATGCTTGCCACAAACACAAAGCAATTGTCAGAGCTTACAAAAGACATAAAGGAGCATTTGAAGTACACGCAAAGGCTCTCCAAGGAGATGGAAGACTATAGGAAAGAGCTGGGGAAGGCAAGGCACGACCTTGATGTGCTGAAAAGCGACTTTTCCGATAGATACGCCAAGATAAAGCAGGGCATGGAAGGCGATATCAAGATCATAAACTCCGAATCCGATCGCATGGACAATGCAGTAAAATCGATAAAGGACAGCTTTGGAGACCTGTCCAAGTACAATGACGAGATAAGGAGATGGAAATCCAATATGGAAGCGATGGCACACGAGATAACGATGACAAGGGCAGAAATAATAAAGCTTGAAACGCAACTGAATGCCGTCGATTCGAACAAAAACATGTCTATAGAGTCAAAGGCCAAGGCCATAGAAGAGCTTACAAAGGAGGGCAAGGACACAAAGGAAAAAACCGCGAAAATAAAGAAAACAATAAAGGATACTGCAGAGGAGATAAAGGATAAAATAGAGGGCAACAAATGATCCGATGAACGGCAACAACGGCACTGAGAATGTGCTTGCCGAATACGAACTTGACGCGAACGGCACCAATGTCAAGATAAGAATAGTCGAAGGGTTAGACTTCGTTCCCCGGTACAACGTTACGTTTCCGGGAATAGGGGACGCAACTAAACTTCTTGTGATGTCTTTGCGCGGGGAAATAACTACTATGGTGCCCGTTGATCCCACAAGGATATCGGACAAAAGATACAATAAAACACTCAACCAGAAATACATCGATGCGGCAAGCATACTGATAGACAAATACATACCGGGCACGAATTCGGATGCGAAAAAGCTCCTTACATCCTACATAATAAATATGATGCTTGGCCTCGGCGACCTGGAAGCCCTGATTGCAGACGACCACCTTGAGGAGATAGCGGTGAACGGCCCGAAGGACTTCATATGGATTTTTCACAAGGATCTGGGTTGGTGCAAGACCAACATAAAACCAGTAAACGACGACAACATATATGACCAGGCATCCCAGATAGGGCGTAGGATAGGCAGGCAGATCAATAACCTGTCGCCTTTGATGGACGCGGAGCTGGCTGACGGCTCCAGGGTAAACGCAACACTTTATCCTATATCGCAATCTGGAAATACGATAACGATAAGAAAGTTCGCAAAGAATCCGTGGACCATGCCGGCATTGATTAAAGTGAAATCGATATCGACTGAAATAGCATCGCTGGTATGGCTCTGCATCGAGAACGAGATAAGCCTTCTGTTCTCGGGCGGAACCGCCAGCGGAAAGACGAGTTTCTTGAACGCCTGCAGCATATTTTTCCCGGCAAACAGAAGGATAATATCTATAGAAGAAACAAGGGAGCTCCAGCTTCCCAATTTCCTTCAATGGATCCCTATGGTTTCGAGGGAGTCGAATCCCGAAGGCAAGGGGGAGGTGACCATGTACCGGCTCATGATAAACGCGCTGAGGCAGAGGCCCGACATAATGCTCGTCGGAGAGGTAAGAACGGAAAAGGATGCGGAAACCCTTTTCGAGGCCATACATACTGGCCACGCGGTATACGGCACGCTGCACGCCGATAATGCACAGGATACTATAGTGAGGATGACAAATCCCCCGATAAACATACCGAAAATAACGCTCAATGCCCTGGGCGGCGTCGTTGTTCTTTTCAGGCACAGGTCGAAGGGGATAAGGAGAATGCTGGAGTTTGGAGAGATACAGAATACCGGCGACATAAACGTACTGTACAAATGGAATATCCTGAACGACAGCTTCGGCCAGATAAACGAGATGACGAGATTACTGGACACGCTCACACTGTACGGCGGCCTTGTAAGGAAGGACATAGCGGAGAACATCGCCGAGAAATCCATGGTACTCGAATGGATGCTGAGGAACAACATAACGGGGATAGACGATTCTGGATTCGTAGTTGCAAACTACTACAAACATAAGGATAAAGTAATTCAGTTGGCAAAGGATAACGTGAAATATTCAAGGGATATATTCTAGCGTGATGGTTTGGACAAAAATTATCAGGATCTTGTGAAGATGGTACAAGAGATAGAGGACAGTTCCACAAAGGCCGAATTCACCACCATAGATATCTCAGAGATACAGGGAACAAGCGCAAAAAAGCAAAAGCCGCCTTTCGGCCCGCTACTTGACCTAGCCATGCGGGTGGAGTCTGGTCATATAAAGTCTGGTGCCGCGCTGCAGCATAAAGCGAGCGCCCAGGCGACAGCTCCTCCCGACGCAAACCAGGCGGCACAGAAGGCAACCGCAAGGTCTGAGCTCGTCGAATTTACCGAAAAGCTGATCCAGCCTGTTGGAAAACCGCAGCAGATGGCAAACTTCAGCTCGGGTATCAACATGACCGACGATGTTGCCCTTGACAAGCTTTCCGTACAGGACCAGATATCCAAGCTCGAGCGGATAACATACGGCCTTAAGAGCAGCATGTTCGATAAAAAGCACCTGAAGTCCATAAGAAATGACGTGAACACGCTGAACAAGCAGGTGATCAAAGAGAGGAAGAGGACGGCAAGAAGCAACCCGACAGCGGCGGAACAGGAATTCATAAAGCTGAGGGACCATAAGCTCGATGAGGTTATGAGCATGCTGAGTGGTGCAAAATGAGCCTATTTGGTGCTGGCAAGAAGAAACCATCAATCAAAAAGCAGCCGGTAACCGTACCGAGGCAAAAACCAGCAAAGCCTGCGAACCCGAAGGTAAAACCCCCAACCCCTACTGGCAAGACGAGCGGCGTGAGGATGTACTTTGAAGGCATAGGCGCCAAGAAGAAGGGATTGGAGGCGGCGCTCAACCAGCAAGGGATGAAAATAGGGCTATATGCATTCGTGAGGAACATGTTTGTCGCTGGACTGGCCCTGGGCGCGATAATGGGTGTCACGATAATAATCCTGTTCCTCCATATAGGGCTTAGCACGATACAAAGCATCGTGCTGGGGTCCTTGATAGGCGTTGTGGCATTCTATGCATCATTCCAGACATTCCTGAATTTCCCGGTGCAGAAGGGCAAGTCCTCGGCAAAGGCCATAGAGCGCGACATACTGTTCGCAGCAAGGGACATGATAATATCGCTGAGATCCGGAATGCCGCTGTTCAATGCGATAACCTCCATAAGTACAGGTTACGGCGGCGCGAGCCAGGAGTTCGCAAAGATAATAGAACGCGTACAGCTGGGGGTACCTCTGGAAGACGCGATAGACCAGACGGTATCGGAATCGAAGAGCCAGTCGTTCAGGAGGCTCATGATGCAGGCTACTGTAAGCATCAAGGCCGGCGCTGACATCGTCTCAGCGCTGCAGAGCGTAATAGACCAACTGTCGCAGGAGCGAATAATAGAGCTCAGGCGCTACGGGCAGAGGCTGAACGCGATTGCGATGTTCTACATGCTTTTCGGGATAATACTCCCGAGCATGGGCATAGCCGTCATCACGATACTCACCACATTCATATCGATATTCACCGTAAACACGACCGTTCTCGAATTCGCGTTAGTCGGGATAATATTTTTGCAGATAGTGTTCCTTGAGCTCATCACGAGCTCCAGGCCTGTATTTTCATTGTGAGCCCATGGCAGAGATAAAATTCGAGAGGCTTGTATCAAGGAGTGTCGGAGTGGCCCTGTCAAGGGAACTGGACCTTGCAGGAATCAAGATGAGCGTCGAAAAGCTTCTAAGGATAATGATAGTGGGCGCAGTGGTCCTCCTTGTCGCGGTATCCTTCGGCCTCTCCATCCTAGGGTACAATACGCTTATAGATATAGGTGCTGGCATAGGCAGCGGCGCGGCTTTCATAGTCGCGGTTTACGTCGTTCTCGAATACATGATAGACGGGAGGAAGCACAGCCTGGAGACGATGCTTCCGGATTACCTTCAGATCGCATCCGCCAATTTGAGGAGCGGCATAGCCCTGGACAGGGCGTTGCTTCTTGCCGCAAGGCCGGAATTCACCTTCCTTAGTGAAGACATAAAGGAAATGAACAGGAGGATGTACAGCGGCGACAATTTCGATACCTCTTTGCGGGAGGTCGCTAACAGGTACAGGTCGTATCAATTGAGCCACGCGATAAGGATGATCCTCGAATCCCTAAGATATGGAGGGGCAATGGCCGACCTGATAGAGCAGATAGCAAAGGACCTGAGGAGCCAGCAGATGGTCCAGAAAGAGGTATCCGGACAGCTTTTCATGTACAGCATATTCATAGCCTTTGCAGGGCTGATAGCGGCTCCGGTTCTCTATGGGCTGACTGCCCAGATGATCACGGTAACAGACGCAGTCTGGAAGGGAATACTCACCCAGAACCCCGGGGGGCTCCCCAGCACCGGAATATCGTTCCTTAAACCACAGCCGCCGCAGATAACACCGCAAACGTATCACACCTTCTCGCTTATTGCGATAGCGGTCATAACGGGATTTGCAGGCCTGATAATGTCCGCAATATCGTCCGGTTCCGCGATAAGGGGGGTGCGCTGGGTCCCAGTCTTCATAATAATAGGGTTGGTGATATTCGTAGTGGTGCAGGCGGTGATAGCCGGCGTATTTGCCGGAATAGGCGCAGGGATATAAAATCCAATAATATGAAGTGTCAGCAATACGGCAACAGCGCATTGGCCACTCCTAACGCCTCCGCCTCTGTTACTGCTGATCCTGCATTTGAAGACAGGCTTGCATTGTACAGGTAAAGGTGCTGCAACGAATGGTCGCAGCACTGGCCTACGTTCGCACAATTGTATCCCTCAACAACGTTCGCTGTGCTGCTGTTGTAAAACGAGCCGCCGTATACAGGATCGCCCGCATACCCGTACAGGTATGTGTAGCTTAATGCCCCCTGTCCGGACAGTACTGCGTTTCCGTTATTGCCGCCGACTATGTCGTCCGGATTCCCGTCGAGCGGCCACCATCCTACGATACTGCTCGGGTAGACCTCAAGTCCGTCTATCCCATCGTGATACAGTTCAGCTGCCTGGTACTGGTTGAGGGGTGCATTGTATACTTGAATGTTCGATATGGAACCTGTGAAGGAACTGCCGCCTGTCACAAAATTTCCGCTCCCTATGCCGCACGATATTCCATTGCCTGCTAGTGTGCCGTCTATGTATATGTACGCATTTGAGGGCGTAGAGGAAAGGTTGTAAACCGCAACGAAACTATGCCATGTGTCTGGAAGAATGCTGCTTATCGTGCCGGAATCGACGGAGCCGCATGAGGATGCAAACGATACCTCCTGAGCCGTTTGCCCAAGGCTGAACGCTCCCTGTTGAACGATGTTGCCGCTCTGGGCGGAATTCGACGGGCTGAACCAGAGAGACACGCTGAATTGCGCTGCGCTTGTTGGAAGCACCTGGCTCATGCTTATCGATTTTATGCCGTTGGACGTGAACACTGGAACCTGCCTGTTGTAGAGACTGAACGAATACAGTCCGAACTGCGCCCTTCCGTTCACGTCGCCCTCCGCCCAGTCTAGGTAAGAGGGGGCGAAGCCGGAATCATAGTAATCGCCGCTGTGCATCGCGCTTACTATTCCGGATATATCCAACAGGGAATTGCCCGGGCCGTTGAGAAGCAGCTTTGTGCCGTTGCTTATGTGATTGAATATTTCCGAGTTGCTGTAGTATTCAAGATAGGGCACGCTGTAAGGCGGGCTGTTGGCATTGAAGGTTATTATGCCGCCAAAGCCGCAGGAACCCTGCATCATGTCATCCTCCGTTGCAAGTATGTAGTTCGCGTTCCTGAACTGGGAGGGTATGCTTCCGCATGAATTCACCGCATTTTCAACTATTACGGTGCCGTATACGAACTGGTCGTAATTGTTGCTTGCGATTGCTGCCACGTTGCCCGCAAGCACCGCATTGTCCGCCTGCTGCACCACGTTCCCGACCAGCAATGCGCCCGGATAGCTGCCGTTTGCAATTACGTGGTTGTTGCCCCCCCTTTGCACGGAATACAGGTCCGTGCTGCCGTTCAGCAGTATGCCGGAACTGGCGACTATCGGGTAGGAGAACGCGCCAGAGCTCGAATTTATGGTACCGAGGGCGCTGTATGTGGCGTTTATGCTGTAGGGTCCTCCCTGGTAAATGTGCAGCGTTGCGTTCGTTATCGTAAGGTTGAGCCCCTCGCTCTCCGCCTCCCTCTCTATCGAATTTGTGTAATTTACAAGCGTGGATCCGCCCATGAGCGCAATCTCGTTGGTGCCATATATCATGCCGTTGCTAATGAGCTCCCCCAATGCGTATCCCGTGTTGTTTATCGGCATTCCGCTGCCCGAGCCTTCATATGAGGACAGGGTGGAGAGCGCAAGCCCCAAGCCGGAATGCAGGAACGACGCAGTGCCCATGTTCACCTCCCCCATGAGCGTGTATCCTCCTGTCGCAACGCTCCCGAATGAGGATTCCGTCTGATAGCTTATCGCGATATAAACATAAGTTATGAGCTCAGCCATCATGAGCACTAGCAGCACTATGGTCACCAATGTAAGAAGTATGCCTTTCATGCGTCCTTTCATCTCCATATCACTACACTCACGTTATACTCTTTTACGATCCCGTTTGCATCGAGGAACATCGGCACAGATGCCTTGCTTATCTGGTAGGCGTTTGAAAGGCTTATGGGCACGTACGGCACGTCAGCATAACTTATCCCATGCGCAATGCCGAAGTCGTACAAACCCGAAAAGTCGTCAGGATTGCCCACAAGCGGAAGCCATAATACCGCGTGCCTGCCATCTATCGGCCCGGAGAACGCGCCGCCCTGGTACAGCTGCGCTATCTCTTGGCGGTCCAGCATCGCATTGTATATTTGGTATCCTAGCATGCTCCCCGAGAAGTACGCCCCGGAACCGCAATTGTTCGAATCCCCTATGCCCAATGGATAATACATCGGAGCATTCCCTCCGGGAACTGACCTTTGCGCCGCCATGCTGTTGGCCTCCACTCCATCTATGTATCCGTATTCCACGTTGCCGTTGTACGCTATCGCTATGTAGCTCCACCTGTTCAACGGTATGCTGCCAAGCATCAGGCACTGGAGGTTCGTGCCGGGCAATCCCGCGTAAACTATGCCGTTCGCAATTCCAAGCACACCTTTATGCCATGTTCCTGTGGGCTGCGGCTGCCCCAGCTCATCCACTATGATGCCGTTCTCAGATACGGGGTCGACCCACACGGAAATGGTGAAGTTGGCCAATGAATTGTCCATCCATGCGGACCCGCCGGTCTCCTCTATGTAACTTTCCGTCACCGAATTGAACGTGGCCACGCTCATGTCTGGCGCGTATGTGTTGTTCAGGAAGATCCCTGCTCTGCTTGCGTTGTAAAGTTTTTGAAGCGCGACATTCGCATATCCTCCCTGGTTGTTTAGGTACATGCCAGCTATGGTCTGGAGCAGATTGTCGTTGATCTGCGGCTTGTAGGTGCCGAACACGTAAACGGTGTTCCCGCTTGGCACATACATGTTGCCGTAGGCAAGTGCTATGTCAGAATATCCGGAATACGCATAACTTGACTGGAGGCTTATGCTGAAATCGGTGGTGTTTCTACTGGTGTTGTATCCTATAATCGTATTACCGTTTATGAGCGTGTAAACCTCACCGCGCCCCACAGACGGGATTGAATTTTGCGTACCGTTGGCCGTATTGCCAACAAAAACAGGGTTCCCCAGTGTTGTGAAAGCGTACAGATCATTCGCAGTTTGTACGTAGTAGTTATTGCCTTGAGACCCTATTCCTGAGACTTTGGAGAGCAGGTCACCACTTTTGTACAGGAGGATTCCCCCGATGGTAAATATGTATAGGTAGTTTCCGCTTCCCACTGCCACTGTGCCGTTTGCATAGCTGGGGTTTGTGCTCCCCGAAACCAGCGGGGCGTTCCATGTGCTGATCAGGGAATTTCCAATAAGGGAGTACGAATAGAGCTTTCCGTTCGGTGCAGATGTAGATACAAGGTACTCCCCATTCACGTATATCGGCGCCTGTACATTCGCTCCCACGTTAGCAAAAGCTATGCTGTTGCCGCTCAACGGGTCAAGAAGATAAAATCCATTTGCCGTCCCGAATGCGACGCGATCGTTTTCTATCTCTATTGGGCTTGTTATTGAATTGCTTGAATTAAAGCTCCATCTGATTGAATTACTGTATATGCTTACGGCCCTCACCACCTTGTTGTTATTCGAATAGAGGAACATTCCCTCATATATTGCAGGGGCTCCGGTTACATATGCCCCACTTCCGCTCCCGTAGGAGAAGCTTAGGACGCTGTTTCCTGTGCTCGCATTGAAGATGTACATGGTGCTGCCTGCAGCTGCAGCTGCAAACCCGCCGCTCACAGCTATGTCCGGAAGCAACGTCGTGCTTGATGGTATATTGAACATGTAAAGCAGGTGCGGAGCCTGCAATGCATAATCCGTACTGGAACTTAGCGTCTGATCGCTCCCAAACTGCCTCCATGTGTTACTGCTCGCGCGTGCTGCGGTAGCCAAATAGCCTATATACAAAGATCCTCCCGCGACCTCTGCCACTGTTGTGCTGAGCATGCTCTGGAGCATTGCCGGTGCACCAGACGCAGCGATTCCGTAAGAGGCGCCCCCCCCTGTGTAATCCAGGTAAACGAGTATCGATACTCCCACAACCGCAACGATCAGGGCGAATACCGCATCAAGCGTGAATACGAAACCCTTAAGATTGCGCCTAATCCTCATTCCATCAACTTGTTGCCAGCGTTGTATTCGTCCATAACATAATCTGCACTGCCACGGGCACCCCGTTAAGGTTTGCATACCTGTTTTCTACGTATACCGTAAGGGCGCCATTGGATGCGGGATTGCTCCCTATTCTTATGTTTATTCCGCTGCCATAGCTCGAATCACTTTTTATGGTTATATAGTAATCGAAACCTACGCCGAGCATCTGCTTTGTTGCCTGATAATCATAACTTGAAGCAGAGGCGAATGCGTATATCTTGCTCGATGAAAGCGAATAGCTGCTTCTATACTCTGTAAGCCCTACCAGCACCCCGCTCCATGTTGATGTGTTTGTTGTATCTATCGTGCTCTGCCAATTTGACGGAACTCCTGGGGAAAAAAGATCCTGTGCCAACGATTGGAGCTGAAGCTGCATTATGCCAGAACCATTTCCATAGCCGAGGGAAAGTTGGTTGTTTATGGTGAACCACGTGAACGCCAATATCGTTATCGCGAAGCTGAATATTATTACCGCAAATATGACATCAAAGCTCCAGAATTGCGCCTTCAGCAGTTTCATTCAACCCACCGATATATTGTTTCTGTACTGCATTGGAAGCCCCTGCGCGTACAGCTGCATCACCTGCTTCTTATCCAACGTCGAATCGTATACCTGCAAGTCAGCGATCTGCCCTGTGAATCCAGCTGAGCTTCCTGGTGCGGACCCAAGGTATATGCTGTCTCCGGGCCCTGCCAATGAGGCGGTACCGATGTTAATGTAATTCCCGCTGCTTACCTCTATCCCATTCAGATACAGCTCCCATCTAGAGGGATAGAATACTTCCGTAACGCTATACCATGTATTCTTCGAGAAACTGAACGGATAACCTATCGATGTGCTTAGCCATCCGCTTCCGGTCCCTACATCACCATGTATCCCTGTCAGGCCGTTGCAGGCATAGTTGCCGCATACGTTTATATCCAGATGGTACGCGGAGGCGCCCCCGCCAGTCTCGACGTTCAGCAATGGAAGCGGCTGGTTGAATTGCGCTGCCGAGCCATTGAAATCTGAAAACCAGAGGCTTACTGTGAACGCATTGTCTGCCCCCGCAAACTTGCTGGCGTACGGTATCATCACATTTGACGATCCGTCAAACGTAGCAATCCCTGGACCTACCGGACTTTGCGTATTGTTGTAAACGTTATTCACGTATATTATGTTCGCCTCAGCCTGGCTAGGCTGCCTTTCATGCCCTGGCGGGCACTTCGAGCTGCTAGTCCCGTTTCCGTTATTGTAAGAATAATCCTTCTCTGTGTTTATGAGCGGCCACCATCCGACAAGTCCGCTGTTGCCTAGCGGCGGTGTTGTAAGTCCTCCATAGTAAAGGGAATCTATCTGCTTTTGGGTCAGGTAAGAATCGTAGAGCTGAACGTTTGTTATTATGCCGTTGAAGTTAGCATTTCCGTTGCTGTTGACCAGATCATAGCCTATCTGGTATGGCGTGTTGTTTATCCCCAATGGAAGGTTCCCCTGCAAGGTTGTTGAAGCAAGCACAGTATTGTTCAGGTAGACTGTCGCCTCGCCCGTGTTGCCATTGTATTCACCGGCAACCATCTCCCAGCTATTTTCAGGGAAGCTGCAAGCGCCTGGGAAATAAAGCTCAGTATTTGCAACATACATTGCAATGCAATTCCCGCTGTTTGCCGCTTCTAACTGGAACCCAGCGCTTCCTATTACGGTATTGCTTCCGTTCCAGTCCCCGAATATGCCCCTTTCGCCACTAACGCTTGTTGGATATGCCCATGCAACTACAGTGAACGTATCGTTGTTTACTATGTTGAACAGCGACTGAGTCGAATTCAATGTTAAAGAGGAGCTGTGCGGTCCTGAATTTCCTGCGCATGATATGCTGCTTTCGTAGTTTGGGGATATGAAATTCGTCTGGTTGACGTACTGTGTCCATTTGCCGTTGAATGTTCCTGTATCCATGCCTTGACTGAGGTCCTGCACGTTAGATCCGTATCCGATATCCATAGGCCACCATCCTACAAGGTTCCCCACAGTGGAGAGATTGCCGTTAAACACCTCTGCTACCACGTTGCCTGGCCCGTTTCCATCTACCGATGTTACGAACGCTCTTGAAATCCCGTTGGTGTCTGTGCTGATAGACGAGTACATGAAATTGCCGTTCAGGTCGCCGATGCTCGCTGCAAACCCTATCGGTACGTTGGCCAATGCGTTGTCCGTTGCCGAATATACCTCAGCATTCAACTGTATCACCGTTCCATATGCGGGATTGTTTACCGGAATTCCCTGGTTTCCGAGACCGCTATAGTCGTTCGCATTACCATCAAGCGGCCACCATCCTACAAGATTCTGGTTGAGGGGCATTCCGCCTATCCCGTCAAGGTAAATACTCATGATCTGCCCATTGTCCAAAATGCCGTTATATATCTGCAGGTCAGCAACGGATCCGTTGAAGAGCGCATCGCCACTGCCTATGTACAGCGTATTGGAGTTTTGCTGCAACACGTTGGTGATCGGCGAGTTGGCCACATATACCCCGTTTATGTAGAGGTATGCAATGCTGTTAGCACTGTCAAATACCGCGACTGCGTTAATCCAGTTCATTGAGGGAACGTTTGTAGAAATTATCTCGGAACCCATGTAATTGAGGCTTAGTATGTCGTTTGGGTTATACCCTGTGTGGCATGGCGATATTATGTCCACTGAGAATCCTGCAGAATTCTGCTTTCCAACAATCGTACCGCAGCCGTTCGCATAGAACCAAAGCGATATCGAAATTGAATTACCCAAAGTCAGGCTTTCTGAATTGGGCACCTCAATGAAATTCATCTTTCCCACGCTATTGAACGATACCGATCTAACGTTTGCCATCTGTGTTACAACCGCGCCTTGCGCAGCCTGCAAGACCGATTGCGGCTCCTCGTCTATGTAGACGGTGCCCTTCAGATTTGATATTGTTATATATCCCCTATATGCAGGTATCTGGTATATCATTATGCCGTTGGAGTTTGTCTGCAACGTTCCATTTATTACCAGATTCTTTGCATGGCTGAACCCGTACGCTATTATGTTCTGCCTTCCTATCTTTGCCTCTGCGATCACAACACCTGTAGTTGATACAGATATGTTGTAATAGTTGTTCACGAACTCGCTGATCAGAGGCACTGTGGCAGAATAGCCGCTTCCGGCCTGCGCGGCCTGGTCTATATAGCTTGCTATGTTCTGGCTTTGCAGCTGCATAAGCGAATATTGCTGCTGGTTTAAAGTTACAGCCCTCTGCGATGTCACCAAAGAGAAGATAAGTATGAAGATTATCAAAACAAAGGAATAAACGACAAGAAATTCAAGTGCCACCTGCGCCCTCCTGCCGCCAACGTATCCTAGCATCAAATCTATCTATATTCTAAAGCAAATAATAAATAGCATAATACCCATTGGGGGCCATTGTGCGCCAAATTAACACCCATGGATTAAATAGATTCAATTCGAAACACTATCATGAATGTTGGCGAGCTAAAGGGCAGGATGCCTAAGGAGATATTGGAATCCATACTGGAGCGTGGCATAAGGGAGCTTACACCGCCACAGCAATTGGCCGTGGACAAAGGCCTTCTAGAAAACAAGAACCTGGTGGTTGCGAGTCCTACCGCAAGCGGCAAGACGCTTATTGCAGAGATTGCCTGCGCGATCGCCATATTGTCTAAGGGCAGGAAAGCTGTCTACATAGCCCCTATGAGGGCACTGGCACAAGAGAAATATAACGAATTCAAAGACGCATATCCATACATAAGTACCGCGATATCCATCGGCGACCTTGACTCAAACGATCTCTGGCTCAAGGATTACAAGATGATATTCTTCTCTACGGAGAAGTTCGATAGCCTCCTCAGGCACGGCATAGACTGGCTGCAAAGCATAGGATGCATAATATTCGACGAGGTGCACATGCTCGGGGATGCATCAAGAGGCCCTACTCTTGAGCTGCTGATGACGAAGCTGTCCATGACGTGCGATGCGCAGGCCATAGCCTTGAGCGCCACGATAGGGAATGCTGAGGAGATAGCCGAATGGGCTAAGGCCGAGCTTGTTGTAAGCGATTACAGGCCTGTAAAGCTTACAAAGGGGGTGCTCCATGGGGAGAATGCTTACTACGGCACAGGAAGCAAACTGTCTGAACGGAAATTGCTGGGCGAAAGTAGGATACCTGAAATAAGGCTTGTTGAGGATACTCTCGAGCAGAAAAAGCAGATACTCATATTCTATTCCACGAAGAAGAACACGGAATCTGGTGCGGCAAGGCTCGCACATAATGTGAAAGAGAGGCTGTCAAGGGAAGAGGTCATGGAGCTCCAGGAGATAAGCTCCAAGGTGCTCAACGTGCTTGACAGGCCCACGGAGCAGTGCATAAAGCTTTCCAATCTGGTCAGCAATGGGGTTGCATTCCATCATTCTGGACTTCTCAACCAGCAGCGCTCCATAATAGAAGATGCCTTCAAGAGCAACAGGATAAAGGCCATATGCTCAACCACCACTTTGGGTTATGGCGTGAATCTGCCGGCGCATACTGTCCTGATAAGGGATTCAAGCAGATATGAGAACGGGTACGGCGAGAGATTAGGAATAAACGAGATGACCCAGCTCTTCGGACGCGCGGGAAGGCCGAAATACGACAATGAGGGCAGGGCCTTGGTGGCCGCGAGCACCAAAGAGAAGGCGAAGGAACTTGCAAAATACATAGGCTCGGATCCTGAGCCCATAGAATCGGCGCTTGGGGTGGCTCCCGTACTCCGCACACACATACTGGCGTTCATTGCGGAGAATTTTCTTAACGACGAGAAATCGATGCAAAAATTCATGTCCAAAAGCTTCTACAGCTTCCAGTACGGCAACCAGCGCCACATAAACAATCTGATCGAGGAAATAATATCCGAGCTGGCGAGATGGGAGTTCATAGAAATGGAGAACAGATCATACAGGGCGACAAGGCTCGGCAAGAGGATAAGCGAACTGTACATAGACCCGTTGTCAGCAAGGTGGATCGTCGATTCCCTTGGAAACGAGCTTGACACGATGGGCATACTGTACATGATATCTAACACTCTCGAGATGAGGCCTCACGTAAGGATCACCCAAGAAGCCGAGGAGATGCATGCTTCATACTTATTCATGAACAACACCAGCGATGCATATGGCGACTACTACAAATTGAGCAACGAATACTATCCTGTAAGGGCGTTCAGCACCGCATTGATGCTTAGGGACTGGATGGAAGAGACAAAAGAGCCGGAGATAGTAAAGAGGTATTCATCCACTCCCGGAGCATTATACTCCAAGCTCACAAACGCGGACTGGCTGGTCTATTCCGCAGCGGAGATCGCGCGCATATTGAAGAAGTCCCAGCACAAGCTCATACAGGCAAGGGTAAGGCTGCGCTACGGAATCAAGGAGGAACTTCTCAACCTTGTAAGGCTGGAGCAGATAGGAAGGATAAGGGCGAGAATGCTGTACAACAACGGCATAAAGAGGGTTTCCGACATACTGGCCAACAGGGAGAAAGTAAGACTGGTATTAGGGAACGATATAGCGGAAAGGGTTTTTAGACAAATTGAGTAAAACATCCCCACACTAAAGCGTGGGGCATTTAAGCATCGCAGAGCATTATATTAAAAAGGTGAAAAACATGAAGAAAAAAAGCGTAATTTTTCCAGAATGGAGACAAAGACTTTTGGAACAGCATCTACTTACAGCACTCATAGTACTTGAGTTAGTCCTGAGTGTCATTTTCCTTTTGATAGCATACCTTACTGGCAACATCTACTTTAAGGGCGTTGGAATCGGATTGGTAATTGCATGGGTGACAAGCGGTATAGCCTATTTATTCAAGAAGAAAATGGTGAAACCATGAGCAACGAAACGCAACGGAGCCCATCTTCACTCCACAGCCTAAAAGCTGTGGTTTCTCGATGACTTGATAATAAAGCAATAATATTAATAAGTGAATTGAGATATTACGAACATGTCTGGGGGCAACGCGCAGCCGCAAGCGCAGGCCGCGTCTGAACAGCCTAAGAGATTCCAGATAACTTCGCAAAAATACAAAGGGGGCGCCGCGATAGTTGTCGACATACTGATCCTTGTTATAGTTACGGCACTTGCATCGCTTGGCGGTATCTCTACCGCAATAGTAGCGTTCGTCATTGTCCTTATAATCGTGGCGCTCCTTTCCATAAGGGTCATAAACGAGTGGAACAGGTCCGCTGTCCTAAGACTCGGGAAATATACCGGAATAATAGGCCCTGGAATATATCTAATAATACCGATAGTCGAATCAACCCCCATCAAAGTCGACCTTAGAGTCATAAGCACTCCGTTCACAGCAGAGAAAACGCTGACGAAGGACAATGTTCCTGTTGATGTAGACGCTATCCTGTTCTGGCAGGTCCGTGATCCGGAAAACGCGATACTTAACGTCCAGAGCTACATCAATTCAGTGCTTCTTGCATCGCAGACCGCGATGAGGGACATAATAGGCAAGAGCGAGCTTTCCGGAATGCTTGCCGGAAGGGACATAATAGGAAGGGACATACAGGAGCTTATAGAGGAAAGGATCAAGACATGGGGCATAGATGCCATATCCGTGGAAATAAGGGACGTCAAGATACCAGCTGATCTCCAGAACGCCATGGCAAGGGTCGCAACATCAGACAGGGAGAAGCAGGCAAGGGTGATACTTGCGGAGAGCGAGTCCCTTGCGGCCGACAAGATGCTCGAGGCCGCAGCAAAGTACGAGAAGGACCCATATGCGATGCAGCTCAGGGCGCTTAACATGATGTACGAGATAAGCACCAACGGCAAGAACCTCATAGTGTTCATACCGACGGACAGCAAGGGATTCAGCATTCCAACCCCGATAGGCGTCATGGGCCTTGAGGAGGCGTTGAAAAGGACGAAGCAGAATAGTCAGGACGACAAAGAGAAGAGGGGAAAGACCAAATAGCACATTATTCCGCTAAAATGTTATTCTTATAATATTATGCTTAGAAGATTATCTCTTTTGTTTATGGTGAAATAATGTATATTTCAGAGCATACTGTAAAGAAGATACTAAAAGAGGCAGGTGCATCAAGGATAACAGCAAACGCAAGCATGGAGCTGCAGAAATACATAAACAGGATGGCGTTCAACGTCGCGCAGAAGGCCGTGAGGCTTTCAAAGCACGCGAAGAGGAAGACCGTCGACATAAACGACATAAAGCTCGCATGTTCCTGATAAACTACAGGATCGCCGCAAGGACGCCGAAGAACTTGAGTATTACGAGCGTTCCTACCGCCGGAAGCCCGAAGAGTGCCGTGACTATTATCGTATAGATGTGTATGGGTATCCCGAGATTGAACAGGAAATTAAGCGCAAAAATCGCTATGAAGCCCAGTATGGTATTGGCGATAAGCCCGAATACGAGCTTGAGTATGGACTTGCCCACCTTGAATATTATGAATATGACCAGCGCTATGAGCCCTATCAGTATGACCTCGCTGATGAGCGTGCTCGATGGAGGTATGGCTACCATGCATAGCTATGCCATATAAATTAATAAATAGTTTCCTTAAAAAGAGACGGCCTGCCACTCACAATCAAGGATTTGCAGACCCGGACCTTCTGAGCACATACTGATACATCATCTCCTTCGCCTGCTCACGTACATACGGTTCTTTTATAATGGCATCTACAACCCTTTCAAATATCTTATCATCAAAATAGTTTGATAAAGGGCCCCTGGAAACTATATGTTCTATTTGCAATGAGCTTTTTGTGTTGTTCCAAGCAGTTACCATATCTATTGCGGTGATCCTTAATTTTCCCAAATTTGCCTCGTGCTCTGCAATTTTGTCAGCGAACATGTCAAAAAATTTAGGATATGCCTTTAATTGATACTCAAGTCCAGCGCTTTCAAGACGCGCTTTGAGTCCATCTTTCCTCAACGTTATTCCTGGAATGTCCTTTGTTGTCATTTTTATCACTTATACAGAATGCCGCGTTTAAATATTTATACATATCTGCAGGCTCCGGGAATTGGGACATAAGTCTGCTCTAATCCTTTACAATAATTACATACGCCCTTTTGCC
>CAZFUA010000008.1:0-20371 GCA_964521995.1 Microcaldota archaeon
CCCCTACCTTTTTATTATTTCGTTTTTTATTATTCTTGATGTTTACCAAGGGTGTTATGGGTTCAATCATTTGCGTTTAGTTTAAAAGGTGGATATAATGGACGATCTGGAAAACGAGGATTTCACGGCGAAGCTTGCGGTAGTGGGTGCAGGGGGGCAGGGCTGCAACCTTATAAATAGGCTATACGCAAACGGCATGAAGAGCGCTACGACCATAGCACTTAACACAGATGCAAAGCATTTGGGCATCGTAAAGGCGCACAAAAGGCTACTCATAGGCGGCGCGCTTACACGAGGGCTGGGCGCAGGAGGATTCCCTGAAGTGGGCGCAAAGGCAGCCGAGGCAAGCAAGGACGACATAAGAAAGGCGATAAGCGGTTATAACCTTGTATTCGTAGCGGCGGGAATGGGCGGCGGAACCGGAGGCGGTTCGGCGCCTATCATAGCCCGAATAGCCAAAGAGGAAGGGGCGCTGGTAGTGGCTTTTGTAACATACCCATTCGCATTGGAAAGAAGCAGGAAGAAAAAGGCAGACTGGAGCATAGAACAGCTGAGCAGGCATGCAGATACTACTGTAATAATAGAAAACGACAGGCTGCTTAGCTATGCACCGAACCTGCCGGTCGAGAAGGCCTTTGACCTTATAGACAACATAGCGTCAAACGCGGTCAAGGGCATTGCGGACACGATAACCATGCCAAGCCTGATAAACCTGGATTTTGCCGACGTAAGGGCAGTAATGGGCGGCGCAGGACTTGCGATGATAAACATAGGCTATGGAAGCGGAACCGACAAGGTCGAGAAGGCCATAAGGTCGACGGTCTCGCATCCATTGCTCGATGTGGATCTCGAGGGTGCAAAAAGCGCCCTGGTTCATGTTACCGGCGGTACGGCTTTGACGATACAGGAGGCAACGGACGTAGGGCAGGGAGTAACCGAGGGCCTTGCGGACAACGCAAACGTCATATTCGGTTCAAGGCTGGAGCCCGAATTCAAGGACAATATAAGGGTAATGTCCATAGTGACAGGGGTAAAGCCAAGGTTCGGGACCGCATCCACGCTGTTGGGCAAGGAGAGCGCTGCCGATCCCAACTACATAGCAGGACTGGAGATGCTGTAGATCTTTCCCATACCTTTATATATTTTTTAAAAAGAAGTAATCTGTTCTAGTTTAACCGCAGTTGTGTTTATGGAAAGCGATGAGGTACAATTCGTCTCAATGAAGGACATAAAGGTAGGCAGGTTCATACTTATCGATGACATACCTTGCAAGGTAGTCGATATAGAGACCAGCGCCCCGGGCAAGCACGGCTCCGCAAAAATGCGCGTGACCGGCATAGGCATATTCGACGGGCAGAAGAAAACGCTTCTGCAGCCGAGCCATGCTGAGGTCCAGCAGCCCGTAATAAAGAAGAGGAAGGCCCAGGTAGTGTCAGTAAGCGGCAGCGCGGTTCAGTTGATGGACTCAGAGACTTACGAGGTGTACGACCTTAACGTAACTGACGAATTCAAGGGCAAGCTGAGTGCCGGGGCAGAAGTGGAAATAATGGAGGCCATGGGAAGGAAGGCCTTATCGAGGATATTGAGTGGATGAAATGGAACTTAAGATAGTGTCGGACAACGAGGACAAGCTGCTCAGCAGGAGGGAAATAAAGTTCGCGGTGGAGGACCAAAGCAGCACTGTGGACAGGTACGAACTCACAAAGGAGATATGCAAAAGGCTCAACCTGAATCCGGAATTTACGCTGGTTGTAAGGATAGACCAGGGTTTCGGGAGGAAGAAATGCTCGGGAATGGCGCATTCCTACAAGAACAGGGAGCTTCTCGAGAGGTACGAGCCCGCGCATCTGCTTTCAAGGATCAAGAAGGGTGCGGAGAAGCGCAAGACAAACGATAAGACACAGGAAGCCCAGGCCGCAGAACCTATCGCCCCTGCAGGCAGCGGGCCCGAACAGAAGTGATCTCATGGCAGAAAACAAAAAGGACAAAAAGAAGGCACCTCCGTACAAGCCTGGTAAACAATGCCCGAAGTGCAATTCAAGGATGGGCGATCATGCGGACAGGTATACCTGCGGGAAATGCGGCTATACCGAATTCAAGCATAAGAAGTAGTGGGGCGAATGCCTGCCAAAAGAAAGAGGACCAGAAAAAGCCCAAATAAGCCAATGAGGCCAGGCAGGTTCCTAAGGTATTCATCGTATTCAATAACTCTTCTGCTTTTGGCATTGCTGATAGTGACAATCGTAATATACGGCGCATCCAATCCTGCAGTGGCGCACCCATCGCTTGAATCATATTCGTCCATTGCGCTGTCCCTGTTCCTGTCATCTGCTGTTTTTTCATATCTGCTTTACAGCGGCAAGGGCCCCGAGCAGATAGTCTCCGAACTCGGGCTCTCGAAGAACAGGCTCACAATACGGATGCTGGCGATAGGCGTCATAATGTTTTTCGCAGTTGTCCTGTTCAGCCTTGTCCTGTCTGTGTTCTCCACGGTTACGAACGTCCAGCTCCCGACCAATGTGCAGACGGTCCTCGCAGGAACCCCATTGTACTTCATGGTATTCACGTTCCTTGTGGCTCCGATAAACGAGGAGATATTCTTCAGGGGGTTTCTCGTGCCGCGCGCTGGAATAATACTGAGCGCCATAGCGTTCGCGATAGTCCACATAAGCTACCTTTCCATATCCGAGTTCGCGGCGGCATTGTTCTTCGGGCTGCTCGCGGGCTACGTCTACAAGAAAACAAAGTCGCTCTACCCGAGCATACTTGCACACATGATAGTCAACTTCATAACCATAACGTCGATCATATCATTAGGGATGCTAATTCATGTATGATCCTTAGGGTGCTGCAATGCGGAAACCAAGCGCAAATGATGTACTGAGGAAGTTACGTTCGGCATCAAGCAGGAAGAACGTTGAAGGAATGCACAGGTTCGGGATAAACGCCGATACTGCCTTAGGGGTGGCCATACCAAAGATAAGGGGCATGTCAAAAGCCATCGGAAAGGACCATGCCCTTGCGCTGGAACTGTGGGACACAAAAATACACGAGGCAAGGATACTCGCCTCGATGATAGACGATCCCGAGATGGTCACTGAAAGGCAGATGGACAGATGGACAGATGGGCAAGGGATTTCGACTCGTGGGACATATGCGATGAATGTTGCGGCAACCTGCTGGACAAGACGAGGTTCGCATACGACAAGGCAATCACGTGGTCCGGAACCGACGAAGAATACATGAAAAGCTCGGGCTTCGTGATGATGGCATGCCTCGCCGTGCACGACAGGGAAATGAATGACCCGGATTTCGCAAGGTTTCTCCCCATAATAGAAAGGGAAAGCACGGACGAAAGGAACTTCGTAAAAAAGGCGGTGAATTGGGCCCTGCGCCAGATAGGTGAAAGGAATAAGAAACTTAACAGGTATGCAATAATCGCATGCAGCCGAATAAGGGCCAGGGATTCAAGGAGCGCCAGATGGATAGCAGCAGATGCGATGAGGGAACTGACAAGCAAGGCTGTAAGGGAGAGGCTTGATGGACGTTGAAGTTGCGGTAATGGAGCCAAAATACCAGATAAACCTGGGGTACATAGCCAGGGTTTCAAAAAACTTCAGCATAGAAAAGCTGTACCTTATAAACCCCAGGTGCGACCGCAACGGCAGGGACGCCATAAAATATTCCAAGCATGCGAAAGACCTTCTCAAGAAGGCAAGGATATGCGAGCGCATGGAAGACCTCGGGGGCGGGTTCATCGTAGGAACAACTGGGATATGGCACAAGACCGATGGATCATTCTACAACGTTTACGACCTTGAGAGCGTCAGACGCCTGGCATCGCGCGCCGCCGCAGCAGGCAGGAAGACGATAGTCCTGCTGGGCAGGGACGATACCGGCCTGTCAAAGGAGGAGCTCAGGGAATGCGACGCTACGGTCTCGATAGAAACGAGCAGGGATTACCCGATACTCAACATATCGCATGCGCTTGCCATAATACTCCATGGTTTGAAGAGGGGCAAGGCACGGCAAGTATATTCGCGATTATATGCCAATGATGCGTCCAAAACGAACATGTTCAGGCTCTTCCAAAGATTGGTAAATGATAATCCAAGGATAAGGGACAAGAGGTCCGTGAACATGGCGTTCAGGCATGTTGTCGGAAGGTCGATGCCTACCAGAAAGGAGGTTAACGCGCTGTCCATAGCCCTATCGCCATCCAAGGGAAAAAGAGGGCGCGGGGCATGAACGCGAAGGCAGGCGTAAAGGCCAGGCAGGTGCAGAAGGCCGAAACCCAGAACAACAAATCCAAGTCAGGCAAAATCGCATTTCTTATATTCTACATCATCCTTGCAGCAGCGGCTATCTATTCCGTGAAGTTCTACGTGGGGATTTCAGCTGCCGGAGACGATGCCGCCTACTCGAATTTCGCGTACTACGTGAGCAGGGGGGGCTTTGGGCAGAGCAGCGACAGCCTGAGCGTAAGGATAATACAATACTATCCGATTGCCTTTTTCTACATAGTTTCAAATTACAGCTTTTACGCGAGCGCCGACTGGGACATATTTGCGTACATTGCTACGATAGCGATCGTATTCTACATGGGGGGGGAGCTTTACAACGAATATGCGGGAGCTCTGGCATCGTTGCTGTTCGCTTCGTTTCCGGCGGTTGCCATACTATCGACCACGATGAGCGATAACCCCACGGTGCTCCTTTTCGCCTCCTTTACAATGCTCTCGTTGCTCTACGCCACTAGAAAGAAAAATTCGCTTTGGTACATAGTGGCAGGCATGTCTGTCATAGCCGGAATAGCGGTCATGCCTTTGGGTTTCATGGCACTTGCAATCGCGGTTTTCTACTTTTTGTTCGAATTTATAAGGGGAAAACTGGACAGGACGGCGATAAGCTTCGTGCTCGGAATAATAATAGGCCTTGCAATACTATCGACATTCAACTACATAAACGCGAAGAACCCCATTGTAACATTCACCACAACCTTCAATTATTTCGGATCGGAGGGCGGTACAAACCACATAGTCCCTGCGAACGGCTACCTGCTCTTCTACCCAAACAACATGTTTCCATACAAGATCGCGAGCGCGCTAGGATCGAGCTTCTCAAATCATAATTTCAATCCGGTTTCCATTTGGAAGTCGATATATACAGTGAATTACAACTGGGTCGGGTTCTATTTCTATGTTGTGGTGTTGGCCATGCTTTACCTGTTGTACAAAAGGGAGAGAAGGGCATGCTTCGCGTTCTTCTGGCTTGCAATGGGATTCCTGCTCATGGAATTCGATCCGGTTCACATATCATTGTTCCCCCTCTCATACATACTGCAGCACAGGCTGGAAAGATACATAACATTCATAGTGCCTCCGACCGTTCTTCTGATATCGATCGCGATAATGAGGTTGGTCGATTCCGCAAAAGGGAGATTCAAGTATGCGGCATATGCGATATCCGGAGCTGTAATAGTATTTCTTGTAGTTACGGGAATGCCGATAATAACGCTTTACCACAACGCGCTTTCCCTCGAGGGAAGTTACAGTCTCGGCGTTGCACGGTATATAGAGATGCATTCGAACAGCAGCAAGGAGGTATATCTTATAGGCGGCGCAGGTAGCTTTATACCGACCTATATGAAATTCAACAACATGAGCAGGATTTCCACCCCCGAAAGCATAAGCTGCCACGACATACGCAATAATTCATACGTTGTTGTACAAAGGTACGGCCAGTACAACAATACGCCATGCAGTTCATGGGAGCTTGTGTACAACTCCAGCACGGATTCAAGATACAGGCAAACGGTGACCGGTCCAGCACTCCCGTTCGAACTGGATCTTTACAGTACGCAATAATGCGGAATGCGCACCCCAGAGCTCGGCCATGGCCCGACATCATTGCATCATTATTTAAATGTAGGTTTTGAATAATGGCTGATGCCCAAGCAAAGAATACGAACAGACACGAAGGGTTTCCCAGACACAATAAGGAAAAACTGGGCGAAATTGGCGCTGCTGTGCTCCCTGGCATTCTCATTCGTGCTCTCAGTTGCGTTCTATTACGGGATATCCCCAACCGGAGGATCTGACAACTACATATACGGCTCAACGGCATATTCCCTGGTGTCGATAGGGAAAACCGCGCTACTGCACGGCGGAGAGGACGGATCGAAATGGATCCTCATAGCTGGAATCTCCCTCTTTTACAGGATGTTCGGCGTAAGCAGGCTTTCAGGTTCTTTGTTCGACATACTTGCGCTGCTTGGAACCTCCCTGCTGCTGTACCTGATCGGCAAGAGACTGTACAATGAAAAGGCGGGGCTGCTTGCCGCGTTCCTTTACGGGATTTTTCCGCTTGCAGTCACACAGGCGTCGTCTATGGGCGATGACGTTCCGATGGCGTTTTTCGCAACGCTTGCATTTTATCTCCTTGTACTTGGAAGGGACAGGAGAAGGCAGTATTTCCTTGTATGCGCGGGATTGGTAAGCATTATCGGGTTCCTGGTGACTCCTGAAGAAATAATAGTCGCGATACCAATCCTGCTGATTCTTGCCATGGACCTGGCCGCAAAAAGGACCAGAACGGAGCTGTTTGCCATAATCAAATTTGCTTCGGGCATGCTTGCCGGGATAATTGCCATAATGTTTGTTGCATATGCAGCCGCAGGAAGTCCCATGTACATATACAACCAGGTCGGGCCAAACTTCGCCAACTGGTGCTCCTCTCCGGGAAACTGCAGCAACGGCTTTGCCATACTCAACAGCTATCTAGGGATGATGTTTCCATATGAAATAACGCACAAGCTTGCGATGGCCACCATCGGGTACGTTTCCCCGATCAAATCAGCAGCAAGCATAATAAATCCAAGCCAAGGGTACCAGGACAGCCCATACGATTTCGGATTCTACTACTATTTCCTGCTCCTGTCGGTGCTCGTCCTCCTGATAAACAGGGAGAGAAAGGCGGCACTCCCATCTGTATGGTTTGCAGTTACACTGATATACATGTCATTCGGGACAATGAGTCTTAGCCACTACTCGCCGATTGCCATCATCTACCCTAGGCTTACCCTCCTTTTCGCCCCTCCAATGATACTGCTTCTCTCTTTCGGGCTGGTAAGCCTGGCAGAGGCAAGAAAGGGCTTGCCTGTCAAGCCCAAGGCCGCGCGCCGCATCGCATTCGCGCTCGTCGTCGCCATACTGATAACGCAGTCCGTTTATCTGACAATGTACATACAGTATTCGTGGTACAGGGTATTGTACAGGGCAGTTGCTGCTGGGGAGTTCATAAACGGGCTGCCTGCAAACGCCACGGTATTTATGCCATCAAGCCTTAATTTCATCACGGAATACACCAATCAAGGGCACGACATCGTGTTTTTCGGGATGTACGGGCAGTATTGCAACGACTTCGGCAACCGCAGTTATATAATAATGGGCGCAAACGAAAGCATGAGCAATTGCAGTGTCTCGGTCGTAGACGTCCCGCAGGTACCTGAATGGCTTGCAAAATATAACGTCTATACAAGCCTTGGAAGCTGGGACCCCCAGAACCTCACAGTATACTACAGGAGCTAAGGGTTCATAAAACAGGAGGAGAAGGACGAGAAGGCTTGGAAACAACCGCGACTTATTGCTTCGCCGCGGGCTTCCTAGTCTTTATTATCTTTATCTTCCCGGGAGTGAGCAGTATCTTGTCCTGGTCTATCCTTGCTATGTCCCCGTCCACCTTGTCCACGTACGTCTTCAGGTCGTCTATGATGGCCTTGAGCGTGTTCGGCCTCTTGGCCATCTCGGATATGTTCATAAGTATTATGTTGTTCGAGCCCAATTCCTTCTTTATGAGTTCTATATCTGTCTGTTGCTGCAACGCAACCGGTTTTATGTAATGATCCGCGGGTTCATGCATGACGTCAACGTCGTCCATCTCCGCTGCATTCATGTATTCTTCAACATCGATTCCTTTCGATGAAACGCCTAGTGACTTTCCAAGTCTCTCAAAAATACTCATATTTTCACCATTAGTACGTCGCCTTAAGTATTATATGACTATTAGTTTTTAAATACTTTCTGTAAATTTGGAATATGCGGCCTCTTTGCACAGTCTTAAAAACATATTTAAATGAATCTGTTTATCAGCATCATTATGAGCAGTATGAATGCCGGTATCTCGTTTCCAAAATCGGCAGGGTCATGAATCTCCGCAATTATTCCGTATACCTGCACTATGAGTGCTATTACTATCAATACTGCCAGGACGTTGTGCTGGGCGAGAAGCTGCGAGACGGTTTGCCTCTTCCATGACAGGAAAACAAACAGCAGAGCCACTATCGCTATGAATATTATAAGGTAGTCATCAAGCGCATGAAGGAATACGTCGCTTTCCTCTATGACTGTCGGCAGCAGGGCGATCAGCATGAATACGAAGAAGAACACGAACACCCTCCTCTTGGACAGCTCCCGTGTTGCTATGTCTCCTTTCACGATCGGCATGATATCACAAATAATACATAAATCAATACAAAAGAAAATTTATTAAATATTTGGCTGGTTCCGATACAGACAAATCTCATGGGAAGCATTTAAATAAGATACTTTTTATACTTAATCATATGCCAGTCATACTTTTAAAAAGAGTATATGAAAAGGCCCTGATAACAGATGGCAGAAGGGTGCTTGTTGAGAGGCTCTGGCCGCGAGGTATAAGGAGGAACACCCCAAACGTTGATATATGGCTCAAGAACGTAGCGCCGAGCACCGAGCTCAGGAAGTGGTATTCGCATGATCCGAAGAAATGGGTGAGGTTCAAGCAGCGCTACGAGAAGGAGCTAGACGGCAACAAGAGCGTTGAGACCCTCATAAAGATAATATTATCGACCAACCCTGTTACTCTCGTATACTCGACAAGGGACGAGAGGCGCAACAGCGCCATAGTGCTAAGGCACTACATAGAGAAACTGTTCAAGAGGGCCCAAAGGGCATAGTAAGCTGGTAAGGTGCTCTGTTGAGATACGTAATAATAGACACAAGCTCCATAATCTATGGTTTCTCGTACAACAGGAACGTGTTCGAGACGGCATATGAGCAGTTTCCCGAATACAGGCAATTGGTCTCGAAGGGCATAATAAGGGAATTGAGCAGGTTTTCCGGTGTTAGGGGCTCTAAGGGGCTGAGGGCAAGGGTTGCGCTTCTCGAGCTAAAGGCTAAAAAGATTGATGTTGATAATATATCAATAAATGCCGACAAGTGGATACTGGACACGGCGATGAGAAACAAGGACTGCATCGTCATAACGAACGATACGGCGCTTGCCAGGGAACTGGCCTTGGCGAAGGTGAAGGTATTCAAGATGTCGAGGAACGGAATCTTTAGGAGTTTCAAGACGCTTAAATGAGTGATTACCATGTATTACATGCATTCTGTAAAAGATACATTCAAGATGCCCCCGGAGTATTTCAACAAGGACATCAAGGAGGTAGCAATAGAGATACTGAAAAGGAAATACGAGGGCACAATAGACAAGAACCTCGGCGTAATAGTTTCCGTGTTCAACATAAGGAACGTCAGCGACGGAATAATATACGCTGGGGACCCGTCCCTCCACCACGATGTCGAATTCGACATACTCACCTACATGCCGTACGTCGAGGAGGTTGTCGCCGGGGAGGTTACCGAACTTGCGGAGTTCGGCGCCTTCATAAGGATAGGGCCGATAGACGGACTTGTTCACGTCTCCCAGATAACTAACGATTTCCTCTCTTTCGACAGGAAGCTTCCGGCATTCGTATCGAGGAGGAGCGGCAAGTCGCTGAAGAAGGGCGATGTCGTATTTGCGAAGATATCCACGATAAGCATGAAGAACTCCGTAAAGGACTCGAAGATAGCGCTTACCATGAAGCCCGACGGGCTGGGGAAGCAGGAGTGGATAACAGAGGGATCGCGCATGAGGGCAAGGACCCAGCGGGGCGGAACCCAGAGGAGGAAAAAGAAATGATTAAGTGATAACATGGAAGAGAAAGCGTGCAGGAACTGCAGATTGATAATAAGCCACGGGGATACGTGCCCCAGCTGCAACTCGAAGGACCTGACCACAAGGTGGAGCGGCTATGCGATAATAATAAACGCGGAGAAGTCGTCCATAGCGAAGCTTCTGGGAGTGAAGCTTAACAGCACATACGCCATAAACATCAAGTCCTGAGCCTTACTTGCTCGATTGCGTCTGCCGGATCCCTGCTTACTTTTGCCCTGCAGGTTATCGACGAGCTATAGTACCCTGTTACGATTATCTGTGCCGTGCATTCGGATTCTGCGCCAAGCCCCATACCTGCATTACCAAAAATGATCAGTCTTCCTCCGAGCATTTTATGTGCTGCATTCACATCAGCATTTCCGAATTCGATAACCTCTCCTCTCGTCATGCCATACGATAGCTCCCTACCCGAGTCCCCATTGATTATCATGTTACCCCCTTCGGCAAAGTGTGCTGCCCAGTCACCAACGTTTCCATGGACTATCATAGTCCTGCCTTCATAAAGCCGTTCCCCAAGATAATCCAGCCTTATCTTCGGATTTCTAAGCACGATCTCCTCTCCCTCGCCCACTCTCGCGTTTATTGCCGCAGATATGAATTTGCCCGTAGGGTGATATATGTTCGCGTTCTCCCTGATGTCGCCGTAAAACGCCGCTATGTCTGCAATTGTGTACTTGCTTCTATTGCTCCTCAGGGCATACTCATAAGTCCAGTAAGAATCTGATGCCAACGAGGTGGTGTTGATCAGATTATAAAGAACCCTGTAACCTTCTGTTTTTTTATCCATATCCTCTGTCCTGATAAGGCTAAGATTCCTATTACTGCCTGCTACCTTTACTTGGCTTAATATCGACATTTTATCACTATATTTTTGCGCATCTCAAACATTCGACCTCGCTCAGGTTTTCGAATTTCCGCCATCGCCACCTGGTTCCTTAGGCCTTAGGTATTCCTCCTCCACCTCTACTTTCTCTATATCCTCGAAATACGTGAACGCACTTGCTACGAGGTTCGCCTTTCCCACAAAGTAATTGGCATCCTTCTTCACCTCGTTGTTGAACCCTATGCTCAGCGTCCTCTCCTTTGCGTCAACATTTGACGGTTCAACGCCATAAGTCCTTCCCAATGCGGCCACCTTCTCCCTCTCCGATTCGAGCTGCTTCACGATCTTTACTTCGTAGATTATCTCCTGCCCTGCATACTGGTGGTTCAAATCAACGGTGACCCTCCCAGAGTTTACGCTTTTCACTATTGCCGTGGCGTTGTCTATGTTTACCTGCAGGCCGGGATACGGGTCTATGTCGCGCTTCTTGAACTCGGAAATGGGCATCACCCTGACAAGGTCGGGCTTCCTCTCCCCGAACGCATCCTCAGGCCTGAATTCCTCTTTTTTTGTTTCGTTGATACTCATTGAATGCAGAATCCTGTCCAGCCCCTTTATTATGCCGCCAGAGCCCAGTACAACGAGCACCGGCCCGTAATGCACGTGCTCATCGTATATGCTTGCATCCTGAGCCTTTTTCTCGTCGGTTGTAGATATCAAACCATTGTCTGCAGCGGTCCATGCACTGTATTCCACTTCTAAAAAGTCTCCATCCTTAAATACCATAATATTACCCCTACAGGCAAAATAACTTTATATTATATCAATAAAATACTTTTGAGAGCAAACTGCAAAGCAGCAAGATAGTGTATTCAATGGACACAAAGACAAAGAGGCTTATATTCTTCATAGGATCGATATTCGTTGCAATAATATTCCTTTCATCATACGCAGCGTTCGGCAACAACGGCTCGGGGGCCTCAAGCACCTCAACGGTGAAGCCGCAGCAGACGTTCTTCTCCACTGGGACCTCCACGGCCATTGTAGTCAATTACAGCGACATAGCAAACATAACGCTTCGGAACGGTTCAAATGCGTCGAATGTCAACATGACAGACATACTGTCCAGGCTACAGGCAAACGGCACGATACAGAACTACATATACTCCAATGGCAATTACCAGGTCATCCTGTACGGCATCTCAGCCTATGGGCTGCGGCAGCTGTTGTACGGGAATCCAAAACTCAACGGCACTGTGGATATAGGCGCAACAACATATGTCACGCTGCCCAAGACCATAACCCTGTATTATGGAGGTCAACAGCCCATCAACGTGTATCTTAGCAGAAGGAACTACTCCGTCTACATGAATAACGTAGAACCGGAAGGCTCCGTAATAAACGTAAGCATATCCGCGCTTCTGACCGCAAACGGCAGCATATACAACAACCAGCTTAGGGTAAGCCTTGGTTCGACGAACAACCAGAATGCAAACCTGAACGGCGGCAAGGCAAACCCTACAACTACCTCAAATAGCGCCCTAAACACAAGCACGACAATTGCGAGCAATGCCATAAAAGCCAGCACGGCCAATTCGACAGTTCGGAACAGCACCGCGAATACCACCGGCTCGGCAAGTTGATCGAAATGCCACTCCCAAAGGAGATGTCTGAACTTGTAAGGAAATACGCGATAAAGAACGCGCTCGATTACGGAAGGGCAAGGGCAGAGAACGTACTTGGCAAGATTGCAAGGTCAGTTCCAAAGGAGGCCATGGACGACCTAAGGGCAGTTGTGTCCAAGGTGGTGGACGAGGTGAACGCCCTGCCGAGGGAGCAGCTCATGAAGGAGTACTCTCCATATGAGAAGGACTTCGAGCAGCGGCAGGAAAGGAAGGCCGAAGCCACATCCAAGCCAAGGATGGTGCTTGAAGGTGCAACTGCGGGCAACTTCGCCACAAGGTTTGCCCCAGAGCCGAGCGGATATATACACGTGGGCCATGCGAGCGCAGCGTTCCTTGCACAGGAATTCTCTAGGATATACAATGGAAAGCTGTTCCTGTATTTTGATGACACCAATCCGGAAAAGGAAACCCAGGAATTTGTTGACTCTATAAAAAGGGACTTGGCGTGGCTGGGGATAAAATTCGACAGGGAGTACTATGCGAGCGACAGCATCGAGAGGATATACGGGTTCGCGGCGAAACTGGTGGAATCCGGAAAGGCCTACACATGCGAGTGCACGGGCGAAGAGACAAAAAGGAAAAGGTTTGAGGGGCTGGAATGCACCCATAGAAACGCAGCTCCTGAAACCAGCCTCGAAAAACTCGGGATGATGCTTGACGGGAAATTTGATGAGGAAAAGATCGTATTGAGGATAAAGGGCGACATGAAATCCCAGAACACCGCGCTCAGGGATCCTACGATAATGAGGGTAAAAAAGCACAGGCATTACAGACAGGGCACAAAATACGTAGTCTGGCCGACATACGATTTCAACACCCCCATAAACGATTCCATAAACGGGATCACCGATGTGATAAGGACAAGGGAATACGAGCTCAGGAATCCTCTTTACTATATGGTGCTTGACTACCTGGGTCTTCAAAAACCGCGGATGCACCTGCATGCAAGGGTAACGATAAAGGGGCAGCCTCGCCAGAAGCGCGAGATAAGGAAGCTCGTGGACGACAAGCTCCTAATGGGCTATGACGACCCCAGGCTTGTGACGATAGCCGGCCTGAGGAGGAGGGGCATACAGCCCGTTGCGATAAGGGAATTCGTCCTCGGGTTCGGCATGAGCATGGCGGAAAGCGTCGTAGACATAGCGCCTCTCCTGGCATACAACAAGAGGCTGGTTGATGGCAGTTCAAAGCGTCTCTATTACGTGTCAGAGCCCGCATCCCTTGAAATAAAGGATTTTCATGAAAAGACCGTGGACCTCAGGCTTCACCCTACTGAAGGGCTGGGGACGAGAAGATATACTGTCAGGAACATGTTTCATATAAGCGGCGACGACGCAGCGCAGCTGAAAGACGGCAATTCGGTAACCCTTAAGGGGCTCTTCACGCTCTCGATAACGCGCGAGAACGGGCTGTTGAACGGAAAAATAGTGAACGGCATGTCAGACAGGAGAGTGCAATGGGTGTGCGACGGGAATTACACGGAATGCAAGGTCCTCGCGCCCGGAAATCCCGTGGACGATGAGGGAAACTTCATAAATGGCAGCCTCAAAACGGTAAGGGGCTACATAGAGAGCTATGCTAGCGATCTGAAAGAAAAGGAGATTGTGCAGCTGGAAAGGTTCGGGTTCTGCATCCTTGACGACAAGGAGAAGATGCAATTCATATTCATCTCGAAGTAGGCAGCTGGTAGTCTATCTCGAGTATGAGCGCTTCCAGGTTGTCGTTCTTCAGTATCTTGTTCAGTCCCTGCAGAACCTGCTTTGCCTCTTTTGCCCTCCTTTTTTTGAACAGCGCGAGCCCTATGTAATAGAACGCGTTTATCGAGAAGCTGTCCTCCTTTGTAAGCGCGTCCGCGGTTTTCATAGCATCCTCGTATTTCTCCATGTACGATTCGAAGACCATCCTTGCATAGTTGTATGCGTATTCGTTTCCTGATTTCTCCAGCTCCTTTACGCTCTGCAAGGCGCCCTTCACGTTGCCCATCTTTACCTGCGCCAGGAACCTGCAGTACAGCATGTTGGCATGGCCCTCTGCGTTGGACAGCTCCATATTCGCTAGCCTTATCGCCTTGGCCAGCAGCCTTTTCGCCGAGGAGGCGAGCTTGGCGGCCATGTCCCTATGTGCGGTGTTGTCCTCCATGAAACCGGGCTTCATGTACCCTATCCGCGTTATCTCGTTGTTCGAGTACTTGAGATATGCTATCGCCTCAGCATACATGAGCATAGGATCCTTCCTATCCTCAATGAGCTTGTCGTATGCGGTTATCGCGTCGTCGTATTTCCTGTCTGACATGCTGCCGCTTATGTCAACTAGGGCGCCGCAAAGCGCATGGTCGAGTTTTTCGAGGCTTGCCCTGTCGTGCGTTACCATGCTCTCACAATTGGAGCACATGCAGTTGCCCCCGATCGAGGGGGTTTCCACCCCGCAGTTTCCGCACATCATCAATGAGAGGTGCTTTTTGGAGCCGCCAAGTATCGAAACGTAATTGTTGGACATGTTGATACCTTTCACTGAATCCATAAATTTATATCTTTCTTAGAACGGCAAAAAGATGCATGCTGTCGTATGGCTCAAGGCTCACGCTCTCCAGCAGCTCGAACTCCCCTTGAAGCGCCGCCAGCTCGTCTTTGTACACCTCCTTCGGCGCCCTCGATATGTCTATGCTCTGCGACTTTATGACGAAGTAAGCATAGCCGCCGTGCTTCAGGAACCTGCTGTTCGCGAGAAGTATCCCTGCCTGCTTCCTTGCAGATATATCTTGATATATCACATCGCATCCGTCTATCGAATCTGCGTAGTTATCGGTTTCCATCGCGTCGGAAAGGATCGGAAGCACGTTCTTCCGCGATTCGCAAAGGGTTATGAGATTCCTCACGTTCCTCTCAGAAAGCTCAACCGCATACACCCTCCCGGAGTTCCCGACTATGTCGCTCACGTGGCTTACAGTAGTACCGGTCGCGGCGCCCAGGTAAAGCACGCTCACTCCCTCTCGAATCTCCATGTTTTTTATTTTGTTGAGTATCGCAGCGGAGAGCTTGCTCCTGTACGGGTTCCACAGCCTGTATTCCTTGCCGTCCTCCACGACAAGATCCTCGTTGTAGACGCGCCTGCCCTTCGCAAGGTTAAGCGTTGCAAGCCTGTTGTCAATTAGATATACGCCGCTGAAGAGCTCCTTTACCGGCATGTGCATCAGCAACTATAATTGCGGTGCACATTTATATAGAGCGTACATGCTGGCGCGGCACCATCGTTCCGCACTTCACGCCCCAGAGTCACGGTTTTGCGTACGCATATACATAATCCAGTAGCCTTTTTACAAGGCCCTCCATGTAGAATGCCTCAGTTTCTGGATTCTTGCCCATAGGGCTTCCCGCAATCTCGTCATCAATGCCCAAGTCTGCAGGATCCTCCATCGCACTGCTCTCTTCGATCGATGCCATGTACATCGATACCTCGGTCGGCACGCCCGTGCGCCTTGCGAGATAACGTATCGTCGCGTTCCTTGGCGGATCCCTCTTCGTCTTGCTTATGAAAAGGGCCTTGAGAACCTTCTCTACAGCGTTTGTGTACAGAGTCGTCGCGGTTACGTATTCCTTTGTCTGCTTGTGCTTTTTGGCTAGCTCGAAGTCCTTCATCGCCTTTGCCATAAGCTCCCGTACTTTTCTCATACCCAAACCCAATAGTAAAACCCAATACACATTTATATATCTAATCTGCTTAACTCCTATATCACGATTCACCTTCATGTAATCAAAGAAAATTTTACCTCAGAGGTGAGGGCCCATGCCTGAAAACTTGCTCATAAGCAAGATGCTTAGCGGTATAATAAACGCGACGAACAACACATTGCTGGACGAGGAGTCCATGCAGCGCCTCGCGCGCATGATAGGGGACTTCTTCGGGATAGAGCGCGTAGTCATAAAGACAATGGGCAGCGGGATGCACGACGGGCTTTACGGCTACATATCCAACACAAAAAAGGCGTATGTCGACAACCAGCTGAGCGAGTACTCCTCCTTCCCGGAATTGATAGACTACAAGAACAGGGGGTTCAAGAGCTATGCGATAGTGCCGATAGTGATAGGCGGAAAGGTCGTGTCCATAGCGGAGATGCTTTCCACAACGGAGAACAAGTTCAGCGACGAGCTGGTCAGCAGCGCATCGTTCGGCGTATACATGACCGCGCTTACCATGCTGTACAAGTACGAGAGCGAGCGCAACGTCAGGCTTGCAAGCTATTTCGACAGCGCGTTCAACGTGCCGATACCGCAGCTGCTCGTCTCTCGCGACGGAAGGATAGTGAAGGCGAACCGCGCGGCATATTCTGCCTTCCTCTCCTCCAAGAACGCGGCCGCAAAGATAGACGAGGCGATCGGATTGGGTTTCCAGCAGCTCGCATCGATGCAGAAGAGGCAAAGAAACACCATACCATTGGAAGTCTCCGGGCAGAACAGGGCGTACAGCGTATCTGTAAGCGCCATAAGCGACAGGCTGCTCCACGTATCCCTCCAGGACATCACCGATCTCGACCAGCTTGGCCTTGTGCTTGAGTCGATGGACTCCAAGTCTTATGTTGGCGTCCTGTACCTGAATGCAAAGTACGACATAACCAATGCAACCGACAGCCTGAAAAGGGCGATAGGGTACGACAGGTCGCTCATAATCGGGAAGAACCTCGTAGAGCTTACGGTGGAGCGCAGGCGCGGCGAGATAAAGGAGACGCTGGAAAAGCAGGGCTCCAAGGCCAGGATATACGGTACCATAGACCTTGCGGCTGCCTTCGGAATACCGGTCCACATGCGATTCGTGCTCTCGAAATGGGTTAACGGTTACGTGATGCTGCTCTCGGATGCTACATCCGAGGGCTACATAAAGGGCACGAGATCCTCGCTCGCCGACTTCATAGGCAGCACATCGGACGCGGTCATCACCATGGACCAGTCGGGCTACGTCAAGGACTGTAACATATCCGCAGAGAAGGTGTTCGGCTATACTAAGAGCGAGCTTGTCGGGAGAGAGATGAAATCCATATACTCGGATCCTGCAATACTGGAGAAGGACGTAACATATGTCAGGAACGGCGGCAAGGTCGACAATTCATACGCCATGTTCATTGGAAAGGAGGGCAAGACGATAGACGGCATGCATTCGATACGCCTGTTCAGGAGCTCGGAGAACGCGGACTACATAATAATGATAAAGGAGCTGGAGACCAAGAGGAAAATAGACGACATGGAATCGCTGCTCGACAAGGAAAGGGGCACGGTGCGCAGGCTCAAGGCCACCGGCGATCTGAAATCACAATTCATATACAACATCTCGCACGAGCTCAGGACGCCGTTGACCAACATAAAGGGGTTCTCAAAGCTGCTATACAACGGGGAGTTCGGCGGGCTTAACCACGAGCAGTTGAACTACCTGGGCACCATCATAGAGGAGACCGACAGGCTGATGCTCATAATACAGCAGGTCCTAGATGCGGCAAAGCTGGAATCCGAGAAGATGAAACTGGATCTCAGGGAAGTAGACATAAAAGAACTGGAGGACAACCCCACGATGCAGTCCATGAGGGAGGATGCGAAGAGGAAGGGCATAGATCTCAATTGGCACTTCGGGTTCGACGTGCCGAACATAATGGCAGATCCGAACAGGCTCATACAGGCCCTTGTGAACCTTGTGGGCAATTCCATAAAGTTCTGCGACAAGAAGCCCGGGCTCATATCCATACGGGTAAGCAAGCTCGGCAAGACCAAGGTAAAATTCGACGTAATAGACAACGGCATAGGGATAAGCCAGGAGGACCAGAAGAAGCTGTTCAGGAAATTCTACGAGGCACCGAAGAAGGGGCTGGTCAAGCAGGCGGCCTCGGGTACGGGTCTTGGGCTTTCAATAACCCACGAGATAATAAAGCTCCACGGGGGAAGAATATCGTGCGATTCGGAGCTCGGCAAGGGCAGCAAGTTCTCCTTCACCTTAAGGATAAGGCCCAAGAGGCAGAAAGCCCCAGGCTGATTGCACGCAAAATACGCAGCGTTGCAACCGGTATTGGGTTAGACGTACACTCCGCACGCTCCTTCGGAAGATGCCCTGATGTAGTCCTGCCCTATCTGGGTTATGCCCTGCCCGGCGAATATCCCGGAGCTGCTTATGTTCTGGTATGCCACCAGTTGCTTGCTCGCGTTCACCTCCATCATCGCGGCGAGCTTGTTGTCGTAGAAAGAGGAATGCGCCCTGGTGGTGAAGTTGACGTCGTAGTTGCCCTTGCCTATGTCGCTTATAGAATAGGACAGGTTGTAGGGCACTATGCTGCTGACGTTCTCGTACGTGTTGGGCCCGCTCGGCGGCTTTTTATATGCGCTCGCATAGGTGGAATTGTAAAGGGTCGATGTGCATTTGCTCGTGTTGGCGTACAGAACGCTGAAGTTGAGGAGCAGGGAGAACATGAAGTTCTGCTCCAGCGTGCTGTTCACCTCGGCGGCGGCAACAGCCTCTCCTGATATCGTAGTCGAGACCGTTGTTGTGGATACGGCTGTGCTGCTTGTGCTTATGGTCGTCGAGACCCCTGACGATCCTTGTGCATTGACCTGCGCACCCTGGTTGTACAGGGTCGACTGCACCTGATTGATGTACTGGGAATCCGGGCTTATCTTGAGGCTGGTGAACAGCGGCGACACCTTCACCGTGACGCTGTTCGCGCCGATTGATTGCAACTGTATGCCCATGTTTGCATAGTATGTTCCTGCGTTTATCTTTGTTATGTTGTTGAGCCTGAGCGTCACGTTCAGCATCGGGTTTACGAAGATCGGGAGCTTGCTTATGCGTATGTACGCATTGTCGGTGCCCTTGGACACGCTTGCAAGCGATATGAGGTACTGCTGCGAGTTGACCTCGAAAATCGTACCGGATTGCGTAAGGTTGGCGATTGCAGGAGTACTGACGACCTTCTGGTTGACCGCAAGGAACACAACGTAATACGCAACCAATACCGCCGCAACTACCGCGATGCCCATGATTATCTTGTTCCTGTTGCTAAGCTTGTTTGTCTCTTTCTTGTATTCCGGCTTTTTCCTGAAAAGGGCCATCAGATCATACCTATTTCTCGTAAAGCTTTTTAATACGTTACTGATAATCCCGCACGCGCCCTTAACGAACTGCGTATTAAAGTCTAATAATCTTTATTGCCATACCTTATAAGGTGACTGGATGGCAGACAATACGACCGCTGGCAGTGTGGGTGACATATTCGATATAATAAACGAAAGGCAGCAGATATCCTTCAACGAACTGAGTGACATGTCCTTCAGCAGGGGCATAGACAGGGAGAGGCTTAAGAGGGCGCTGGCCGATCTCGAGAAGATGAAGGTCATAGCGTCGAGGAGCAGGGGCGGCGTGCTTACGTACTACCCGTTGCAGGAACAGGGCTCGCTAAGGAAGGTGCTGATAGTCGAGGACGACAGGAACATAAACAAGCTCATGGCGCTGTCCATAGGGCGCAGCTTCGAGGTGAGCCAGATATACGACGGCAACGATGCCCTGCCCTTCATAAGGAAGAGCAGGCCGGATCTTGTCATACTCGATTTAATGCTCCCGAACAGGGACGGCCTCGACATATGCCAGGAGGTAAAGGGCGATCCGGTATTGAAGGGAACGGTTGTAATACTGGTAAGCGCCATGGACCCGACATCGAACAGGTTCAGGGGGATCAAGTTCGGCGCGGACTACTACATCAAGAAGCCCTTCGATCCAAGCGAGATGAGGGGCCTTGTGACCATATTCCTGAAGAAGAAGGGCAAGAGGTTCGACCCGCTGATAGACCTGCCGG
>CAZFUA010000009.1:0-20012 GCA_964521995.1 Microcaldota archaeon
CTATAAATAAGCACCCAACCGGTGTGGAGTAGCTTTCTTCTCTCGACAGGATACTTTACAATATCCATCAGGAAGGGCAGGGGGTGTGGAGTGTTTTCTAAGAGGGTTTTGGCACAGTCTCATGCCTTTGAACTGTATCTGCTGCTTATGTCCTTTATCGCTTCCTTTACATCTGTAAATCTGTACTCCCCGATTGTTTCGAATAATATTCTGGTATCAGCCTGCGTATGGTACTGGTAAGTAGGTAGCGGATTCGGGACAAACTGCTTGCCTTCCTTGTGTATGATATCGGCTATCTCGTTGAAGCTTATCGCCTTTCCAGTCCCTACATTGTACACAGGATATGTCCCTTTATCAAGCAGCATGAACGAGATGTTCACCGCGTCATCTACATATATGTAATCCCTATTCTGTTTTCCATCTCCGTATACCACAAGCGGCTTGCCGTCCTCGCGAGAGCGCAGGAACTGCCCTACTACGCTTGCGTGCGCACCCTTCCCGTCCTCGCCCAGACCAAATACGTTGAAATAGCGCAGCCCAATCACATTCATCTCATATATGTCCTGGTATGAATACGCTATCATCTCGTCTATCATCTTCGATTTGGCGTAATGGTTGCGCTGCCTCTTTATGTCAATGACCGCATCTTCTGAGAAGTCATTTAAGTACATGGACGCGCTGGACGCGTATAGGAACCTTTTTACCACGCGTTTACGAGCCGCGTCGATAACGTTCCTGAAACCATCCACATTGGTGCTGTAGCACCCAACCGGATCATCTAGAAAGTCAACCGGGGATGTCACAGCGGCAAGATGCATGACATAATTCGCGCCTTCCATCGCATCTGCTACGGTCTTTATATCTCTAATGTCACCAGTGATGTGCTTTTCGCCATTTATGGCGCTGCCTTTCAGATCCAAGCCTACAACGTCATAGCCTAGCGCCAGGGCCTTCTGCACCATATGTCTGCCTATGAAGCCCGAGGATCCTGTTATTAGTAGTCTTCCTTGCATTGATTTTCCCCTGTTTCCTTTACTATTATTCATAGGGCAAGAATACCACGACTTTTAAGTCGTGGATGATTTGCGCGCTTTGATACATCTATCTTTTTTTCGTTGAAAACTTGTCAATGCGGCCGTTGGGCCACAGAGACGTGATAACATGAATAGCGTAGCAACTGCAAAATATAAAGAACCATCGGCCGATAGTGTCGGCCACCAATACAACTTCCAGCACATCATCCTTGTGACAAAATACAGATACCAGACCCTTGCAAAAGAGTCTCATTGGAAGGACTGCGAAACCGCAATCCAGTCCGCTGCAAAACGGAACGGAATAGAAATAATCGAACTTGGAGTCATGGAGGACCATGTGCATGTCGTCGTAGAATTGTCTCCCAACATGTCTGTTTCGCATGCGATTGGACTACTGAAAGGGGCAAGTTCATATGACCTCTTCAGGAGTCACCCAAACTTCAGAATGCGATACAGAAAAGGGCACTTTGGGGCCGTGGTTACTTCTACAGGTCGGTTAGTAATATCACCGACGATGTCGTCAGAAGATACGTCAGCGAAGACAACAATCAGAAACAGAAGAGGTTACCTACCTGATAGAAATTCCACACCTTTAGGTGTGGGTTCTTTAAAGTAATGGATTTCTACACGCACTCGCTTCATTTTTAATTCGTATTGTACAGCCTATCTTCATATAAATTTTTTATAAAGATTATAGAACTTACTGCGTCGCCGGTTTTATTGATAAAAGTATATCCCTGGGGTATTCGAACAACACGGTATGAGATCCCAACATAACTTTCTTCAACATGGAAAGTAAAATTGACGCTTTGTTCAGTTAAAACGCCGAATTCTGCGCAACTGCCAGGAATGCTGAAATCCAGGGATCCCTTGGTTGCAAAAGTTGTAATCTCGCTGGCATTGGCATTTATATAGCCAAGATATCCCTCATATGTCGCAACTCCTAGGTTATTTAATCCAGAATAATTATGCATGTAGAAAAAAATAGCAGGTTTGTTTGATAGGACGGTAATCTTAAATGAGGTATTTTTTCCATTGGAGCAAACGGGAATTAAAAAGTATGTTTGGGAAGCAACTGCAGCGCCACTTTGGCTGTAATTCTTTATAAGTATCGCATTATAAGAATTAACAGAAGTTTGGTAGACATAGGAATGATACCCGAAACTGATAGGCCAGAAAGGTCCTATTGCAAGAATGAGTGCAATTATGAATAAAAGATACGATAGCGTAGCGCTATTTTTATGAATAAATTTTCTAATCCTTTTTACGTTTGATTGAAGTGAATAGTTCTGGATTAGCACATAGATGACAACGGCTACAAGGAAGTCTATCAAAAGGTAATATCCCAGCGCATTTAAATTGTCTCCTATTCCCTGTATAAATGTAGAAGAAATCGTATCTGCTATAGGGGATAAGAAAAATATCGCACTTCCAACTATAATAAAGCCGAACATCACAGAGAGCACAAGCTTGTTGTACTTTGGATAGATGGCGAGGGTGGGGACTATTATGAAAAGTGTCAAGAGATAGAAATATAGTGGATTAATGTGCAATGTTAAGAAATCCAGAATCAAAGAGGATGTGATAATTATGTAAAGGACTAGGCTCGCCAGTTTTACATAGGTTCTCAATCTTGATGTAATTTGTTTCATCCCTCACCACTTTTTCCTCCTTAATCCAAGAAAGCCGATATAGCCTGTGAAACCGAGTGCGCAAAAGCTTACTATCAGGGTCGCCCATGCGAGGGTTTGCGGTGCGTAATATAGCGTCACGGTGTAGCTACCGGTTTTGTTTATGTACCAAGCATTGGCAAAACCGTTCACCTGGATGTGTCGATTTTGGTTCACTGCGCTTCCGTTGCTGTAAAAGGCATTCCATCCAGAATCGTATGTCTCTCTGAATACGAGATAGAAAGGGCGTGTCGCATTAGAAACCTCCACGTCGACCTTCGTAGGAGTAATGTAATCAAAAGATATGCCGGCCCGTGTGAAATTTGATATCCGCGAAACTGGAATCTTCCCGCTGCTGTTATAAAGACCGATATTGTTCATAGTATAGATTGCTGTGTTACTTGTGTCGAGCGTGCTATTCTCTATGGCGGAAAAAACCGCGCTGCTAGAGGCGTTGCCTACGCTCTTGACATTTGATGCATAGACAAGCGGTGTATAATTGAGAACTTCGAATATGGCAGAAGTGTTATAGGAAGCCACGTACCTGATGTCTTTTGACATATTAAGATTGTAATAAATCATGCTTTCGTTCCAGGTTGGTGCCAAAGGCGAGGAGTTGCTCTCATGCAGCGTGTCGCCCTGTAGTATTATGTATTTTATTCCGAACACGCTGTATACGTTAGATATGGAATAATTAACGCGTGATGTGGAAATCGCCCCGCTAAGTTGGTTATAATAGTATTGCGGGAATTTTGGAGAAAAATATAGATCGAGAACATCACCGCTGCCGGCGTATACTGGTGATTTTATCAGCGACTGATACACGTTAACACCGGCATACCAATTGCTTATCTGCCAACTGGTAAGCGGTGATACCTCCGGAAGGGTTCCAACGGAAAAGGTGCCATTCTGCGAGTTGATGTAGTTGGATATATCATAAACATATGTAGGAACTGTGTTTTGCCCTACAGGCGTGTTAGCAGAATTGGTTATGCCTACAGCCACTTCTAAGGCCTGTTGGCCAGTTGGTGAGTGCAATGTGCTTGGCTCAAGCGGCAAATAATCGTAATTGTAAAGGTATACTGCAATGAGGGTTAATATAGCGGCGATAAATAGGATAAGGTAAACATTGTGCCTGTTATCAATTATTCGTGCTATATTGGCTACAGCATACCCTATCAGCAACGAGGAAAGAAATAGGAGTATGGGATAGCTGTGTTCAACCAGGAATATATATGTATATGGCACGTCTTTATACAAAATTGAGACAAGTCCAGAGAATGGAGTGCTGAACGTGCTCAGTGTTAGGAAGAGAAAATATGAGGTAACAGCCGCCAGAACAAACACTCTGCTTGGGTCCTTAGAATTAAATTTTAGCAGTGATCCCAACACAGCAACAAAAAACAAGAGCATGAGAAAGATGGTAGTAATCGGAGTTGTCGTGGTGAAAAGAGTAAACATGCTGAATGCATAAAGTACAGCATTGGTGCCGTACTGAGTGTAGACTGATATGTTGCCGTTCACTATCTGGCTGTAGGTGCTTTTTTGGTTCTGGGTTAGAAGATAGTTGGTTGCAGCCGCAGGCAGGAATATCAACAAAGACAATAATATTGAGAATAGGACGGGCATGATTGTCCTATAAAATCTGATTCTTTTGCCGTATACAAAAACAACAAAGATGGAGAAAAATAGTACTAGAAGCAGGTTTTGAAGAAGGTATTGGGCGCCTCCGTATTCAAGTGTGACGGCGATTGCCAAAGTCAGGAGCGAAGGCATAAGAAGGGCCTGACGTTTTTTAAAAGAGATTGGGTTTGGTCTGGATATCATTTTATATAAAAGTAAGAAGACATATGGTAAAAATACTGCTGCAACTAGCTGGCCGCCAAAGGGTGCTGTGAAGGTTATTGTAAAAAATATCGCAGATACATATGCACCGAAAAATACAAATTTTCTATCGAATTTTATAGATAGTTCCAAAACGAGTAGGAATATACCTATACCCCCGATCGTCAGGAAAGCCCATGTGGAGAATACCTGGTAGGCTATCGCACCAATGATTAATTCTATTGGAATAAAGACTACTGTGAAAAACAGGCCTGTTGGCGGCGAGAGTGATGCCATGATCCCCGAATAGTTAGCCGTCTGCCAAGTAAACAAGGGGAATAAGTAGTCGAATTCTGGTAAAGTTTGGGTGCCCTGCAATGGGTGGTATAGACTCGAATAAAGAAGCGTGTTAGCCAGCACCATCAGTGAAATTATGATATATGCGCCTTTTTTTGAGAGTATGATATTTGTTATGCGCATCATCTAACCTCTCCATGCAGCCAAGAGGTCGGCATCCGGCGAGTCCCTCGTTCTCTGTGTCTTGAATCCCGCATTCTTCAATATTGTTTCAAGGTCCGTTTCCAGCCTCTTATCCCTGTCCCCAATGAATAGATAAACCTTTGATAGATTGGCATTTCTGAATACTGCATCGGCATCACCCTCTATATCGCACTTTATCGCTATAGGGCCTGATATGCTCCTCATCAAATAATTTAATGGGTAGACCTCGATCTTTTTTCCGGTGCTGTCTCCTGTTCTTCTACTGAATGAGCCATTATACCAACTACCAGATTGGCTTATCCTTTTGCCAGATTTATTCCCCACTGCAGCATTCAGCAGATGAATTTTATTCTTGAATGGACTTTCACTAATGAATCTTTTTGCATAGTTGTACAACTTGGGTACAGGCTCTAATGCTATTACTTTCTTGACATTTGGGAACTGGGCGAAGTAGATGGCGGTGTCGCCCCACCCAGCTCCGAGGTCTATTACCACGGTATTCGGTTTCAGATGCAATACCATCCAGTAATAGATTTGGTCTACAAATGTTCCGTGAGCATCGGTATAAACCCTCTCCCAGAGCCTGTGCTGCTCGAGTACTTTTAATGGGTTCTTAATCGCCTCGACTATTCTTGAAAATGATACCATATGATCAACTCTAAAATGCGCCTTTAAGAGGCCGGCTTCGTCTTGGTCTGCTGCTACTCCCTCCATGCGCCAATCATTCCGCAGCCCATCTCGTTCAGAGGCGTCAACCTTACAGTTTTGAATCCCTTCCCTTTAAATATCCCCTCCATCTCATCCCTGCAATTGAAATGGTCCTCCAGCATTATTGCGTAGACCTTGCTTAGATCTGCGTCAGGGAATATCAGCCTCTCATCACCTTCACAGTCGCTCTTTATGGCTATTGGACCCGCAATGTCTTTTGTTATCTCGTTCAGCGAATATACCTTTATGTTCTTTCCTGTTCCCTTCATGGTGCTTGCCTGCTTGCCCCCTAGGACATCGGTAGTGGCCTTCATGTTGCCTTCCTTGTTAGATACAGCAGCATTGCGGAAATCTATCCTTTCGGCCAGAGGACACTTGCTCAATATCTCTGATGCCCCTTGCGCCAAACCAGGCGTCGGCTCGAATGCTATAACCTTAGAGACATTTGGGAACTGGGCGAAGTAGATGGCGGTGTCGCCTATGCTCGCCCCGATGTCTATGACCGTAGTATTGGGCTTCAGCCTCAGGGCGAGCCAGCGGTAAGGCTGCCCAACAAAGGTTTCGTGAAGGTGTTCTGCTTTGCTGAAGTGCAGTCTGTATTTGTCTGGCAAATGCGTCTGTATCCAATGCATCATGCTACTCCCTCCATGCGCCCATCAATGCACAGCCCATCTCGTTCATCGGGTTCAAGTCTACAGTCTTGAAACCTTTGCCTTCCAATATGCCCCTTACGAGCTCCTTGGAATTCCAGTGGTGCTCAAGCTGTATCGCATAGACCTTCGATAGGTCCGCATTTGTGAATATCATCTTCTCGTCGCCCTCTATATCACACTTTATCGCTATTGGGTTTGTTACGCCCTTTGTAAGGGAGTCTATTGTATGTTTGGATATGCTTATTCCATGGTCCTCTGTTCTTGTACTTACTGCAGTACCGCTCCAGGAGTTCGGCTGTATTAGGCTTTTCCCCTCTTTGTCGGATATGGCTGCGTTGCTGAACTCTATCTTGTTTCTTATCCTCTCCGGGCTCTCCGCTATCAGCTTCTTGCCAATCTCATAAACCTTTGGAACAGGCTCGAGCGATATTACCCTGCTCACGTTCTTGAGGCCTGCTAGGTAGATTGCACTGTCGCCTATTGCACCACCCAGATCCAAGACAACGGTATTCGGCTTGAGTCTCTCGGCAAGCCAGGCATAGTCCTGCTTTATGAAGGTCTCTTCCAAGAAGCCCGATTTCCAGTCCAACGCCATGAATATGTCCCTCTGTTTTGACGGGTTCTTCATCAGCTGTGCTATCTTAAACATTGCCCAACGTAGGTCTGATTCTGCCATATTATCCTGCTGCTTTTCTGTATACTTCCAGAGTTTCCGAGATCTGCCTCCCCCATGTGAATGTCCTAGCGTATTCGATTGCCTTCCTTCGCATCTTTTGGTTGTAACCATTTGCTCTTATCTTTTTCAGTATCTGCGCCATGTCCCATTCGTCTTTTGCCTCGAAGCAATACTTCCTGACCTCTTTTGGTATCATGCCTTTATAGTTTAATACCACCGGCACGCCTCTGGCCTGCGCCTCGATTATGGGAGCGCCAAAGCCCTCATGCATGCTCGGATAGACAAATGCGTCGAGCGAATCGTATGCCTGAACCACTTTATCCTCCGGTACAAAACCCATGAACTTTATTCTACGGTCGTGCTCGATGAGCCATTCAAGCGAACTCGGCATAGCCTTCTTGTTGCCATATAATCTAAACTCGACATTCTGGTCCTCTATCATTCCTATCGCCCTTGCCGCGAAATCTACATTCTTTCCGAGACCACCAAGATAACCCACTCTAAATTTGCATGGCTTGACGTGGCTTTGCGGCGCCTTTATGAACATGTCCTTTATCGAGTCGCTTATTACTGTAATCCTCTTCCTGTCGTAGCCGAACTTCAATATTTCCTCCGTTGTCTGCGTACTCCGAGATATAATAAAATCAGACTTGAGGGCAAGAAGGTATGCGCGCCTGACAAGCATCTCATACCATAACATGTTCTTTATGCTTGCATTGCGCTCTGGATTCAGCTCTGGGTACATGACCGGAACCATATCATGAACGGTTGTTACGGATACACATCCATTCTTTGCGAGAGGCACAAGTAGGTTTGTGCCTGGGTTGTGGAACACGTCGTAATCCGCAAAGCTCTTGAGAAGGTTGTCGAAGAAGAAAGCGGTGCCAGCGCCCATTCCCAGAAATCGCTCGGGCGATTTCAGGAAGGATACGTCTATGCCAACATCGTTTTTGCTCAGACCCTGGTAAAGACCATTCATGTAATTTCTTACACCTCCAGTGGGTGCGCCCATCGCATCAGCGGTCAGAAGCAACGCCACTTTAAGGTTTTTCATGCAAACATACCTTCCCTCGGACCCGAAACAGAGACTTTTATTTTCATAACGCTGTCAAGTAGCCCCGGGCTTTAGCCTGAGGAGTATCACTATGTTTAGTGCCGAATGTATTTAAAATACTACTCATCAATGAATTAAGATGAAGGAAGGATTAGCATAGTTGTACGTTATACCAATGCGATTGAAGGGTAGAAGATGGGCAACCACAGCCTATCAGCGTATACACGGTTTAGAAGAGTGCTGGTGCTTGTGATGCTTTACGGAATATTGATGATTGCTTTCGCAGTATTGGCACCGTTAATCAAATAGGGGTACAATGGAATACTACAAAGGCTACACTCATGCACTCGATTGTCTCTTTAATCCCTTTCCGGCAGTTGTGAACATATCCAATATTTTCGGGAGCACAGAGCCCTTGTCGAACTCCTTTAGGGCTATCGCCCAGTTTGCCGCCCTGCGCGGATTAAATTCTTTGCCAGAACATTTAAGCTTTGCTAATCTTTCAAGCGGGCCTACATATTCATTGGCGGTGCCATGTTCCGTCACATCCATCTTTATTCCGAAATCACGCATGTCTTCCCATGTGGTGGTCCTCTTGCTTGTAAGGACATGAAGGCCGCTTGCGAGCCCTTCTACCATCGCGACAGAGAATGATTCTATTCCAGGGACTATCATCGCGTCCATTTCGCTCAGTGCTTTGTACTTTTCCTTGTCGCTTACCGGGCCTAGCACATGCACATTTGAGAACTTTTTGTATTCTTCTAGGTGCTCCATCTCCCTCCCTATGAAGTAGAATTCGAAATTGTCAAGCTGTTTCCTTTCCTTCAGCCTCTTTATTATCTCCAATACGATGTGCATGTTCTTGATGCTTCCTCCGACATGCAGGACTCTTAGTTTTTTTGACTTATTTTTGCCAATTTTGTAATTTTCCGAATCTATAAGATTTGGCACGTAGAAGATTTTTGATTTCTTTATATGGAAGACCTGCATCAGGGTTCTCTCCTGCGCCTTGTTTATCACATGGAAGTAAACATTTTCGATGTCCTTTCCTTTCATCGAGAGCATCGTGTTTACAAGGTTGTTCCTCATACGCTTGAAAGTTTCATGCGACGTGCTCCCCTTTGTTATGAACATGTTGTGCGAGCTTATAATGTACGGCTGCCCTCTTGGTTTTGTAACTATGTTCATTATGCTGTCGTATATGCTGTTCGAGAAGTAGATGACCGAATCAGTCGGGAGGTCCTTGAAATACACCGCGTGCCATTGCGGTATCCTTACGACCTTCCGGTCCACAACCCTTTGCGGTATTATGCTGTAGCGCTTGCGCAACGCCTTGTAGTTTCTGACCTTTGGGGGATGCTCTCTTGTTTTAGGTATCAACAGCTCTGCGTCCACTCCATTCTCCACCAGAAACTTAGCATACTCGTAAACAAGGTGCGGCACGGCCGTGTAATTGTTCTCGATATTCCAGGTGGAAACAAGGGCTGCCTTCATTGACTCCCCATCACTTTTTTGTATATCTCTAAAGTGCTCGCTGCGTTCTTCTTCCATGTGAAGCTTCTCGCATAGAGCATTGCGGCATTTCTCATTTTCTCGTTATAGCCGTTCCTTTTGAGCTCCATGATTTGATGCGCCATCTGCGATGGAGTTGCTGCTTCGAGGCAGTACTTCCTTACCTCTTTTGAGATCAATGCCTTCTTGTAGATTATGACCGGCAGTCCCCTCGCTTGCGCTTCCAATATCGTAAGGCCGAATCCCTCGTGGAAGCTCGGGAACGCAAAAACATCAAAACCATCGTACGTTTTGACTAGGCTGCTTTCTGGGGCGAACCCCATAAATTTTGTGTTTTTGTTTTTGGATATGGTAAGCAGGTGCCCATCGTCGCCGCCACCCCACGCATCAAATTCCACGGTTTCGTCCTTTATCTCATTCATCGCCTTTACAACAAAACCAATGTTCTTTCTTCCGCCTAGACCGCCCACATAGCCGACAGTGAACTTCTTGTTCCTTTTCTTCTTGAGCGGTGCCGAGTACCTCTTGTCGACTCCCAGGCTTGATACGAATATCTTATTTTTGTCAAAGCCAACAGATGCGGCTTCCTCTTTTGTTTGCACCGAATCTGAGATTAGGTAGTCTGAGTACTGAAACCCGGCCTTGAAGACAACCTCGAGCCATATCCTGTCCTTCACCGTAAAGCCGCCGGGGAACGCCTCTTCGGGGTGCAGCAACGGGTGAAGGTCGTGCACGGTAGTTATAAGGATGTTGTCTCGAAGCACCTTCGGCCTTAGAAATGGAGTTGGGGCAAGCACATGCGTTATATCGTATTCGTTCAGATTCAGTACGAAAGTCTTGACCCCGAAGGAGAGGCTCTTTGGCAGCAGCGGCATCTTGTCTATCTCTACACGCCTGCTCTGGAAATCCTTGTTGTTCAGTGCGCCTAAGTTCTTCCAGAGCTCTGACATGTATCTTCCAATGCCAGACCTCGCATCAACGGTGAACTGACCGCGGATGCCCATGAGCGCTACTTTCATTTCCATCCCTAGAAAACGCCTAGAATAATTTATCTATGGTCTACTTATTCTTAATTGCTTGCCTCCAATGGGCTATTGCCATCTTGAGGCCCTCGTTCAGGTCGTACTGCGGCTCCCAGCCAAGAAGCTTGCGCGCCCTGCTGTTATCCCCGATCAAGTATTGCGCGTCAAGCGGCCTTCTCGGCGTGCTGTTCCATAGAACCTGACCCTTGAAGCCCGTCAACCTGGCGATGAGATCAGCTGTCTCTTTTGTGGTGTAGCCCTTGCCGGTGCATATGTTAATCGTCTCCCCTATCACCTTTTTGTTGCCAAGTGCTTTCAGATATCCGTTCACGTGATCGTCGACGTAGACCCAGTCCCTCACTGTTGTTGAATCGCCCAGGTAAACCTTGTCTTGCGAAAGCATCTGCGTTATCGTTCGCTCCATGAAGAAGTGGCTGTTATCTTTTCTTCCATACGTGTTAAAGGGCCTAATTACCGTGTACGGGAACTTGTATGCAAGCCCCATATATTCCAGATATTGGTTGAATGCGGTCTTTGCAACAGCGTATGGGCTGTTGGGCTTCATCGGCGTGTCTTCTGTGAGCTTGTGTTTCGTATCCTTCAATGCAAGCCCGTATTCTTCACTAGTGCCTGCGGTTATGAACTGCTTAAGGTCAGGGACCTCCCTGTAGCACGCCTCTGCAAGGTTCACCGAACCGACATAATTCACCTCGCTGACCTCTATAGGATGATCATAGCTGAACGATACCGCGCTTATCGCGGCCAGGTGCAGCACTACGTCGGGTTTTACCTCCCGTATGATGGACTTGACATGCGAGTAATCCGAGAGGTTCGCGTGGTGTCTTATGACATTGGCTCCCTGATCCAGCGAGTACCTCCCGGTCACGTATCTCTCGAGCGCGTGCACCTCGTACCTGTCACGCGAGATGCGCGACACCAATTCTTTGCCTATAAAACCGGTTGCCCCGGTAATCAATACCCTTTCCATTCTAACCCCGAATGAGCAGTAACGATAATATCTTTAGCATAAAGAAAGCATATAAATGTATTTGCAGGCAGAGCTTTGAGGGGATTGACATATCGGAAGATTACTCGAACGCTGTTGAGGGATGGATGGCTGATCACCACCACCGCTCCCTGTATGAAAGACTCAAGAGGGTGGCAGGCGGGCGCCTGACAGATACACTGAAGGTGTATGCTAGGCAGCGCGTAGTCAACGCGTTGACAAAAATGCACCATTCAGTGCGCGGCAACACGTTCAGGATGGGCAGTAAAGAATATCACTACTATACCGGTAACTTTGCCCTGCTGCACGAGCGCACCGTTGAGATGGCCATAGCAAAGCAGTTCTACGATGATAACAGACATGGAACGGTACTCGAGGTCGGCAACGTGATGCACCAGTGCATGCCCATACCGGAAGGATACGACATAGTTGACAAGTACGAGCCAGGTGGGGGCGTAATCAATGAAGATATCGTCGATTATAAACCGGGCAAGAGATATGACATGATAATCTCGGTATCTACGATGGAGCATGTGGGCTACGAGGAGCCGGACAGGGTACCATACAAGTCGCTTGTGGGAATAAGAAAGGGCATGAAGATGTTGAAGCCAGGAGGGAAGATGCTGATAACCGTGCCGCTGGGCATGAACCCCGCGATAGATGGGATGATAATGGGCCAGGGCATAAAATTCACGCGTTCGTACTTCCTGAAGAGGATATCGTATTGGAACTATTGGGCCTTGACAGATGCAAAGGATGCAATTTCGTTGAGCCCGAACAGCAGATATCCGGGTGCGAACTCAATAGCCGTACTGATAAAAGGGTAATGCCTAGAATATGCCTATGCGTTTGAAGATCTTTGACCAGAATTTTATGGCATCTCTCTCGTAATGCCCCTTCAGGGCAGTATGCGCGTTCCTTTGTATCCTGGCCATGAGCCTCTTGTTGCCCTCGAGCTGCCTTATCCTGTCTGGATATTTGCTCATGTCGTTCTCGACCACGGCGTTGTACCCATCGATGACATTAAAGCCCAAAAAGGCGTTTGTGGTAGCCATCACAATCTTGTTGGCCAAAAAATAATCGAACACCTTGACCTTGTATCCTGTGTTCTCATCCGGGAGCGGGCATATGCAAAGATCGATATCGGCAAAGAGCTTCTTGAGCGGCAGGTACTTGCCGGAATAGATTACATTTCCCGATTTGCGTTCGGGGCAATGCTTACCGTGCATGATAAACTGCTTATCAGGAAACTGCGGTGCGATTTCGCGTTCTACTGTGTCCATCGCCCTGTTGATCTGGGCGGGCCCATAGGTAGAGAGGAATAGTATCTTCTTTATTTTGGTCGCTCTCCTGCCTTTTATTATTCGGTCCTTGGTGACATAGTTACCCATCACAGAAAATATCTTGCCGCGCGCATTCGGGAAACTTTTTAGCACCATTGTTACATGAACCTTTGCCGGCACAACAAACGCATCAGAAACATCTATCATAGTCCTATAGAGGTCAGACTGGTATTTGAGGTAATTTTTTTTCAGGATTTTGGTGAGATACCTAGTTGCAGCAGAGGACTGGTTTGCGCTGCTTATGCTTTTTGTGAGCGCGAAGTTGAATTCGTTGCTCGGTGCATCTGTGTATGCTATTATCTTTACGCGTGGGTCTTCCCGCTTATACCGTTTCAGGGTCTTTGCAAATATTGTATCAACCAAGAAAATCAGGTCGGGGTTGTACCTGTGCAGGGCATCGGTGAAACGTTTTGACCTACTCATCAGTTCCATTCTGGGTTTAAAACCTAGCGTTCCGAGCACCATAGCGTCCATCATCCTAGCCGGGACTGTGGCATTGTGGTCCGGGCTAGGCAGGCTCACCTGGTTCTGCTTAAAGCCGTAGAGGTCTTCTGTTTTGTCCACCGTCGACATGGAGAACAACTCGACGTGCATGCCCAGCTTTTTAAAGAGCCTCATGAAGTACCCAAGGTGGCCCGAGCCTGTGATTAGGTCAAGCGGCAACTGGCTGAGTATTGCTACCCTTTTCATTCAATCCCTTTAGATATCCTTGACAGATCCGGAACCGTACATGTGCTTCAGTATTGTTCCCCACTTTTTCATTGCGTCCTCTTTGGAACAGCCATCAAGCAGGGTGTGCGCATTTTTTTGTATCTTCTCCATTAGTCCTTTGTCCCTCTCTAGTACTGATATCCTTTCTGGGTATTTTTCTATGTCATCCTCGACTATGCAATTGACCCTGTTTCTTGTGCTATAACCCAAAAGCCCTTGCCTGGTGCCGATTATAATCTTGTTGGCTTTGATATAGTCCGAGACCTTGATCTTTATGCCAGAGGTGTAGCTTGTTGTTGGAGAGAGGCAGATATCTGCCCTTTTCAGGATCGGCCCTGACGATAGGGACGAGCCATCTATGAATCTTACATTCCCTGCCCGCTTGTTTGGGCAGCCCACGCCGAAGATTATGAACTCCTTGTCCGGAAGCTTTGGTGCGATGCGCTCTGTTATGTCCCTTATCGCTATTGCGTTCGGCGTATGCGTGTAGCTGCCGATGAATAGGATGGTTTTGATTCGCTTCTTTATCTCCTTCCTGGTCAACCGGCGGGGTTTGTACCACTCGACATACAGAGAGAAGATCTTATCCTTGAATCGCGGGAAGTCCTTGTCCATTTCTGGTTTGTGGGAGTCTCCCGGCACGAGAAATGCGCTCGACAATTCCAGCATCATTCTGTAATACGATAGGTGGTACTCTATGTATCTTCGTTTCAGCAGTTTTGTCGCGTGTATCTGCGCTGGGTTTGCGCCACTCGCTTTGAGCCAGTAGAGAGTGTCTTCTATCTCCGCCGGTACGCCACTGCTCGAATCAACATAGCATATCACTTTTGTGTCCTCCTTGCCGTATATGTCGATGTATTTGGAAATCAATTTTGCTAAAAGCACATCATTGGCCATGATTATGTCAGGGTTGTACTCTGCCAGTTGCTCGAGCAGCTTGTCGTACTGGCTTATTCTTTCGACGCTCGGCCTCTGGCCCAGCAAAAACAGGTTGGCCAGGTCTATATATCTTGAAACCGAGAGCTCGCTTCCTGTCCGCTTTTCAGATTCTATCTCATGTTGTCTGAATCCGAAAACATTCGACATGGCAGTCCTATTTGACAGGGAAAAAAATTCGCAACGCATTCCATATTTCCTGAGCGCGTATGCCGAATATCTCATAAGCAGGCTGGTATAGGGCTTTTTGGCGCTCAGCGGGGCCATACCAACAAACGCTACTCTCTTCATCAAATCACAGCTCCATTTCTTGAGTTAGGTGCTTTGCATCTATAAATAAATGCGGCAAGGCATTTATTTCAACTGTCTAAAGAACCTATCAAATATACTAGCAATATAGTCTACATCTGCGTGTGGGTGTATCCCGAAGTAGAACGAATTCTTCATGACGTTTTGCGCCATGGTCAGGTCGCCCTTTCTGAATCGTATCCTTTTATCGAGGAAAATCGGCTGTTCCACCAAGTTACCAGTTACCAGCGGGCGCGTCTCTATTCCAGCGTTCTCCATAAACTGAGTTAGCTTCTCGCGAGTTAGGCCACCCTTCTGTTTGACCGTAAGCGGGAAGGCGAACCAAGAGTGGAATGTGTTGGGCTTCTCCTTCGGCAGAAGGAGGTAATCTTGGTATTGCTGCAGCGCGCCCAGAAGCTTCTGCGCGTTTTTCCTTCTCCCCGCTATCAGCCCATTTAATTTATTCAGTTGCGTCATACCCAGCGCGGCGTTGAGTTCTATAGGCCTGAAATTGAAGCCCATATTTACGAACATGAAACGTGGATCTATGCCCGGGAATTTCTTTATATAGTCTGCCTTTTTGCTTGAGTCACGGACAAGACCGTGGTGGCGCATAATGCGTATCATATCCATAAGATCAGCGTCGTTGGAAACCAGCATGCCTCCTTCTATCGTTGTTATGTGATGAGAAAAGTAGAAACTGTAGGTGCCTACATCGCCAATGGTGCCTGCGTATCTGCCCGCATCTTTGGCACCTAGCGCCTCGCATGTGTCCTCTATCACAATAAGATCGTGCTCCTTGGCTATCTTTTTTATTTCCTTCATATTGCAGAGGTTGCCGAGTATGTGGGTTGGGATTATGGCCTTTGTCCTATCGGTTATCAATCCATCAAGCTTCTGTGCATCCATCTGATAATCCTCATCGCAATCTACAAAAACAGGGGTGCATCCCACCTGCATTACCGGGAATACTGTAGTCGACCAGGTTACCGAAGGAACTATTACCTCATCACCGGGAAGCAGCGGTTTATCCCTCATCGGGCTCGAAATGGCTGATAGCACAAGAAGGTTTGCGCTGGAGCCTGAGTTGACCATTATGGCCTCTTTTGCGCCCAAGTACTCTGCGAATCTTGCTTCAAATTCCTTTACCTTTTCGCCCATTGTCAGGTTGCCGCTCTTTAGGCACTTCACCGCCTCATCTATATCATCCTGCTCTAGAGTGGAAACTGCAAGCGGAACTTTATACTTCATTGTCTTACCTTACTATAACTTGTAAAGCTATCTTTCTAGCACTTTTTTATATACTTCCAATGTCCCCTTTGCTGTGTTCTCCCAAGTGAAGCTTCTCGCATACTTCATCGCCTCTTTCCTTCGTTTTTTGTTGTAGCCGTTGTCCTTCAAATTCTCGATTATCTGTGCCATGTGCGCCTCATCATCCGCCTCGAAGCAGTATTTTTTAACTTCTACGGGTATCTTTGCGTGTCTGTATATGATTACCGGTATGCCTCTTGCCTGTGCGTCGAATATCTCTAGCTCGAATCCTGTGTATATGACAGGGTGAACGCAAACGTCGAATGAGTCATATATATGGACAAGTTTTTCTTCCGGCGCATATCCCTTAAATTTGATATTTGGGTTTGGCTTGGCAGAGTTTACAATCTGGTTGTAATAATCGGTGCCGGAAGGTTTGCCCCAGATCTCAAAGATGATGCCCTGCCTTTTCAGCATGTTGAACGCGTCTACTGCGAACGCCACGTTTTTCCTTACTGCAAACGAGCCAAGGTAGCCGACCTTGAACTGCTTGCCTCTTTTCTTTGTTATGGGTGTGTGGATAAATCTGTCGTCCGTTCCGAGGCTCACTACAAATATTCTTTTTTTGTCGAATCCGAGTCTTATCGCCTCGTCTCTTGTCTGCGTGGAACTGGCGATAATGTAATCAGAATCTAGTTCGGATCTTGCCCCTTTTATCAGTACAAAGTATGTTCCCATTCTTCTCCTAAGGTCTACTAGGTCTTCGCCCATGATCTCGGGTTCGGTCAACACCCTTAGGTCGTGGACTGTTGCCAATGAGATTGCATTGCCCCTCCTTATGGGGTATAGCGGTCTTGCCGCCAGGTTGTGGATTATGTCGTACTTGCTGAAATCATAAAAAATGCTCTTGACAGAAGGAGAGAATCCCTCATCCAAAATGGGCAGCGTGTTAAACTCTACCTTTTCTATTATTTGGTCGGGGTTCTTTAACTTAAGCATGTTCTTGTACAACAAGTACATTACCTTATGGGCACCGCTGCCGTGGGGGCTGCTGAATTCGTGCCTTGTCCCCGGCAAGCATATCCTCAAAATCATCAACCTATTACTTAGCGACCGTCATGAACATATCAAGTATCCTTGGAAGGATTACCCTCTCATCGTGCTTCTTGATTATTATCTCTCTGTTTGCAATTTTATAAGGATTAAACTTTTTTTTGGCTTTTTCTTTTGCCAATCTTGCTAGTGCATTGGTGTACTCTGACACATATCTTCCATCAACTACATCGAGCCTGATGCCTACCTCTTTCATATCTGTAGATGCCGCATTCCTGCGGCTTGTTATCACATAGTTGCCGCAGAGCAGCCCTTCCAGCATCGTCTTTGAGAAGCTTTCAACAGCCGTTACAAGCAGGACATCCATGCTGCTGAGCGTTTTCAGTTTTGCCGGATCGCTTATTCTTCCCAATATGTGCACATTGTCAAATTTAGAAAGGCTCTCCTCTATCCCTCTGTCCCGTTCGCCCACGAAGTAGAATTCGAACATGTCAATCAATCCTTTCTCGTTGATTTCGCGTATTATGTCCGCAACCACGTCGGCGCTCTTCCCCTTGCCGCCTATGTGAAGCACCATGAGCTTCTTGGAGTTGTTCTTTCCGATTTTGTACTGGGTTGTATCCAGCATCGTCGGGACATGGAATATGTTCCTATCGGGGATTCCCAATTTCAACAGATACCTCTTCTGCTCAGAGTTTATCACATGGTAATATACGTTCCTGCCTGACCTCGGCCTGATGAATATGGCAAATTTTATTGCCGTCCTGAAAAGCGCTTCCAAGGCGTCGTGGCCCTCTATTATCTTACCGTACCTGAGGTGCATGCTATGCCCTGCTATTATGTATTTCTGGTCGGCCGGTTTTGTCATTATGTTAAAGAGGTAATCATAAATGGCGAAGGGGAACCAGACTACGGAATCTGTTGGCAGTCCCTTGTAATTGAAGATGTGATACTGCATTGGCAACACTATCTCTGTGCAATCCACATACATTTGCGGCACGCTCTTGTACCTTGCCTGAATCTCTTTGTAATTTTTTATCAGTGGTAACTGCTTGGCGGTCTTTCTCGGGACCAATATGGTGGATTCCAGCCCCTTCTGGTTCATGTACTTTGCATACTCGTATATCTGGTGCTCTGTGGCGGTGTACACGTACTTTATGTTCATTGGTGTTATCAGGCTTGCTTTCAACGGATTACCTCCTGCCTGAGAGCCCTGCAATAAGAGCGTCTCTAACCTTCTTAGCGGACCACTTGCCGAGTATCGCCTCCCTTACGATTCTGTAGCCTATGTTGTAGCCCCTGTTCCTGTTCGAGGTGATGACCCTTGCAAGCAGGTCATCGAACTTCGCCCTTATCTTGAGCACTTTCAGGTCTACACTGTACGTTTTAGATACATAATATGAGAAGGCCACGCTCTCCGCGGTAAGCTCCTGTGGCAGCGAGCCTATTGCTGTGCTGCGGCTGTCCGAGCCCGCGAGCGGATGATGGATTATACCCCTGTCGAACCACAATGGCAGGAAGCCCCTTTTTATTACTTCGAGCGCGGCAGCCGCCTCGTTCCTTCCGCCTTGTTTTGTGTAGCCCGGCAACTTGAACCCATGAAGCGCCTCCCTCTTCCATGACATATTCACCCCGTGCTGTTTGAATGTCTTTATCATGTTGTACCTTTTTCCCGTATCTACAAGCATCCCTGACCTTCCTATATACATGCCATATTCCTTGAATCTCTTGTCTATGGGTCTATCTATTATCGTATGCTTGTTCATCCTCCACTTCTGTTCGTTGAGCAACCGCATGAAGAAAGGCAGCGGAGTGCCATCCGGGAATGTGTTCTCCTCAACTACTCCAGTAGCCATCCCCACTCCCTTGTGCCTTTTATGGAGTTCAACATGATCCTTGATCCAGCTTCTTGATGCGTGCGCGTCGTCATCAGTGTGAATGACTATGTCGCCATTCGCCTTCCTATATATCGTGTTCAGCGCCTCCTCAAACAGACCACGATCCTGCCTTACTAGCTCTACTTCAAGTCCCCTGTATTCTTTTATCCTGTCCAATGTATCTTTCCAGCCAGGCCATTGCTTGTAAACTACTATCACACTGAAGTTCTTGAATGACTGCGCCTTCAGGCTGTCCAGAAGCCTGAATACTGTGCTTCTTGTCTTGTAAGTGGGTATCGCGACTGTAACCTGCATGATTCCACTCAGAAAAGCGGTGTTATATTATATATATCTGGTTTTGCTTTTAACTCTTGCTAGCTAGCTGTAGTTAATTTTTATTATCTTAGTATCAGCATTCTGGTACACCACCCTCATTGTTATACCGCTTGCATTGTATGGACACAATGCATAATTACATAATGCGGTGAACCTGAAGAAGTTGCTCTCTGGCATTGCGCTGCCAGTTATCGCGCCTCCTGTTATCGATGTGCCTTGGTAGTAAACTACAAAAGAGTAGTTCAGCGTGTTGTTGAGCGGCGATGCCACCACGGAATACGGGCCGCCGCTCTGGTTTATGAAAATAGTCCGGCTTAGCGGTATCCTTGATTGGGATCCTGCAGTGCCTAACAGGGCGGTGTATGATATCGGACCGCCAGGGATGGGCTGGGCGATAAGCTCTACGCTGTAATACGGATAGGAGCTGCTGTTGAACGAGTAGATCGTGGCATTGCCAGACCTGCCTATGTTAATGCTTGTCATCATGTCATAGCCGTATGGTGTGGTGTTTGTGATGCCTCCCTCTGTGGCTATGCCCCCAAGCTCCTCTATCCAGT
>CAZFUA010000010.1:0-19455 GCA_964521995.1 Microcaldota archaeon
GGCAAAGCTCGTCGAATCCTTTTCTGACGACGCTGTTACGCAGGGGAAATTAATCACCAAGCTGTTGGAAATTCGAGATTTGGCCCTTATAGGGCCCGAGGACTGGAACAGGAGGAGCCCGTTGGCGTCTTTCAACATAAAAAACATGGAGCCGCACGATGTCGCTTGCTTGTTGGACGACCAGAACATAGCTGTAAGATCTGGAATGCATTGTGCATACCCGTTTCACAAATACATAGGCCAGAATATCGGTTCTGTCAGGGCCTCCCTGTACTTTTACAACACTATCGATGAGATAAATGCATTTATTGGGAGACTGAAGGAAATTGTCAGCGTCTTGGTGTAGATATGGTAATATGCATAGTTGCTCTTGTCGTGTTCGGCATACTTGGCATATTCAGCGCCAGGTACAGGAGGCTGGCAAAGGACGCATTCACATGCGTGGCAAGGAGCATAGTATTCAAGCCGTGCAACACCCGCCTAGACCAGAAAATCAAGGCGACAGTAACCGCAAAGCTTATGTCAATGAGCAAGGCCCTTGCAAGGTTCTTCTACAAGAACTTCAGGCTCATTTCATGGATATTCACGATCGCGTTTTTCGCAAGCATGTACTTTACCGCTGTTGCATTGTACAACTGGGTCGTATACGGGACATGTGAACCAGGCACTCCCGCATCATCGTGCCCATTGAACAGGGCCCAGTCCATCCTGACGTGCAACGCAGCAAAGACCGCGTACGTGATAATAATCATAGTTGCGGCATTGGTTCTTGTGTACTATTACGTAATCAGAAAAAGGACTCGGCGAGGCAGCGTAACCAGATAACACTGTAAGCGTTGCAAGTAAACTCATATAAAACGCGCTTACCAAAAGGAATATGCATAGGTTCGATTGAAATGCACAAATTGGCAGTGAGGCCCAATGAGACCAGAAATGCGATCGAGGAAAGAATAAGCATGAACAAGCTGTTTGCACAGGATTATGTAAACAACGTAGATTTCAGTGCTGCCGGGTTGACATATTATAATGTAGCAATAGACTTGCGGAGGTTGCACAGGCTTAAAGGGGCGAAAGTATATTTTTGCCTCGCCGGAAAAAATTATGCGAAGGCTGCTGAAACCGAATATAAAAGTGATATGCAATACTCTCTTTTGTCATCGGATTCTGGGAAATTCAAACAGTTGCATAATTTATATTCGAAAGCTTCCGAATCCTTTAAAGAGGCAGGAATGCCTGAAGAATGGGCAAACTACAGAACCCAGGCGGACAGATTCCAGCGGCTATACGAGTCTGCAAGAAGGCATAGGGGCATTCCAATGGTTTAATACCGCAGATTCGCTCATTTTGCCTCTTTGTCCTCGTTGTTCCCTGTTATGACTATTACCGTCCTTTTGCCTTTGAATATGCTCTTTTTACTGTTGTACATTTTCAGGAACCCTGCATATCCCGTCCCGCCTCCCAGCTCCGCATATACGCCATGGCCCTCAAGCGACTTAACGGCACCTCTTATCTCGTCTTCAGACACGTCTATCGCGTAACCATTTGTGTTCCTTATCGCATTCAAGGTCTCAAAGCCGAATGTTGGATAGCCTACTGCTATCGCATCCGCGGCGGTCCTTGGCCTTACATATGCTATCTTCCTGTTTGCTTTGTACGCCCTAATCACAGGATTGCACAATTCGGACTGGACGGCCACTATCCTTGGAAGCCTGTCTATCGTTCTGTACATCTTCAGTTCATTTAATCCTTTGTAAACCCCGGAGAAGAGAGTGCCATTGCCTACGGGAATGAAGAGGTAGTCGGGAACATCCTTCCTGAGTTGCTCTGCAAGCTCGTACGCTATTGTTTTCTGACCCTCCTTCCTGAAATGGTAGTCGCCGCAAAGGAATAAGCCGTTTTTCCTTGCGAATTCCTCCGCCCTGTCCAAGGCTTTGTTAAAATCCCCCCTTACATACATTATCTTCGCTTTTTCCTTTCTTATCCTGCTTATCTTTTCCTTATCTGCGTCCCTGCTTATGAATATGGCCGCCTTTACCCCAAGGCGCCGCGCGTAATGTGCAACGGATAAGCCCATGTTCCCTGTCGATGCGCAGCACACCTCCTTAAAACCAAGTTCGGCTGCCTTTGACAATTCAACTACAGATCCTCTGTCCTTGAATGTCTTCGTCGGATTGTTCATCTCAAGCTTTAGCAAAACTTCTGCATTTGAATCAAATTTTATCTTGATGAGCGGTGTGTTGCCCTCGCCGAGCGACGGGAGCCTTCTTACCGGGAGCAGGTTCTGGTATCTGGCAACTCCCTTTTTGCTTTTGAGTATCCTGTAAGGTTTGGCGTACTTATATTTCACCTCCAATATGGAGCCGCATCTTCCGCACCGAAATCTGGTATCGTCCTCTACATGCCCGCATCTGGTGCAAACCAGCTTGTAATCCATGCTCATTGCCTTGAATCTCAAATGTTTAAAATGTCAGTAAATTTAATGTAAGGATAACTCTAAATATTACGCAGAAAAATCTACTACCATGGAGGGTATGGCAGTATACGGGTCAACCGGATCCATAGGCATGCACGCGCTTGAGGTAATAAGAGATACCCTACATTCAAGGGTTGTCTCCATAGTTTGCAACAAAAATATAGACGCCATTGAAAGGCAGATCCATGAATATAAACCAAAATACGCAGGTGTCATAAACGAGGAAAAGGCCAGGGAGTTAAGCAGAAGAATAGGGAATGGCAAGACAACCATAGTCTCAGGAATGGAGGAATGCATGAAGATATGTACTGACAAAGACATCAACAAAGTGATAAATTCAACCGTAGGCGTATCCGGCCTTGTACCCACTCTGGAATTCATAAGGGCCGGAAAGGACGTGGCGCTGGCCAATAAGGAGTCCCTCGTGACTGGCGGGGCACTTGTGACTAAGGCAGCAAATGAAAATAACATGAAAATAGCGCCCTTTTGGGTCAACGGGACCAGGGAAGGCCTTGCGATGTATCCCATAGACAGTGAACACAGCGCGATATGGCAGTGCCTGCAGAAAGAGAGCATGAGTGATGTAGAGAAGATCATACTGACAGCATCTGGGGGCCCTTTCAGGAAATCAACCATGGGAATGCTTAGAAAGGCTAGGCCTGAGGCCGCGCTCAAGCACCCCACATGGAATATGGGCGGCAGGATAACCATAGATTCAGCCACGCTGATGAACAAGGGGTTCGAAATAATAGAGGCTATATGGCTGTTCGGGGTCGATGTGGCCAAGGTGGAGGTCATGGTCCATCCCCAAAGCATAGTGCACTCCATGGTGCAGTTCAAGGACGGCAATATAAAGGCGCAGCTGAGCCTGCCCGACATGCGGCTGCCTATCCAATACGCGCTTACATACCCTAACAGGGCAACCAACACCTTTCCTGGGCTCGATCTTACGAGCCTTGGGGGGCTTGAGTTCTACAGGCCGGACATGCTGAAGTTCAAGTGCCTGGGCCTAGCATACGAGGCGATAAGGAAAGGCGGGACCGCGCCGGCCGTGCTTAACGGCGCAGATGAGAGGGCAGTAGAGCTGTTCCTGAGCCGTAAGATAAAGTTCCTCGACATAGCCGAGTCTGTGGGAAACGCACTGAACAATCATAGGGTAATGCCCAATCCAACAGTCAATGACATACTTAGTGCCGATAAGTGGGCCAGGAAATCCGTAGACTCATTTATATCCGATAAATACGGGGATAAGCACGTAAGCAAATCCGTGAGTTAAGCCCATGTCTTTTCAGCAATAAGCATATAAGCATTAAAATCAAGTAATCAATAAATGATGACTCGAGGTATTCCTGATTCGTGATGAGAAGAGAGTCGCTGATGTTTGAGTGTATTTGTTATGCAAATTCTTCAATTTGAGAGTCTGGCAATAACTACTATAACTTTCATACCGAGCTTAGTCCTGACATTATTCCTTACAAGGTCGTATGCCAGGAGCAAAAGATCAAGCAGCATGTTCTGGAGCCTTGGGATGTGGGCATTTACTATAGGGGTATTGCTGGAGATTGTCTTCGCATCAGGGATATACTCAGGATTCCTAATATCTACTTACCTGTTTCTGGTTGCTCTCCTTGTAAACCTGCTGGCATTAGGCTCTATGCAGCTCGTAAAGTCGGCAAACGCGAAAAGGGCGTATTACGCATTTAGCGTTGTATCACTAGCATTCCTCGCGTACTCCCTTTTAGCGTCAAAAATCCCGAATCTCATGTACAACTACATTGTTTATGGCCCGCTGCCGCTCCTTGCAGTTATTTCGTCATCTGTCATAACCTTCCCGGCCGCGGCCATACTGGTCATTGTGGCATTGCTGAGCTACCTCAAGAGGAAAGACTACAGGAACGTAAGCATAATAGCTGGCGTTGTAATCGTGAGCATAGCCGGTACCCTTTACATAGCAGCGTTTCCCTCGTTTCTTTATATTGCGGAGTTCATTGGTATATTGTTGCTATGGATTGGATTCTTCAAACGAAACGGTTAAAGTGTTTTGCTGGATGTTACTATCTTCAATAAAGCCTTGACGGGCTATTCGTTATCGGTGCACATAATGCTGGCATCGATGGGGGGTTGTGCTCTCTGTCATAATACTTCTTGCGGAATGCCTCCGCACAAAATTCAGCAATTAAATATCTATAAAAAGGAAGAAGTTAAAAGGGCTATAAAGAGCAATCTATTAAATAATATTGAGGAAGAAAAATGGCTGAAATTAGAAAAATAAATGAATTTTTATGGGAAATTGAAAAAGACGAAAAGAATGGGATGAATGTACCTATTCATATTTATGCAAATGAAAAGATAGCACAAACATTGAATAAAGACAGGACACTGAATCAAGCAATGAATGCCGCATCATTGCCATCAATAGTGAAACATATGCTAGTGATGCCTGATGGACACGAAGGTTATTCTTTTCCAATAGGGGGTGTCGCTGCATTTGATGCTGAAAATGGTATAATATCTCCCGGCGCGATCGGGTTCGATATCAACTGCGGTGTACGGCTAATAAAAACCAATTTGACGGTGGAAGAAGTCAAGCCAAAATTGGGTAGCTTGATGGATCTTCTTGCAAAGAACGTTCCAAGCGGAGTCGGCAGCAAGATAAATCTGGGTTTCACCCAAAGGGATCTTGAAAGGGTCGCAACAGAGGGTGTGAAATACATAGTGGAAAAGGGATTCGGTTTCAATGACGATATAGATCACATAGAGGAATATGGTGCGATAAGCGGCGCGGATTTCGGCGAAGTAAGTGTATTGGCCAAGAAGCGCGGCCTCTACAGCCTCGGAACATTAGGTGCTGGAAACCACTTTCTCGAGGTTCAGCGGATTGCTGAAATATTCGATGACAGAATAGCAAAGGGTTACGGCCTGGAAAAGGACAATGTAACAATACTCATACACAGCGGTTCGCGCGGGTTCGGCCACCAGGTATGCAGCGATTACCTTAGGACATTCTCCGAATACCAGCAGAAGAACCACATAAAGCTGCCTGATCCGGAGCTTAGCTATGCGTTCGTTGGTTCAAAAGAGGCGGATTCCTACCTAAAGTCTATGAGGTGCGCCGTGAACTTCGCATTTACGAACAGGCAGATAATGACCGACTCGATAAGGAAATCGTTCGAGGGAGTGTTCGACAAGAGCGCCGACGCGCTTGGGATGGAGCTTCTTTACGACGTTGCGCACAACATAGCCAAACTGGAGGAGCATGAGGTAGACGGGAAAAAGATGAAGCTGTATGTGCATAGAAAGGGTGCCACACGTGCATTCGGCCCCGGAAGGAGCGACATACCTAAGGAGTATGTAAACTTGGGCCAGCCTGTATTGATACCTGGGAGCATGGGCAGCGCAAGCTATGTACTTGCGGGAAGAACAGAGGCAATGAATGAGACATTCGGGTCATCATGCCATGGTTCTGGGAGGGTGATGTCAAGGCATCAGGCAATCAGGGAGATACCGGCTTCAAGGACCCTTGGCGACCTTAAAAACAAGGGAATAGAGCTTAGGGTAAGAAACAAAAAGCTGATAAGCGAGGAGGCGGAATGGGCGTACAAGAACGTAGATGAAGTCGTGAAAAGCATCGAGGGTGCAAAGATATCAAACATAGTTGCGAAACTCGTTCCACTTGGTGTTGCGAAAGGATGAATGGCATATGTGGTGTTGGTAATGACAATATTCTATACAGGAAATGGCGATAACGGGTCTACCAGCGCCATCGGCGGGCCAAGAACCAGAAAGGACGACATACTTTTTGACCTGCTCGGAGATATCGATGAGCTTAACAGCCAGCTTGCGGTTTGCATACTGTATATCAATGATGAGAAATTGAGGGAATCGTTCGAGACAATCCAGGACAACCTTTTTTCAATGTCCGCAATAATAGCGAATGCGTCTAACGGCAGGAATCTGGATAAAGTGAGCATGCCAAAGCCCGACATGCTAGAATCGGAGATCAAACGCATAGGAAAGGATCTTCCCGAATTAAAGAAATTCATTATACCTGGGGGCTGTGCCGCCTCATCGCATCTTCATGTTGCGAGGTCTGTTGCGCGAAGGACCGAAAGGAAGCTCACATCCTTTAGCAAAGATCATAAGATAAATGACAATGCAATGGCATACATGAACAGGCTATCGTCCTTTTTGTTTGTTGCTGCCCTGTACATGAACCACATCAACAAAGTAGGCGAGTCAAATCCGAGATACGTTTAATGTTCCTGTTTGGCTTCGGTTTACGCTTCCATTGTTTTTCTGAGGAACTCCATGATGCTGTTCAATGGCCTGTCATACCTCTTCTCGGATTTCTCTATCAATCTGTGCATTTTCCTCTTCAGCTCATCCATGCCGCCCCTTACCAAATAGTCCCTAACGATCCATATCTCGCTCACGTATCTCCTTACCATGTCTATGTTGCCATTCGCCTCAAAATCGGGGGTGGTGGCCAGTATGGTGTGCAACTTGTACGTATCCTTGACGTTTTCCAATAGCTTGAGATAGTCTTCGGTTATCAACCGGCTGCTGTGCGGCTCTACGACCACGTTCATTCCGTTGACATAATGGAAAGGCATCACAAAATCCGGTAGGTAGCTTGGCACCTTTCCCCTCCTCTTGGATTTGCCATTAACGAATAACGAAAACGGTTCATACAGTACCGGCAGATTATAATAAAGAAACGCCTCCTGAAAGACAAACTCGTACATGGTATGTACATTTGTATGTCTGTCCAGCATGAAATTTTTCACAATGGTTTCCTCCACGACCCTTCTGCTCTGCTCTGTTTTGAATTTATGGATTTCGTGGATGTCATATCCAATCGGCACCCTCGTCAGCACTCTCCTCATCAATTCCTGGACGGTCAGCCTTTCGGCCTTCATGCTTCTGTCTGGGCGTACTCCATTGTGCACTTTAAGGCTAGTGTCAACCATTCTATCACATGGCTTGCCTACATAAACACTATGGCAACCAGATATATAATCCTTTCACAGGTTGCTGTACGAATGGTTCAACGTCTTGAAGTAGCCTTCTGGGGTACCAAGTATGAGCCATTTCTCCTTTTCAAGGAGTACCCCATACACCTTCCCATTGTCCTCTATTAGCTTCTGTATGCCGTATGTGAGCTGGAGTTCCCCATCCGTTTCTACTTCCTCCAGCTTCTCGAATATCCTTGGGGAGAATATGTATATGCCGCAAACAGCGAGATCCGATTTTGGCTTTTCAGGTTTTTCCTCTATTGATTTTATTTTGAACACCTTATGGGAATGCAGTTCCTTGTGGGGTTCAGCATCGACGATGCCGAATCCTTTAGGGTTTTCGACCCTGGACAGGAAAAGAAGGCAATCCGCATTTAGGTCCTCAAATATGTCCGCGCTCTCCTTGTAGCCCCCCGTGAGGAAGTCGTCATCTGCATGCACGAAGAACGGATCCGCTGATACGAACTCCTTGGCTCTCAGCACCGCATCGCCAAAGCCCCTGGGCCTGTCCTGGAAGACGAACGTGACATCCTTGCCGAAAAGGTAGTCTATAAGCAGCCTGCTCTTGCTTCCCACTACAAAGCACAGCTTGCTTGCCCCGGCGCCCTTCAGGGATTCAGCTATCAGGTCTATTATTGGCGTCGGATACCTGTTGCCGTCGAATGTCTTGAACACCGGAAGAAGCCCCTTGGGTATTACGTTGGATATGGGCCTCATTCTCGTAGCATTGCCCGCCGAAGTTATAACAGCCTTCCTGACAGCCATTCAAAAACCTTGTCCATGTTATCCGTATTTATACAGGAAAAGAGGCGTAAGCGAATACATTCCGCCGTACCATATGAGCCACACTCCTCCAGATATGTTGGCCTTTAACAACGCGATTACCCCGAGCACGACGAGTATCACCACGAACGTGATCTCTGTCTTTGTCCTGTCGAGCACCGTCCACACTCCCTTTATCTTCTCGCCTTTCGTGTTCCAGTCCAACTTCTTGTCTATGTTGAGCGCGGCCATGATTGCTGCTTTTGTCCTCACGAACGCAAGCGCGTAGTTGAGCATGAACACCATCGCGCCCTTCTTGAACGACTTGAAGTACATCTTTGTCAGGATTACCGGCGCAAGCATCGATAGTATGAACGCGAACAGCCCGAGCAGTTCCGCGACAACCAAAGGCGTTATCTCCGAGAGGCTTAACATCCGTATGCCTATGTGCGCGAAAGGCAGCGACGAGAACACTATCGCTACAGATATTATCGTGAAGAGTATGAGCACCACGGAAAGGTAATTGAGCCCGAAGCCATGGGCCATGTAGTTCAACGTCGGCAGCGGCTCCGCCCTCTTGAATCCCTTCCTCTTGAAGAAGTACGAAACGAATTGCGTATCTCCGTAGTTGTATCGCCACTGCTGCTTCACCAGCTTGGAGAAGGTGTCTATGGGCTTCCCGTACGCATATATCTTCGGAAGGTAGAAGCCCCTGTAACCCTTGAGGTCGGACTCCAGGCTGAAGAACGTGTCCTCTATCGCGTATTCCGGGAATCCCTTTACCTCGTCTATTACCGATCTCCTTATTACGCCGCACGAGCCCGAGAATATCGCTGTGTTGTTCATCGCCCTCGCCGTTTCTATGAACTTGAAGAAGAACGCATCAAATATGTCAACGGAGTCGGAGAAGAATGTCCCCTTCCTGTACCTCTTCTCTGTCTGCACATATGCGATCTTGCTGTCCTGGAAGTACGGCATCACGTCCACAAGGAAGTTCTTGTCCTTCAGGTACTCGTCCGCATCGAATATCGCTATGAACTTGTCGTTCGTGTGCTTCAGGAAGTTGTTGAGCGCCCCCGCCTTGTAGCCCTTGTTGTTGTCCCTGTATATGAAATTGACGTCCAATTTCTTGCACATGCCTTCCAATGCCCTTTTCGTATCCATGTTCTGCGAATCGTTCAAAAGGAAGAAGTTTATCCTTCCTGGGTAAGAGAGCCTCTTCAATTCCATGATGTTCTTTTTTACCATCGCCACGTTCTCCTCATGCGTGGGCATCACTACGCTGACAGAAGGGAATTTCCGCATCGGCTTCAGCTGCTTCCTGAACTCCTCAAGGTATCTATCATAATCGAATGACTTGTAATACCAGTACGATGCAAGCACGTTGAAGAACCCTGACACTACCGAAAGGAACAGGAAGGATATCGCGATAATATACAGCACCAGGCTTTTCGCCACCAGGAACAGGTAAATGGAGAACCCGAACCCTGCGATTGAGAGGAGTACGAAAATCCCCACAGTGACGAGCTTGCCGATTCGCTTAATATCAAGATCCATTCCGGGCATTAGATTACCATATATGCGTTTCAGTCCCTTTTCTTAATTTAAACTTACATAAATAAAAACATGCCATTATCAATAAACCCCATGCAATTTCAGCACGAGCGCAAGCACAACGAACAGCACCTCGAACGCGGCGAGCATTATCGTAACGTCCTTTTCCCTTACCTTCCTCTTGATGTTCATCGCTATGTGCGTCAGGCTGTATATCCTATTGCCGTACGGCGCCTTTAGCGTGCCGTCCTTCTGCCTTATGCCAAGGTCTGTCACGTTGAATTTCCCCCTTAAATGCAGGAAGAACTCTATGATCCATGGTATGAAGATTATGAGCCCGAAGCCCTCCGCGTTTCCTATCACGATTATCGCTATCAGTGCGCCTCCAACGCAGTATGTGAAGCTGTCCCCGGGGAGTATCTTTGCCGGGTACCAGTTGAATATGAGGAACGCGAGAAGCGCGCCCACCAGCACCGAAGAGAGAAGAAGCCCTATGCCGTTCCCGTAAAGGAACGAGTATATGACAAGGCCCAGCCCGGCAACGAGTCCGGTCGAGGCCTCAAGGCCGTTGAAACCCCCCAACAGGTTGTATGCATTCGCAACGAATATGACCATTATGGGTATCAGCACCACCGGGTATATTATCCCGAAATTCACCATGCCTATGAACGGTATGTTTATGCTGCTCACACCCGCATTTATCGCCATGAGCGGCAGCGCGCCTATTATCGTGAGCAACGGCTTCTGCCACTGCTTGAGCCCCTGGTTTATTCCCTTCATTCCTGTGACCTGCACCCTTTTCGTCTTCACGTTTATGTCGTCTATGAACCCTACCGCAGCTATGAGCAGTATGGACAGCGCTACTGCAAGTATGTCTGGCACGCTTACTGTAGCTGAGAATATGAATGACGCTCCAAAGGTATATGCGAGTATGCCTATCGTTACGCCCATCGCAACCGCTATGCCCCCGCTGCCGGGTATCTTCCTTACCGTGCTCTTGTTCCTGTCCTCGGCAACGATTCCCGCGTTGTAAAAATACGGCATTATGTACTTTATCGCGGCTATCGATGAGGCAAACGCGAAAAGCGCAGGCAGTATTACCGTAAGGAAAGAATGGTAAGCCATGGTTATAACATCCTAAACAACTAATTAATGTCTTTCCGTCTCTCTCTTCGCTATCCTTTTCTTAACATGCTTGAGCGCGGAAAAGCTGTCCCTGTCTATCTCATCCAGTCTCATGGATATGTACTTCGTCTGGCGCCCCAGCTCCGGTATGAGCTTGTAATCCAGTGCATTAACTCTTCTCTTGACCTTCTCGATCTCCAGGACGAGCCTCCTCAGGCTCTGCTCCGCCTGCGCCACCTCCACAATGGTCTCCAGCGCCTTTATGAATGAGTCGTTTATGTCGTCAACGGCTATGCTCGTCGACATGAGGTTGTAGCTCTCCTTCCCTATCTCAGTCTCTTTCACTATCTCTGGTATGCGAACTCCCATTATGCTCCTCAAACCTATGCTTATCCTTTCCGCCTCGGGCACGTGCAGCGCCGTTGCCTCGAGCTCAAAGTCGCCCACATACGCAGATGCCAGTGTCACGGATTCATAAGCGTCATGGACAAGCCCGTTCAAATGACTTCTGTTCTGCCTTGAGTGCTTCAGCATCTTGAGGAATTCAATAACAAGAACCTCGCGCTTCCTCTTGAGCACGTTGTAGCCCTTCCTTGCCATGGCTATCTTTCTCTTTGTAGTTATGAGATTCATTCTTGTAGGGTTTATCATTTTCCTGCCTTGTAGTATTTCTTTATGTATTCCTCCTTTATCCTTGTCAATTCCGTTTCCGGAAGCATCGACAGAAGGTCCCATCCTATCGAGAGCGTCTCCTCTATCGCCCTGCTCTCGTACGCGCCCTGCCTTACGAACCTGTCCTCGAATTCGTTCCCGAACGACAGGTACTGCCTGTCGCCCTCTCCGAGCGCCTCCACTCCTACTATCGAGCTCAGCGCCTTGGCGTCCTGCGCCCTTGAGTATGCGCCGTAAAGCTGGTCCGCCACTCCCCTATGGTCCTCCCTTGTCTTGCCCTTCCCTATCCCGTTGTTCATGAGCCTCGACAGCGATCCCAATGGGTTTATCGGCGGGTAAATTCCCTTGTTCGCGAGCTCCCTGCTGAGAAACATCTGCCCCTCTGTTATGTAGCCAGTAAGGTCTGGTATCGGATGCGTTACGTCGTCGCTCGGCATCGTGACCACGTTGAGCTGGGTTATGCTGCCTTTCTTGTTCTTTAGTATGCCCGCCCTTTCGTATATGCTCGCAAAGTCCGTGTACATGTATCCCGGATAGCCCCTTCTTCCTGGCACCTCCTCCCTCGCGCTTGAGAGTTCCCTCAAGGCCTCGGCATAGTTCGTCATGTCGTTGAGTATTACAAGCACGTGCATGTCCTTATCATATGCAAGGTACTCCGCGGTAGTTAGTGCAAGCCTAGGTGTTATTATCCTCTCGATGCTGGGGTCGCCAGCCAGGTTTATGAACGCCACGGTTCTCTTTATCGCGCCCGTCTTCCTGAACTCCGTTACGAAATATTCGGCATCGTCGTAAGTTATCCCTATGCCCGCAAACACCACTGCGAAGTTCTCCTCCTTGCCCTTTACCTTTGCCTGCCTTGTTATCTGCGCGGTAAGCTCGTTGTGCGGGAGTCCGGAGCCTGAGAATATCGGAAGCTTCTGTCCCCTTACTAGGGTATTGAGCCCGTCTATCGTCGATATCCCTGTCTCTATGAAATCGCTCGGCATCGCCCTTGATACCGGGTTTATCGGTTCCCCGTTTATGTCCCGTTTCTCGCCGCTTGCTATTGTTCCGGAGCCGTCCTTTGGCCTTCCCTGCCCGTCGAACACCCTTCCTAACATGCTGTCGCTGGTCCTCACGCTGAACGTATCGCCCAGAAAGCTTACGGAGGTGTCCTTAACGTTTATGCCGTTCGTGAGCCCGAATACCTGCACAACCGCATTGGTGCTGCTCGTCTCAAGCACCTGGCCCAGTCTCTCCTCCCCGTTCCGCATCCTTATCTTCACTATCTCGTTGTATGCCGCGTTCTTTATCTTTCCGACCACGACCAACGGCCCCGCGACGCTTTCTATCGTATTGTAGCTTATATCAAGTTTCATATCCATCGCCTCATTTTCCCTCCATCACTTTTGCGTTGTTCAATCCCTCCTCGTTTTCTATGGAGCTCTCATCAAGCTCCCTCTCCATCTTGCTGAATTCGGAATCCATGAGCTCGACCAGCCTTTTCGAGGCCTTTTCCATGTCCGAGTCCTTTATGCCCTTCATTCTAGAGATTTCCGCCCTTGATTTCATGGACGTTACTGAAGACACCGTGGCGCCCCTCTTTACCGCCTCGCCTGCCAGGTCTGCAAAATGCAGCATTAACGAAAGCATCCTGTCCTGCTTGTCAAGGCTTGAATAGGCATCTATGTCGTCGAATGCGCTCTGCCTGAGGTAATCCTCCCTGAGCATCCTTCCGACCTCCAAAAGTATCTTTTCCGAATCCGGAAGCGCATCCTCCCCTACCAGCTGCACTATGTCCTTCAATTCTGCCTCTCTTTGCAGTATCTTCATCATCTCCTTTCTGTTCTTGACGAATTCCTCCCCTACATGCTCCATGTACCAGTATTCAAGCGCATCGTTGTAAAGCGAATAGCTGCTCAGCCAGTTGATTGACGGGAAATGCCTCGAGCTCGCCAATGCGGCGTCAAGCGACCAGAATGCCTTCACCACCCTTAGCGTTCCCTGCGACACCGGTTCCGATATGTCCCCTCCAGGGGGCGAAACCGCGCCTATTATGGTCACGGAGCCGATGGTGCCGTTCAGGTTCTCCACCCTTCCGCTCCTCTCGTAATACTCCGCAAGCCTCTTTGGCAGATAGGCCGGGTAGCCCTCCTCTCCTGGCATCTCCTCGAGCCTTGCGGATATCTCCCGCATGGCCTCGGCCCATCTTGACGTTGAGTCGGCCATTATCGCCACATTGTAGCCCATGTCCCTGAAATATTCCGCTATTGTTATCCCTGTATATATGCTCGCCTCCCTTGCCGCTACCGGCATGTTGCTCGTGTTCGCTATGAGCACGGTTCTCTCTATGAGCGGCCTTCCAGTCTTAGGGTCCTTGAGTTTCGGGAACTCCGTAAGAACATCAGTCATCTCATTTCCGCGTTCCCCGCAACCAACATAAACCACTATATCGCTGTCGGCGTATTTTGCCAGACTCTGCTGGGTTACGGTTTTCCCGGCGCCGAAAGGCCCGGGAATGGCCGCGGTGCCGCCCTTCGCAACGGGAAACAGCGTGTCTATTACCCGCTGTCCGGTTATCAGCGGCTCGTTCGCCCTGAACTTCCTTCTTATCCTTGACGGCGTCCTTACCGATCTTTGCTGCATCATCGTGATCTTTGTCACATTGCCGTTTTCCTCGATTTCCGCTATCGCGTCATCTATCGTGAAGCCGCCTCCTGATATCTTCGTTATTTTTCCCCTGGCGCCTTTCGGTACCATTATGTAGTGCTTCAGGAATTCGGTTTCCTGCACGTATCCTATTATGTCGCACTCGCCTACCTGCGTTCCTTTCTTAACGTTATCACTTACCACGAACTTCCATTTCCTGTTCTTTTCCAACGGTTCGGCTATTATTCCCCTTCCTATGAAGGCCCCGGACCTCTTCTCGAGTATTTCAAGAGGTCTCTGTATTCCGTCGTATATCTTGCCGAGCAGTCCCGGGCCCAGCTTGACGGAAAGCGGCAATTGTGTTGATTCCACAGGCTCCCCGGGCCTGAGTCCCGTTGTATCCTCGTATACCTGTATTACGGCATTGTCGCCCTTCAATTGTATTATCTCCCCTATTAGATTCGCATTGCCTACCCTAACAACGTCATACATGTTGCTCCCTGTCATATCGCTGGCCACTACAAGCGGCCCAGATATTCTTTCTATTGCTCCCACTAGATTCACCTTTACACTGTTTTGCTTATATCTATTCCAAGCGCTCTCAATATCAGTTTCCTCAGGGTGTCCGGCTCGCCCTCCTCCTTGTAGTCGGGCACCTCTATTATCATGGGAAGCACGCTGTCCGATACGGATTCGGCGAGCCTCCTGTCCTTGATGCCGTTCACTATGCTGCTTGTTGTTATTATCAGGCCTATGTCCTCCCTTTGCAGCAGCTCGTGCAGTATCCTCTCGGATTCCGTTCCCGGTCTCGCGCTGTACGTTTCTGCGACCCCAGTCAGCTTGAATCCTAGGGCGAGCTGCGTGTTGCCCATTACGACGATCTTGTACTTCGTCAGAGATTCCATACCACAAGCCTTGATATCTCATCTTTTGTAAGCCCGTACTCCTTGCTTTTTATCAGAGCCCTTAGCGTGAATACCTCTATCTCCTTCAGGTATATGTAATCTATCAGCGTGCTCAGCGACAGGACGCTCGCCCTGAGCATTTTCATGCTTGAATTGAACATCTGGTTCCTCATGCTTATCTCGAAGGAGAGCATCTGCCCGTTGCTCCTGTATACTTCCAACGCATCCTTGAGGCCGAATGCCCTTATGTTCGAGGCAAACGACTCTATGCTATCTGAGCTGTTGTATGTCGACGCAAGCGATCTTATGCTCGTGTTGCCGTTCTTTATCATGCTTTTGCTCACGTCCTCGAACTTCATGCGTTTCCTCTTGGCGCGAAGCAGCGTTATCACGTTCCTCATGTCGATGTCCATCTTGAGCAGGAAGGCCGCTTTCTCCTTTCTTTCATCAAGCTGAAGCGCAAGCTCGCCCAGCTCCTTGTAGTGCTCGCTGTCCATCGCGGCTATAGCATCGAGGGCATTGCCCGTTTTCTTGTATGCCGCAAGCGCATTTCCGAGCACCCTCTTGTAGGACCTGTTCCGCATCAGCCTCTTTAAGGCGTCCTCAACGCTGCCGTTCGCCTCCCTCATCGCGTCGCTTAGGCGCTGCTGGTTGAATTCGCTCGAGCTTATTATGTATCTGGAGATCGCCTCGTATTTTCGCTTCCTGTCAACGGCCTCGAGCACCAGCTTTACGTTGCTGAGGTCCCATCGCGCTATTATCTTCCTTATCACGTGCCTGTCGCTCTTCGGGGTTATCTCCGCAAGCCTGTTCACCCTTTCGGTCATGTTCTCGCTGACCGCGAAATCCAGAAGCGCGGTGCTTATCTCAAGCCCGCCGAACTTTATTATTGCTGAATTATAATCTGTCTGGAAGAGTATGGAGAGTATGGAGTCGACGTCCTTGGCATCGGCAATGCTGCGCATGGTGGCTTCGTCAATAAGCTTGGACTCCATGGCCTTTGCCCTTGTATTAGAATAGCCGTACCTCAACGCGTTTCCATATACTCCCATGCATTCACCTTACCCGAAAAGCTCCATGGCAAGGGCCCTTCTTATCAGGTCGCTGTTCGACCCCACTATTCCTTCCAATGTTGCATCCGCCATGACCTTCCCATCAATAGAGGTGAGTATTACCCCGTCCATGTCCTCATACTCTACCTTTGCCACCGGGGCCTTTACCGCTCCTGCGTGCCTCTTGTCGAGTTTTGCAATTGTCTGGTGCAGCGGCACGGATTCGGAAAACCTCTCCAGCGCCGTGTTTATTATCTCTGTCTGCCGCTCGTCCAGCTTGCTCTTTACGGCCAGCACCAGCTGCTTCATCTCCCTGTTTATGCACTCCTCCTTCGCGAAAGACAGAATGCCGCCGGTCTCTATGTCAAGGGATGTGGCTATGTCGTTCTTTTTCTGCTCCGACTCGGAAAGCGCGTCGGCCTTGGCCTTCTTCAATGCCGTGTCCGCCTTCCTCTTGGCTTCAGCGATTATCTTTTTGTATTCGCTTTCGCCCTCTTCCTCGAGCTTTGATGCAGCCTCCTCTGCCTCCAGTTCTATGTTCCTACGCAGTTCATCAAGAGCCATACAGCTCACCTCTCATACGAGGCCCGCTCCGAGCAATATGAGTATTGCTATTACGAAACCGAAGATTATGAGCGTTTCCGGGAGTACCAAAAACAACAGCACCCTTCCCATCTCCTCCGGCTTTTCGGCCAGCAGGCCCATACCTGCACTTCCTATCGCTGACTGTGTGATTCCCGTGGCTATTGCGCTTCCCACTATTGCTATCGCTGCCGACAAGGCAGCTATTGCAACTGGCATTGTTATTGTTATGCTCATTGCTTCACCGTTTTCATTTTTTGTTTTTATTCTTTAGTATAAATCCTTTTTGATGCGAATGGCTTGAATCTTATCCCTCCGCCCTTGTAGAACTTTGTGAAAAACTCTATGAAATTCAACCTTGCCCCCTGCACCGCGGCCTCGAACATCGTTACTATCATATTTAGGAAGTGCAGAACTATAAAAAGCACAAGGTAAAGTATGAATAGAGGGATACCAAGGCTTATCCTTGGGGTGAACGCCTTGTCTATCAGGAACGCGAGCACGACGCTCGCAAGCCCGAAGCCCATGATCCTTGCATAGCTGAGCGGGTGCGATATCAGGTTCGTTATCTCCCCTGCCTCCTCGCCGCTAAGTATTATCGTTGCAACGAGCGATGCTATCGCAATGCCCGCGCTCACAAGGGTTATCGTGGGGCTCACCACATTGAAAAGCCCGCCAGCTACCGCAACAGTTCCTGACAGTATCAATACAACGGAGGTCAATCTTCCGAATGCTATACTCCTATGGTGCTTGTAGTTGTTGATGAACCCGAAGATCAGGCCTATCACCACCTGTATTATCCCGAATATTACGGATATGAGTATTATCGCTGTGACGCTCTTGAGCCAGTCAAAGCCCACAAAGCTCGTAAAGTACTGGTTCAGCTGAAGCCCGAAATACTGGTTCGAGAGGAAGCCGAAGAATATCGCGGATATGGAGCTGATCTGCCATATCTTTGAGGTGTTGTACACAAGCCCCTCCGGGTCTGTTATCTTTGTAATATAAGTGGCAAACAGCAGCGAAAGGAGCCCGTAGCCTACGTCGGTCACCATGAGTCCGTAGAATATCGGGAATGATATTATGAACGGAAGCGCGGGATCAAGCTCGTCGCTCCTTGGCACGGATATGAAGCTTATCATATAGTCAAAGGGCTGCAATATCTTGGGCCTGTTGGTAAGCGTCGGGGCAAGCTCGTCCGTCTGTATCTCCTCGATATGGTACCTGCCCATGCTGGCCTTCCCGACAACCCCATCAAGCTCGTCCATGCGTTTCTTGGGCACCCATCCCTCTATTATTACCGTCCTTTCCGTCTTCTTGAAGGTCCCGCTCACTCCCGCCTTTGCCATCTCTATCTCGAGCATTTCCATGAATGCGCTCAATTTCCAGTACTCGGTTTTGCTTATCCCGGCAATCTCCTCCCCTATGGATTTTATTGTCTTCTGCTCCTTCTCCCTGTCCCTTGCAATGTGCCTTAACGCATTTGCCGGGGTGCCGTGAAGGTAATCCAGGGATATGTCAAGCTCCTTCAAACCATATCTTCTCTCAAAGTCGCCGATGTCCATGCCCTTTTTATACGCAACGAATATGCTCGATTGGTTCTTGAGCCCTGATTCTATTACTTCCATTGCAAGCCCTTTCTTTGCAATCTCTTCCTTGAGCGACGCAGCATCACTCTTGTTATGGATAGCATAGGCCTTGAAATCAAGGGTCCTGCTTTTCAGGCTGCTCAAATCTATGTCTACCCCAGAGAGCTGCCTTGCCACATCCTCCGACTGCTCAATGTGCCTCAGCCTTTGCCTCGATTCCTTTCTCTCATCGCTCAATTTGTATATGCGTTCAATTACCGCAAGTTTGGAGAGCTTTGACAGCAATTCCTCCGCATTGATATGTTTCTCATTGATTTTTACCTTCCTGGGGTTGCCCTTCGGCTTGTTCAGCAATGCTATCGCGCCCGCAAGCCTTATCTCCACGTCGGAAAGCGCGGTAAAGTAGCTTTCGGGATTGTCCTCCTTTAAGTCGAGCCTGCTTCTCCTAAGGTCTATTATCCCAACTTTGTGCAGCGCCGATACCATATTGCGCCTATCCCTCTCAAGGCAGACTAGCCTTACCTTCTGCATCGGCTCGCTTCTTAACATCTATGCACCTAATATTTTCTTCATTACCTGCTCGGCGAGCTTGTCAAGATTAGCCTTGCCCAGTTTCTTGCTCTTTATCTTTGCAGCAAGATTGTGGGCCTCCTCAAGTTTCTTTTTCCTGAGGCTCTCAAGATCCTTGTCCGTGTCTTTTAGTATCTCCTTTGCCGCCTTGCTGGCATCGGCATCGGAATCCTCCAGTATCTTTTGCGCCTCCTCCTCTGCCTTGCGTATTTTGCTATCCTTATGCTGCCTTGCTTTCTCCAGAATTAGCTGTGCCTTGCCCTCCGCTTCCTGTATGTCCTTAATGGAGTCTGATTTCTTGACCATTTTTATCCTAATATATTAAATCCAAACAATATAAAATGATTGCATATAATCCGTAAACACCAATCCAATGCGGAACCATCTGCAAATGCAGAAATTCCGCAGCCTTGCTCAGAAATCCGCGGACAGACGCAATAATTCATGAGCGGGTGTTTTGCTTTTTAACGCTTTCAGGCTGTGTCTAATAATTCCACTATTTCCTAGGGGTTTATAGAAACCCCTAGGCAT
>CAZFUA010000011.1:0-18787 GCA_964521995.1 Microcaldota archaeon
GGGCAGATGGGGGTTTTGGTGCTGGTGATTTCTGCTTCGCCCTCTGCTTCGCCTTTTCTTCGATCGGGTTTTCGACCTTGTTGACCGCCCTGATCGCCCTCTTCATCATGGAGCCTAAGCCTTCGATCTCCTTGTCCGCTATGCCTATCTCCACCTTTGCATACTCCAGATTGCTCCTCCTTATGGTCCCGTACCCGTATCCGCCGCTATGCGACCTTATGCCTTTGGAGGGCGCCCTCGGAACTATGTACGTCTTGTTTGCAGTCGCATGGACCACATACATGTAATCGGGGTTTTCGCCCTTGTTGACCGCGTTTGCGGAGGCGTTGACGATCACGTCTTTCACTATCTTTGCACACTTTATCGGGTATCTGCCTTTCTTCCCCCCGAGTTCAGACCTCGAGCCCATGTATTTGTTGTGCCTCCTGTACTCTATTGCCCTGTTGCTGTTTATCACACCGTCTAGAACGCCAAGAGCCGACGAGACTGACCTGTACCTTATCGCGTCGCACACCGCGCAAAGATCCTTGAAGCTGGCGTTGATGTCACGCGCACCTGCAAATATTATGCCCTTGGTATCCAGATTGTACGAATATCTCAATTATTTCACCGCTAGGAACTTGCTTCCCCTTGTGGCCCTTATTCCAGGGGCCGAGTGGACGACCCTTTTTGTAGAGTATGAATACTCGCCGAGCCTGTGGTTGAGCATGTTCGGGGTAATGACGACTGGCTTGAACTCCTTGCCGTTGTAAACCTCGAACCTTACTCCGATCCACGGAAGTATGATTACCGCTTCCCTTACATGCGTCTTTATCGGCTTGTCGATGCCTCTCTTCTTCGCCTTTTCTACCTTCTCCATGAGTTTTTTGTACTCTACCGCATTCCTTTTTATGCTCCTCCTCTCCCTTGATGTGATCAGCTTCAGATACTGCTCGTTTGTGAGCGATGTGATCTGCGATGGTGTCATTCCCCTAAACGCTATTCTTTCTACCATTATATCATCTCTTCCTCCTGCCTACCCTTCGCGCCGCTATATGACCCACCTTTCTTCCGGGAGGCGCGTTCCTCGATGTCATGCTGCTCTTGCCTTTGTGGTGCTGCTTGCCGCCGAATGGGTGGTCTACCGGGTTGCTCTTTACCCCCCTTATTACGGGCCACGTCCTGTTCAGCGCATGCATTATGTAATGGCTCTTGCCTGCCTTCACTAGGGGCTGCTCAGTTATGCCGCCGGAAGCTACCACACCCAGCTGCGCGCGGCATTCGCTGCTTAGGACCACCGCTGCTTTTGATGGCAGGGTTATCGTGGTGGTACCGCCTATGTGCGCCGATACGTGCGCAGAGCTTCCGGCACTTCTGACCATCTTGCCCCCGTCGCCCGGATTGGACTCTATGTTATATACAGACATACCCTCAGGGACATCGCCGATCTTTATGACGCTGCCCAATGAATAGAACGGATTTTTGCTTACCCTTATCTTGTCTCCTATTTTAATCCCCTCTGGCGCAAGAAGATATCCTGTAGACATGTCCTCGTAGAGTATCAGCATGAGCGGTGCGGAATGCCCGGTATGGTTTATAAATTCGGTAACTTCGCCCACCATGTCCTTTGCATGACCCGGATAGCTTACGCTGATGTCAAACGTTCCGGGGAGCTTGCTGTACACATTGGAGCCCTTTCCCCTTCTTTGCTGTCTCAGTTTCTTGCCCATTGCTTACACCAGCTTCAGCTTGAGAGCGACATCGGTGGCATTGTATCCCTTTGCCAGCTTTATGAATGCCTTTCTCGTGTTGTTCGGCATATTGATGATATTTATGCTTTTAATCCTTACGTTGAAGGCCCTCTCGAATTCCTCTCTTATGTCGTTTTTGGATGATGTCAAATCCACTATGTATGTTATCGTGTTGTTCCTGTCGACCATGCCCACAGACTTTTCAGTTGCAAGAGGGTATTTAAGTATGCTCATGCGATCATCCTAATTTTTGGGACCTTACGGCCTCTGCGACGTTCTTTATAGCCTGCTCGCTCCATATGGTAATCCTGCCTGGTACTCCACCTGGTGCCAGGAGATTGGCAGTTATGCGCGAAACGGTGCACGCCTCGGTCCCAGCCATGTTCCTCGCGGCCTTGATCGCGCTTCCTTCCGTGCTTACCACAAGAAGCACGGACCTCTTATAGTGCTTGATTCTTGAGGACCGCCTTAGCCCCTTCCTTATCCTTGGCTTGGCCTTGCTGTCCCTTATACTGTTATAAAGTTTAAGATCTTTGAAAACCTTGAGCATGTCCTTTGTCTTGCTTATAGATTCTATTTCGCTTGTCACGACTATCGGGGTTTTCGCCCCATTTCTCTGCAGTTTTGTAGCGGAGATCGCGCTGGCGATGGCCTTCTGGTACTCCCTCTTGTTTATGTTCTCCTTGAGGACCTTCTCCACGAGATGCGGATGCGCCCTCTTTCCCTTGACAGATGAGGGTATCCGCCTTACCTGGCCCTGTATGCCGCCTCCGAGCTTCTGCCTCGGCCTTATTGCTATCCCCATGTGCCTTCCGGACCTATAGGCATGCATCTTTCCGTAATATCTTGCAGTGGTCTGCATTCCTGCTAGCGGGTAGTGCCCCTGCGGTTGTAGTTTTGCGGAGTTTTCAGCGATTACGGCTCTGCGTATAAGGTCGGGCCTTATTTCGCTGTCGAATATTTCAGGCAGCTCCATCTTCTCCTTCACCTGCCCGTCAAGCGACAGGATATCAGTCTCCCCCATATTATCATTCTGTTGTTGCTATGTATCCTATTTTGGGCTCCTTTATCCCTTTTCTGTTTCGCGTTGCTGATTTTCGTATCCTCACGAGTCTTTTGGATGGCCCACCTATCGAGCCTTTTATCATTATGTAGTCATTTGTTATCTTTCCGTAATTCATGAATCCGGACTTGGGCGTTATAGACTGCACATCGGTCTGGTTTCCGATTTTTATTATGCGCTTGTTCTGCTCTGTTCTATAGTTGAATCCGAGCTGTCCTGCCTGCGGAACGGTAAACAGCACCTTACCAGGAGTGAACGGGCCAAGAGTTCCTACATGTCTTACCTTTTGCGTGGCCTTGTGGAAGAGCCTTGCGGTGCCGAACCTCTTTATGGTTCCGGCCCATCCCTTCCCCTTTGTCACGGATGAAACGTCAATGTATTCCCCATTCTTCAGTACCTCAAATACACCAACAGGCTTGCCCATCCTTGAGCTTACAAAGCTGAACTTTTCCTCCTTGCTTCCACCGAGCTGCGACTCGAACCTCATCGGGTGGTGCTGCTCAACGCTCAGCCCTTTGGGGTAGGCAACCATGAGGGCGGTTATGTCGTCGTACTTGTCGAGCTCGGATTTGAGCGCGCTAAGCTTGCCCTCGTCGTTCTTGAGCTTCTTTTCCTTGAGCTTGGAAGCTAATTCCTTATGGTGCACCTCGAAGGTCACGTACTTGTAGCCGTTGATGTCTTTGTTGTAGAACCTTGCGCCGTAAACCTCCATTTTCGGCACCTCCAGTATTGTGCATGGCATGCTTATCTCCATGTTCTTCGATGGAGATTCGGAATCGTCGGTAATACCTATGTGCGTCATGCCGACTTTGTATGCCACTATGCTGAGCGGAATAGATTCCTTGACGCCGTTCGGATAAGAGCGTGCTCTGGGCAACCGCCTTTTGGCGCGTCTTTTTTGCCAGTATTGTAAGGAGCCCCTGTGCATATTAGACCCTGTATTAAGCATGTTTATTTAAAAAAAGATCCAGACACTGATCTTTCCGCAATTATTGTACGACTGCAACTATTATATCTTTAGTCTATATTTTTATATACCTTTACTTTTAGCGTATTTGTAGAAGTAAACGTATGTTTAAGCGTGTGTTTTTTCAGCTACGATGTTTTTTATGATGCTCGTCTCCTCCTTGACAGAAAGAATCCCCGAATTTATCATTATATGGTAAATGTTAGGATCCCTGTAATCTGCGCCGAAGAGCTCCATGCCTATCCTCAGCTCGTGAGCCTCCCTGCTCTCCAGTATTTCTTGCACGTCAGAGGGGGATTTGCCCATGTATTCCTCCCTCAGCATCGCCCTGTTGCGCCGGGTGCCGATGTCAGCGGTTACAAAAACCTTTATGCAGGTTTTTTCGTCCAGATATGAAACATATCTTGAATCTCCTATGACGCCGCCAGACTCAAACACCACCTTGAGTTCCTCGTTTAGTTTCCTGTGAAAGTCCATGTTCATGTTCCTCCAAAACTTTTCAAATGACGGGATTCCTTCAGGATAGGCCCTCCTCCACTCGGCCCTGAGCATTTCACCGACTAGATGGCTTGGCATGTTCAGTTCTTTTTCCAGCACCTTTATTATTGTTGATTTGCCCGAAGCAGGCGTCCCGGAGATAACTATGCTCTTCTGCTTTTCCAATTTACCACATAACTTATTAAATTTTTGAGATATATATTAGTTATGATTTCATGGGGGAAATGCAGACGATGTGTCATATCCTGGACGGCAATAAGATTCTGTTGAAGATGGCTGTTAGAGGAGTAAGCAAAGGGAAATGGAACGCCCCAGGAGGCAAGATAGAGGATGGGGAAACCCCAGAAAGGTGTGCGATAAGGGAAGTGTACGAGGAAACAGGGCTGAAAATAAGGAATCTGTTTGACCACGGTGTGATGAATTTCTATCTAGGAGGTAGCAATGAGGTGACAATTACAGTCCATCTGTTTTCTACCAAGGAATTTGATGGGTCAATAAAGTCCACAGACGAAGGGGAGGTAAGGTGGTTTAATCTTGACGAGATACCGCTGGAGGATATGTGGGACGACGATAATTATTGGATGAATCTCATGCTGAAGGGAAAAAGGTTTGATGCGGATTTTTACTTCGACGAAGGGAGCAGACATGTGACCAGGTACAAGGTAAAATTAATGTGATTTGGCTTCAAAATGATGCCGCGTTCGATAGGATAAAGAAACATATTGGGTGTTGCGTGATTTGATGGACAAAATGATAAAATCGCTGTACGAGATGGATGACAGCCAGATTAGGAGGCTGAAGCTGATCGTGTTTGACATAGATGGAGTAATAATACCAAAGGGCACAGAAGTGCATGAGAATAGCGATGGCACCGAGTTTGTTATGAAAACGCACAAATTATCCCAGGATTTTATAGACAGCGTCACTAGACTTAAGGCTCACGTACGCATAGCTTTTTCTTCCGGCAGAAACCTGTTATATCTAAAAAATCTGGTCAAGGATTTTTTTGACGAGAGCATAATACTGCAAGCTGAAAACGGCGCGATAGCGTTCATCGACGGGCATGTTATTCATCCCAATTACCCGCCGGGATACTTCGAGGCTCTTTATAACATAAGGAGTGTTATATCCGGGAACTCGAAGCGGTTGGGGTTGAGGGGTTTTGAACCAAAGTTCTTCATACTTACCGCGCACATGGAAGAAAACAAAGAATTGATTTACAATATAGTGAAGCAGGCGTCCCCCAAAGGGCTCATACAGCACGTATGGGGCGGAGAGGCATACGACTTTGGATTGAAAGGCGTAACAAAAGGAAGCATGCTAAGCAATATAGCGACCATGTTGGGCCTAAGTAGGGAGGAGATATTAACAACGGGCAATGCATTGAATGATAAGGAGATGCTTGAATTTGGCGTAGGGGTCACAGTAGAGCCCGACGTGGTCTGGGGAGCATACAAGACAACAGGGAAACATCTCGGAGGGGTGGAATTGGCCACGTTCCTTGCTGAGAGAATGGACAAGCTAAAGGAATAGTTTTATGCGACTTGCAATTTTGTCGCGCCCATTACCTGCAAATCCCTCAGTATGGAATTGGCAGAGGCGCGCAATGCAGTAATGTCGTTCGCTTCTATCTCTATGATTACGTTGCCTTCAATTTCTTTTACCTTTGTTGCGCTTCTGGAATGCTTCCTTATGCTTCCGAATATTTTCGTGTAGTCCAATTCCGGGTCTTTTTTTATGGTTAATTTCAGCAGAAGATTGTTTTTGCTTTCAGGAGCACGTACCATATAATCAGTCACTGCTTACGACCTTGCGGTCCCGTTGCTTACAAGAAGCTCTGCCTCGTTCCTGTCCATCCTGTTCAGGTTCTTTCCGCAACTCCCGCATTTGAAGCTGCTCTCAAAAGCGGAATCGAAAGTAAATACGAGCTTGTCTGCCTTGTAGCATTCGTTGCATATGAAGTAGTCGTTGCACGCGTCATTCATTACGGACCTTTCCCTTTCCATCCCGTCAACATACTGCAGGAATGGGAGCAGCTTGCTCGTGTTTATGTACCATGCAAAGGAAAGCCACCCCTTCGTGTTCTTTGATATGTAATAGTTGGTTATTCCGTAGCCCTGCATTATGTTCAATATGCGCCTTATAGCATTTATCTTAGTACCCAATTGCTCTGCAAGATAATCGTCGGTCTTCGGGGTAACGAGCATGCTTATTACGTCCACCGCCATTTTGCTTACGTTCTTTTTAAGGTATTCGGTAGCCCTTCCGTTTGAGAGCAATGAATTTAGAGCTGTTTTTACCTCGTCGGGTTTGGGAACGTTTATGTTGGTCCTTTTTCTGTTGGATATGTCTGCTGTATCTTTGTTTTTTATCGGTTGTGCGTGCCTTTGTGTGCCGTGAGGCTTGTGAAGCTGGTGGCTTACCCCAGATTGCTTCCTTGCGGCTGTTGCCGAATTCGGCCTTTTGATGTGCAGCCTGCTTGATTTGGGGATTTTTTTAGCTGTTCGCTTGCTTGCGACTGGACTTTTTCTCGTTTTAGGCCTGTTTTTTTTAGAGGTCGTATTTTTACGTGAAATTTTCTTATGATTATTAGGTTTTTTCATTACGGCACCGGGATTTGGGTTTAGGATTAACAGATAGTATTTATGTATTTCAAGGTATATATACATTCTGCTTTTTTCCACTTTATTGAGTTATATTTAGGATTTTGGGTATCAGGTTTTGAGCTTGTTTTGGCTCGGCCTTATTTTATGCGCCCCGAAGCGCTTTCTTGATATGCCTCTGTGCCTTTTCCCTGCCGAAGTTAGGCCCCTGAATGCCCTTCCGTTCTGAGAGACTATGTGCATGTATTGAGGGTCTGATACTATGGTGCTGCGATTTTTTTCAAGGAGTATTACCTCATAAAACCTTTTCGCGCCGGCGGCCCCAACAAAATATGAATTCAGGGCTTCGTAGTTTGAGAATTTCCTTGAGGCACGTTCCTCAGCTATTGCCTGCAATGATTTTGACCTTGTGAAATACCTTCCGCTCTTTGAAGGTTTCCTCCCGCCAGCAGCATGCTTTCGTTTCCTCGTTCCGCCGCTTAGCCTTACCCGTGCGACCAGAACGCCCTCTTTTGCTTTGTATCCGAGCTCCCTTGCCCTGGCCAGGTTTGTTGGTCTGTCCACTCTTGTAACAGGAGACTCGGTATTCCATTTTATTATGCGCTGTTTGTACTGTACGGACCTGTCTTTGTATTCCGACCTTATTGTCTGTTTCATTTGCTTATACATGCTCACATATACCACTTGCAACAATAAAGAGCATTAATTATTATGCCGTAAGGTTTTATAAGATAGCAGTATCTAAATTTTTCTTTATAGGATCAATAGATGGTGAGACTTGAATGAGGGCGCTGATACTTGCAGGGGGTGAAGGAAGAAGGCTGAGGCCACTGACTAATGATAAACCCAAACCGATGCTTGAAATGGCTGGAAAACCCATAATAGAATGGGAAATTGAATGGATGAAGGAATATGGCATAAGGTCTTTCGTCGTTTCCGGAGGCTACATGAAAGATAAACTCGTATCGTACCTAGGTACTGGGGCCAGATTCGGAGTAGATATGGATTTCGTTGTAGAAGACGAACCGCTTGGAACAGGAGGGGCAATCAAAAACGTGGAGAGCGTGATGAAAAAAGAGGATTTGTTTGTTGTTGCGAACGGCGATATCATAACAAACTTTGATTTAGGCAGGCTCATAAATGAACACAAACACACAGCGACGATATCGTTGGCACCTTTGAGGAGCAGTTATGGGATTGTGGACACAGATGGCACACGGGTTGTCGGTTTCAGGGAGAAGCCCATAATAAAAAACACATGGCTCAATGCCGGAATTTATGTAATGTCTAGGGATGTTTTTGATTACCTGCCGAATAACGGCAGTGTTGAGAACATAACGTTCCCGAAGTTGGCAAAGGAAGGCCTTTTGGATTGCGTTAAATTTGAAAACGTTTACTGGAAATCTATAGATAATTTCAAAGATTACGAAGAGACTACGGCAGATCTTTCCAGTGGTATCGTTTTCGGAAAGCGTGTTTGAAAGCGAAAGGTTAATATCGGAGTATAACTATAAACAATTCTATAGCGAGGTAGGGTAGTCTGGAGTGCCCGCTGGGCTCATAACCCAGAGATCGGTGGTTCAAATCCATCCCTCGCTATCTAGACCGTCCGCTTCCGCTAATATTCTGGTTTAGTTGAAGTACTGTATATCTTTAATGTTGTTTAAATAATAATCATATTATATATAAAGAGCAGGATTAGCGGAATTGTGGTGTCTGTGATACTATGGAAGAAGCTATAACATACGATTACCTATGGCAAGCGTATCAAAAGGAAAAACAAACTAACCAACTTCTGCTTCTGCCAAAAACATTCTACTCCGATACTGTTGAATTCGTTAAAAAATACAGAGAGGATAAGAGCCTCAACATAACAGTCATGGAAAACACCATAAAGTTACTAAACGAATTCTTCGAAAGAAGAAAACAAAAAATACTGGTATATATCGCATACGATAAGCAACTACCACAACCTATAAGTAATAACGAGATAGAATTCTATAATAAACTACTTCAAATAGTCAAGTCAGAAAAATTGAACCTGGATGCAAAGAGCAGCATAAACACACCAAACACGCTTAAATCGGCAAAGGACATACCAGAGATAGTACTTCCTTCGGGGAACAAACTAGGCCCGTTAAGGAAGAACCAAATAATAGAAATGGAAAATGAACAGGATAGGACATATTTGATAGAAAACACAATATGCGAGCGAATCTAAGGTGAAATATATGAAAATAAGAAAAACAATAATGGCATATTGTCCAAAGTGCAATAAACATACGCTCCACACTGTAAAGATGGTTTCAAAGGGCCGCCAAAGAACGTTGTCAAAGGCAACGAGAAGGCACAACAGGGCAATAAGGGGTTATGTAGGGAGCGTAGAACCTAAAATACACCCTAAAAAACTCGGAAAGTTTCAGGTGGTCATTCTAGAGTGCAAAGACTGTAAATACAAAGTAGACCGGACTCTGGGCTCTAGAACCAAGAAGAAGATAGAGATCAAGTTGCAATAGCTTGGTGTAATCTGCTATGGATAAGCAAAATGTTCCAAAAGTGGGCGAGCTTGTAATAGCCAACGTAACGAAGATAAGCAAGTTCGGGGCCTACTGCAGGCTGCTGGAGTACAACGAGTTGGAGGTATTCCTGCCGCTGAAGGAGATATCATCAGGATGGATCAAGAACATAAGGGAGCACATACACGAAGGTCAAAAGCTCGTGTGTTCTGTCATATACTACGACAGGGAAAAGGGCACCCTAGATGTATCACTCAAGAGGGTTTCCACAAGCAACTCGAAGGAAAAAATAAGGATGTACAACCTGGAGAAGCGGCTTGCTGCACTATTCTTACAGGCGATAAAAATCTCAAAAGAGCAGCAGAACAAGGACGCGTTGACAAGCACCGTTGTCTCAGAGTTCGGGACATATACGAATTTTATCCAAAACGCAACCAACAACACTAAAGAATTCACCCAGTCAAAACTGCCCAAGCGCCTCAAGGACGAGATACTGCAGGTTCTGGAATTAAACAAAAAGAAAAAAAGGTACCTGGTGTCGTACATCGCAAAGATCTACACCTACAATACATTGTCCGGAGCTTCAGAGCTCAGGAGCTTAATGGGCCTGATAAAAGGCCTGGGCATAGACGTTAAATACATAGGCGCCCCAAAATACAAGTTTCTTGCCGAGGGGGACGACTACTCCAAGGCCGAGGCCAAGATAAAGAATGCCGAAAACCTAATAAAAACCAAGCTTAAAAAGGGGGTATTCGAGATAGAGAAGGAAAAGCTAAAGAAGGAGAAAGAGAACATAATATCAACGATAAGTGCTTAAGATGATAGAAAAAACCACAATAAAAATGAAGAAGGGGATAAAGCCCAACAAACCCATATTAATAGTCGGCCTTCCCGGAATCGGGAATGTCGGCAAGCTGGTTGTGGAACATCTACGAAGGGAATTTGAGGCTAAGAAGTTCGCGACCATGTACTCTCCCCATTTTCCTCACCAGGTCGTGATGCTCAAGAATGGCGGGATAAGGCTGGTCAACAACCGTTTTTACATCATCAAGGCAAAGGAGCGAAGGAGCGACATAATACTCCTAACAGGGGATGTTCAGGCTGTTACCACTGAAGGGCAATACGAGGTGAATGCCAAAATAATCAAATTCTTCAAGGAGGAGCTTGGTGGTGGTTACATATATACGATAGGCGGTTACAACATAAACGAAGGAGCGGTGCAGAATCCCAGAGTATTCGGAAACGTTACCGACAAGAAGCTCATAGTCCAGTTCAAGGGAACCGAGGTGCTATTCGGAAAATCAAGGGGCACCATATTCGGATCTGCCGGCATGATAATAGCGTTCGCCAAGATGGAGAAGCTTGATGGGGTGTGCCTCATGGGGGAGACGAGCTTCCTCAGCACCGATGCGAGCGCCGCCAAGGCCGTAATAATACAGCTTTCAAAAAAACTAAACCTTGACATAAACACCGGAAACCTTGACAAGATAATAGAAAGGACGGCGAAGGCGATAACCGAGCTTGAGAAGCAGGTTGGTGGCCTGAACATCGGTCAGCCCCAAGGGTATCCTGCAGTCGGCGGAAAAGACAACGATGACGACAGCCGAAGGCCCTCATATATAAGATGACCGATCCTTGCGGGTATAGTCTAGCCTGGTAGGACGCGAGCTTCCCATTCAAAGGAAAAAGCTCGCAACTCGGGTTCAAATCCCGGTGCCCGCAAATAACTTTATACACCCAATCCTTGTAGCTTTAATGTCCTATCATTCCTGCCCTGGTCTTCCGCAAAACCGAAAAGAACCCAGATGGTTAAATACGTTGCCTACAAATATACTCATGGGTGAAAGGGTGAGGATATGGATGAGAGGAAAACATCTGGACATGGAGAGGAAAGGCTCTATGTTTTGGGAGGAAGATACATAACGCACATGAAGTACAAGCCCTCCTCCGACGGGGGAGCGTTCAGGACGAAGAGCGTAAGCCTGTATTACGACATAATGGTAATAAACGGAAGGAAGTGCATAGTCTTGGGTAGAACGAAGAAAAGGCATCCGCTCGTGTTATGGAGGCAGGAGACCGAGGTTTTGAGGGAAGCCATAAGGAACATGGCAGAAAAGGAGGGTTTGAAGGTTGTTCAGTCGTCCGAAAACCCCGATTACGGTTACGAGACAATGAATGGCGTGGAGCCAATGGCACTGGTGATACAGAAGCGCCGTGTAAAATAGGCGCGACGCACGCTTACCTACTGCACAAAACATGTAAATAACATGCAGGAAGGGTGGGCATGCAATGTAATTATTATAAACTGCCCTTCTAATTAATGTGTTGAGGCAATGAAACCAGAATGGCTGTCCATCCGACCAGCATCAACAGAAAAATACGAAAACGTAAAAAGGACCGTAAGTTCACTGGGCCTGCATACTGTATGCGTCGAAGCAAAATGCCCTAACGTAACCGAATGCTGGGATTCTGGAACTGCTACTTTTATGATTCTTGGGGAACTGTGCACAAGGGGGTGCAGGTTCTGTTCTGTCTCAAAGATGTCAAAAGGTGCAGAGATAGACAGGGCAGAGCCTAAAAAGCTCGCAATGGCCATTAAAATGTGGAAACTTGACTATGTGGTCATAACGTCTGTATGCAGGGACGACCTTGAAGACCAGGGGTCAGGGCACTTTGCCAGTTGCATAACCGAGATCAAAAAAGAAAACCCCAATACAGTGGTAGAAGTACTTATACCGGATTTCAAATGCGACAGGGCATGTCTTAAAAGGATCATAGACGCGGGCCCAAACGTGGTAGGGCACAATCTAGAAACGGTCGAAAGATTAACCGCATCGGTCAGGGATGGAAGGGCTAAGTACGACCAATCGTTAAATGTTCTTAAGGCCATCAAGGAACTGGGCAACAATATATATACAAAGTCAGCAATAATGCTTGGAATCGGCGAGACGGAAGAAGAGGTAGTGCAAACAATGAAAGACCTGAGGTCTGTAAGGGTGGACTTCCTGGCGATAGGGCAATACCTGAGACCTACCAAGATACAGATGGAGGTGAAGGAGTATATCAAACCGGAGGAATTCGAGTATTTCAAGAAGCTGGCAATGCAACATGGTTTTCTTTACGCCGCATCAGGGCCGTTTGTAAGGAGCTCTTATAAAGCCGGGGAATTTTTCATAAAATCCGCATTACAGGATGGACGGCTATCTGCTGAAATTCCATCCAGATGAACCATAAACATCCTTTGCCAGCTCACGCGCCCGTTTTACCTCACCTTCTGTGTATTCTCCCACACGGTATTCTTTTCCTGCAGTGAAACTTTTCAATAATTCGCGATAAAGCGCATTCTGTGATATGGCAGAATGCCACGAAACGCACGTAACGCGTTCCTCAACGCTTTTTATCATTTTATCCGATATCTTCTCATTGCTTATTTTTAGGAGGCTGAACATTCGCCCGATATCAAGATCGTATAATATCGTTCCATGCTGTAGCAGCATCCCGTTTTTCCTTGTCTGCGCATTCCCAGAAATCTTCTTTCCATCTACCAATATGTCGTTTATGGGTGCAAATTTTGCATCCAACCCTATATTGATCAGTGCTTTGATAACCCAATCGCAGATAACCCTGTAGCTTTCGCGTATCCCTTTCGGAAAATTACCTTCCTTGGCAATTACACTGTAGGTTATCTCTCCGTTATAATCGTGGTATACTGCCCCACCGCCCGTAACCCTTCTAACGCAAGAAACCCCCATCTCCTTGCATCTATCTATGTTTACCTCTCCAGTCATGGACTGGAATCTCCCTATGGAAACTGCGCTTGGCTTCCATCTGTAGAACCTGATTGTCGGGTTGGACAAATCATGCTCCACTCCTTCCATTATGGCTTGGTCTATGGCCATGTTGTAATATGCATCATTAGTGTCAAGCCCTATTATTCGCCAATCCATTAACGCACCGCAATTGTTATCGCCCTAGCAATGGCTTCTGGCGTCATGCCGATGAGCTCCACATGCCTGGTGCGTATAAATTTGCGCACTTTCTCTGCCATCTCTTCCTCCCGCTCCTGGATTTTTGTGCCCACGAGCAGATTCTCAATATCTTTTAACGATTCCTCCGGATAAACGAAAAAATCTCCCAGTATCTGTACCTCTTTAATAACATCATCATAATAAAGTTTTACCTCAAGAAGTTTGCCATCAGGCACTTTGTATTTTGCAGAGGCATACATATAACCACTATAAACCAACAAGCAAGAGAAGCATCGCTATCATCCCTGCCGCTATGCCGCAAGCGAAATTGGACGTAAACTTGTTCCCAATTCCCCTCTCTTCATAATATCCAAGGCCTGAGTCTATAAAGCTGCCTATCAGCCCTGAAATTGTAATTACGGCTATCGATTTCGGAATACTGATGGAATTGACCCCTGCCAGAAGGCCTAACTGGCCCGCAACCGGTACGATGAGGAAAGATATCATTACCGCACCAGCAAGGCCCGCCACTGCTCCCAATATTGTTATTCCGCCAGATGTCCCCTTCTTTACCTTCCTCATTGTAAAGATCATGTGCGGGACGCCGTCAAGTATCCCTATCTCACTGTTAAACTTATCCGCTGTTATAGCAGCTATGCTGCCGAGGAAACCCACCGCCGCCGCCAATGCCATCATTTCATTTCCGGTTGTGTTGGCAAAATAGAATATGACTGTCATTATTATTGCAGGCATGCCATTTGCCAGAACGTTCTTTATGCCCCTGGAACTCTGACCTATACCCATCCTTCTCTTCCTTTTGATGCCGGTCCATGTCACTATCGCAGAAAGGACTAGGAACACAATCATTGCCGATAGAAAAAAGTACCCGAGACCCATGCCCAATACGAGCAGCATCGCCCCTAAAATAACCGCCAGCACTATTCCGCCAACATCCAACGTCAAAAATTCCATGGTTATTCCATTTATATGAAATTATTCCGCTATTTAGGAAGGTTTTTAAATCCGCTTTACCCTAAGGTATTACGGGTTCTCTACTGTAGGAAGGTCGTGAAAAACTGGTCGTCTTGCCAGCGTGGTTTGCCCCGCTGGCACTTTTCCTTTGCCAACAACGTTATGTGCTTGCGTTGCAGTCTATGTATTGTTTAAAGTATATCTCAAACTCCTCTTTATTATAAGCTACGGCGTACTGTATTGTACAAAGATAATCGTATTTGTCGGATAAAGCCTTAATGGACAGTCAAGCCCCAAAGCACGAAGCTTCCTTTTGCCCTTTCCTCTGGGTATCTCATGGGCTGGTTCCATACCAATGCCCCAAATTCCCTTAGTAGAAAGTACAGTGTATTGCAAAACTTAAATACCTATTCATCCATAATCTAAGTGACTGATTTTGATGGGTAAGGAAAAATCCATAAAGGAACTGGAGGACTTGCCAGGCATAGGCCCTACCACTGCCGAGAAGCTCAGGGCATCCGGGATAGACTCGTTGGATAAGCTGGCAACAATGGCCCCACACACGCTTAATGAGCTTACGGGCGTGAGCGTAGAGACTGCCAAGAAGGCCATACAGTCTGCAAAGGAGTCCACGACCATATCATACGAAACGGGCGGTGAAGTATACAAGAAAAGGCAGGACATAGGTAAAATATCTACGGGCTCGAAGGAGCTGGACGAGCTTATCGGCGGTGGCGTAGAAGCATGCTCGATAACCGAGGCATACGGAAGGTTCGCAAGCGGAAAGACCCAAATAGGTTTCCAGTTGAGCGTCAATGCCCAGCAACCCAGGGGAAAAGGGGGTATGGAGGGCTCTGTGCTGTTCCTGGATACCGAAGGTACATTCAGGCCTGAAAGGGTAAAATCTATCGCAGAGGCTGTAGGCATGGATCCGGAGAAGGCCCTTGAAAACATCATAGTCGTGCGCGTCACCTCTACCGAACAGCAGATGCTTACTGCAGAGAGGGCAGCAAAGCTCATAACGGAAAAGAACGTTAAGTTGATCGTTGTAGATTCCCTTACTGCCCTTTTCAGGGCGGAATTCATAGGCAGGGGCGCTTTGGGGGAGCGCCAGCAGAAGCTTAACCAGCACATCCACAAACTCCAGACGCTCGCAGACAAGTACAATCTTGCGGTTTACATAACAAATCAAGTAATGGACAACCCAGGCATACTGTTCGGTGACCCCACAACGCCCATAGGGGGGAATGTGCTTGCGCACGCCGCAACTACAAGGCTTTATCTGAAAAAGAGCAAGGAGGACAAGAGGATAGTCAGATTGGTGGATTCGCCCAACATGCCTGAGGGGGAATGCATTATAAAGATAACGCCTAATGGCATAAAAGACTGATCCGATGCTGTTTCTAGTAGGACTTGGCCTTTCAGAAAAGGACATAACCCTTGGGGCAATCGATGCGTGTAAGGCATGCGAACTGTACGTGGACAGGTTCACGAGCAAAATAAACGACAATACGATAACCCGCATAACGGAGCTAACTGGCAAAGGGGTCAAAGAGATTTCAAGGCAGGAAATGGAGGAAGGTTCGGCAAACATAATAAAAGCCGCAGCGGCAAGGGACATCGCGATACTGGTGGGGGGAGACCCTCTCGTTGCGACGACCCACAAGATACTCTACATAGCTGCAAAAAAACGGGATGTGGGTGTAAAAATAATCCACTCAAATTCCATAATAACAACCTCGATGGGGGAGAGCGGCCTGGACTTCTACAGGTTCGGGAGCATATGTACAATCCCTAGGTGGAGCTCCCACTATTCCCCAGTATCATTCTACGAGAAAATACACGCCAATATAAAATGCAACTGCCATACTATCGCACTGCTTGATTACGACCAGAAAAACGAGTCCACAATGGAAGTAAAGGAGGCTATGGACATACTGGAGAAGGCCGAGATGCACTATAAAAAAGGGATAATAACAAACAATACGAAAATCATACTGTTGCACAACATGTCATCGGAAGGCGCTAGAGTGATCAAGACGACAATAAGGGACAAGGAGTCTGCAGACATTGGCGGCATGAACGTGTTTATAATACCTGCTGAACTTACTGCTATAGAAGTTGAGGCCGTTGAGGCAAAAACCGGAACAAAATGGTAGCATGACGCTTTTAATAAATTTCGACAGGAAGGCCAAATCAGCATATGCCGTTGACCAGTCCACAAAGGACATTCTTAAGGGCAGTTTCTTCGGGTCGAAGGAAAAAGATAAGCTGGTGCTGACCCCTGAAGAGGCTCTTTATCTGATCGACGTAAGGCACGCAAAATGCACGGATCCTGAAAGCGAGAAAGACCTATCGTTCAACGATGTTGCGGCCGAGTTCAGCACGGGCAAGAAGTTCATGGCGAGGTATTTTACGTATAAGGACTGGAGGGATCGCGGGCTTATAATAAAGGAGCCGGATAAAATCGCTCAGAATTCCGGCAGGTCCCCTATCCAAATAAAAAAATACCGGGCCGAGCCGCTGAAGCTGAAGGACCATAAGCTCAAAGGCACGTTTTTCCCGGCGGACCTGACAACCGTAGTCGACGATCAGGAAAGCGGCCTGAGCATATACAACCAATATTGGTTTGGGCAATACGGCACGTACAAAGTAAAAGAGCACGGGCAACTGAACAAGCTGGACATATACGAGACGCTGTTCCTTATGCACAAGGGGCTGCTTGAAGTATCCAACTTTACCAGAAAGCAGATAGCTGAAACCGCGAACAAAAGGAGATCTGATTTCCAGAAGCTTTACGATGTATATACAGACTGGCGGGACAAAGGTTATGTGATAAAAACCGGATTCAAATTCGGAACGCATTTCAGGGTGTATTTCCCCGGTGCCCAGCCCGTAAAGACAGACAAATCATGGATACATTCAATGCACGTGATACACGTGTTTCCAAGGGATGCCAAACTGCTGATATCTGAATGGGCCAGGGTCATAAGGGTCGCTCATTCGGTCAGGAAAACGTTCATACTGGCAATACCCGGGAAGAGCAGGAAGAAGTCGTTGTCCATAGATTTTGTCCTTTACCACAGGAAAAAGAACGAGATAGAGACTCCTGAAAAGACCAAGCCAGGCTTGGGAATGCTCTCTTTGAGCGAGGAGGAATATATCGGAGGGGCGGAACTGTCCGCCATAATAAACACAGCAAAGGCAAACAGGCAGGAGCTCATAATAGCAATAGCGGACAGGGAAACATCAGTAACATATTACAGGGTAAAGAGAATAGAGCTTCAGGGCAGCGACTACGAATACTACGAAATAGACTGGATGCAGCCATAATTATAAATATCTGGACGGACGAAGGGATAAGCAGTGATAATACGGCTTCGCGCGAAAAGACGCACATGCCCGAACTAAAGAAACAGCGCGTTTCGTTCGGATATGGGGTCATAAGAGGGACAATAATAGGCTTGGAAAACCTTACCTTTCTAACGGTGTTCGCCTCCGTCGATCATTCAGTATACAACATAGCCAGCCATCATACTTTAATGTGTACTCTTCTCGCAATGATCCCAGCGGTGCCTGTGGCGATATCTGCAAAGAAGAAAAGGTTAATCGAGCTCAGAAGGAACGCTGCCGATACATAAAATCAATCAGTATCCATATGCTACGCGAGTCGATGTTTTAATGTTTGATCATAAATTCGATCTATAATGGTGCGATAACACGGTCAAGAAAAAACTTCATATTGGAGAAAATATAGAGGTGGAACTTAACCAGGGCTTGTACGAAAACACACCCAAGCCTGCAAAGGACAAAGCCGGATATACTGTAAATGCGGCCATACATTTGCATACGTTGAGAAAAGGTACTGCCGGGATAAAAGAGAAATTGAGGCGTGCGTCAACGTCCGGCCGAAAGGAGATGTACACCGATCCAATAAAAGCCATAAAATCCGCGGTCATCCTGCCGCAGGATGGCATATCTATGTCGTACTTCCATGGCATGCCTGCCTACGACGCGGTGCGCTACAAATACGGAGGTATCGACATATCAAAACTGCCGAATGACGCAAGGATAATCCTGTATTTCGGAAAGGGCAAAAAGGTGGAGCTGTCCATATTGACAAAGGAATTCAAGGAAGACGGGATTGTGCTTAAAACTGTAGGACACTCCAACAACACGTGCTTCTTTTTTGATGGGTCTGCTGGAAGATGCTCCACAGCAAACAGGTACTATATAGGTACCAACACGGCGCCCAAAATCAAAACACCAGTCGGTTACGGACAGTTGCCTGTAGTTAACAAGATAGAAATAAGGTATGAAGAAAGACTGGTTGCAAGCATAGGCCAGGATTACCTTATAAACTGAAAATAAGCGGGTCCAGGGGGATTTCCTTAAAATTTCCAATGCCTATCAAAAATTTTACTTTGGACCCCCGACCTACTGGTTAAGAGCCAGCCGCTCTGACCATAC
>CAZFUA010000012.1:0-18670 GCA_964521995.1 Microcaldota archaeon
CGGAGGAATCTTTTAATGCCCGATATATCCGAATATTAATTTCCTATACTATAGTGTATTGGAAGATAGGGATTTACGATGCAGGGTAGAACGCGGCAATGTAAAATGGCATGAGAAAATATACATCACCCTATCTGCCGCAGAGGCCATAAAGAACGGGGAGCCCATTGCAGTTGAGGTTGACAGCAATGGGGATATTATGCCTGGCCTTGTAGTGTATTCGTTCGCATTGAATGCCAGAGTTGTCAGGATTGTGCGTTCAAAAACATATGATGGAATTACAATACCATTGATCTTCGGCGCTTTACGATCTTAAAACGCGTTTTGATGATGGGCGCAGCTTTAAGGACTTCCAAACAATGTACGGAAGGCATATGTTAATTTCGGTACTGCTAACTTCTAATAAGACTGTTTGCAGGGATATCTGCCGCAGATTCCATTCGGATCATCTCTATAGCCTCTTTAAGGCTGTCATTCGGCTCCGCGGCCTTCATTGAATCTATTACATCATGGAAGTATCTGGAGGATTTGCAGTCGTGCTTGCCGATATCGTTGAGTTCAGCAATGAGCAATGGGTATATTATGATCCTTTTTATGTTCGTTTTGTCCTCCAGATTGTTCTCCTTGATCTTCTCTGCGAAAGAGCCCATGAAACCTCTCAAGTAATCTTCTCTGCTCCCATTCTCGCTTCCTGCCACGGCCCACAGCAGGTTCATCCAGTTGCCCATGGGCGCTATCATGTTCGAATACAGGCTTTCCAGCTCATCCTTTGACTTTTCATCAAGTTCCTGCACCCTTGAGACAACTATCTGGCTGTTTACCCTTAGCATGGGCGTGCTCTTGCGCTCCATTATTACAGTCAATTTTGGACTGTGGTATCTATCTAAGGATTGTGTAAGTTTCCCAAGGCTGATTTCTAAGTTGGAATATTTGCGGGATTGAGCCTCCTTCTGCATTCTATCACATTAGGGTATTATCTTTTCAAGAAATATATATTACTTTCTATGACATTTGTATTCAGCGCCTGAAATTTCCCGTAAGCAATAATAAGCTGTAGAGACAATTAATAGTGGGACGTTTCAGATGGCGGAGGAACTTAAGATAATACCGGAAAAAACTGCGTTTGTTTCTATAGACCTTCAGAAGGGAATAGCAGGCAGGGAGCTTGCTCCAAACAAATCTGAGGATACGATAAAGAACGCGGCGAGCCTTGCGGAGGCTTTCAGGGCGAAGGGCTCACTGGTCGTGTTTGTTAATGTCACGTTCAAGGACGGCAAGGACTCGCTAAACGTGATAGCGGACCAGGTTGGCTGGCGCAATCAGGCGCAGATGCCGAAGGACTGGGCAGAACTGGTTCCAGAACTCAACAAGCGGGAAAGCGATCTGCTCATAACGAAGCGCCAGTGGGGCGCATTCTACGGAACGGAGCTGGACCTTCAATTAAGAAGGAGGAAGATCGACACAATCGTTCTTTGCGGAATATCAACCAACATAGGCGTGGAAACAACGGCAAGGGAGGCGTACCAGCACGGCTACAATACCATCATCGCGATAGACGCTTGCAGCGCGATGTCAGCAGAGGAGCACGAGCATGCAAAGAAGTTCATATTCCCAAGGATAGCGCGCGTGAGGACAACTGAAGAGATACTCGATGCGTTAAAATGAATTGTATATTAATGGTTAGCGACCTTGTCCCATGTCGCATGCGGCGATCTGTAACCCATTGACTTGAGCAGGCTCTGCATTTCCTTGTTGAACGCATATACTCTTAGCTGTATCCTTCCTATCTTTTCGGCCTTTGCGATTTCCTCGGCGCTGTTCATCATGGCCCTAGCTATGCCTTTCCTCCTGAATCTGCCGTCTACGTATATGCAATCCACATAAAGTACGGTATTGTTCCTGAAAATGTCTGGTATGGTCTCAAAATCCAATTTGATGAATCCAGCTATAGTCTTATGCTTTTCCGCAACCATGAGGCGGCTATCGTTGTTCCTTAAGGCGCTTCTGTAGTAATCGGAAATCTCCTTTTGTGCGACCATCTTATAGCTAAACAGTTCTGGCTCGTGCCTCATGTGGAAAGCCCCGAAGTCGACCAGTTGCCTTCTTATAAACTTAAAGTCCTGCAACCTTGCCTTTCTGATGGTTACTGTGCCATTTTCCACAGTATCAGCTGTTCTTAGCAACTCGCCGAACTTGGATTTTTTTGACGGAACATGCTTCTGTGCGATTGGTTTCATTTTATCACTTATTTAATCGAATGTATTGTTTGCATATTGCCTTTTTCTTTCAGCTACTGCAATACCTTGTCCCAGGTGGAGTGCGGTGTGCCGTAGCCCATGGATTTCAGCAGTTTCTGCATCGGCTTGTTGAATGCGTACACCCTTGCCTGCAGCCTTTTGATGTGCCTTGACTTTGCAATACTCTCAATTTCAAGCATCAGGGATTTTGCCACCCCCTCCCTCCTGAACTTTCTTACAACATATACGTCGTCGAGATACAGTATCCTGTTGTTCCTGAAGAAGCTTGCTATTCTCTGTATGTCTGCACGGATGAATCCGGCAAACTGCCCGTCAACCTCAGCAACAAGGAAATTGCAGTCTTTGTTTCTCAGCGCTTTCCTATAATACTCCTCTATATCGGACCTCATCATCCTTTTTTCGTCTAGAAGCGCGGGCTCGTGCCTTGCATGCATGACCCACGAGTCTATGAGGCACGGTTTTATTCTGGCTATATCCTCTATCTTGCCCTTCCTGATTGTTATTCGGTTTCTTCCCATTGAATCTGTTGCCATATACATTCATCTAATTGACTTTACTGCCCAGCAGTCCCTCTGCTGCGCCCCTAAGATAAGACTTGACTTTGCTTATGCTCCTTACGCCGCTTTCAGCGTCCAGCGAGAAATCGTCGCTTTTCAATAACCTCTTGAATTCTGTGATCTTTTTGATTACGTTGTCTCCATTGAGGTTTCCCGCAAGGACTATATTCGCATTAAACCCATTGTCCTTAAGAATATTATATGTTCTAACCGTCTGTGCCACATCCAATTCTATGCCTTTGCCTTCGGAAGGATCGATAATCACGTAATCTACCGCCTTGTAATTTTTAGCCAGATATTTGGCCATGTCCCTGATAGAGCCTTTACTTGGATGCACCTGAAGCGTTATCCTGAGTTCTGGATAATCATCCTTTAGCTTTTTGACTTCGAACGGGAAGGGGAATGATCCGTTTATCTGCACGCCCCCTATCAGGCCGTTTTTGTAGATTCCTTCATAGTCAAGAACTGTTACGATCTCATGTACAAGCTGCCATGACATTTCTATGTGGTGGTGTGTTGTCGTAAATACTTCTCCCTTTACCGATTCCAGCATGGATGGCAATTGATCAAGCTGCATCCCCTGCTTCTGTGAAATTTGGAATCCCATCATCGGAATGTGCTTGGTCTGCATCGTGAATCCCGATTCCTGGATCAGCTTTAGCATGCTCTTGGCATCCTCTACCGAAGAGGCGCTTGAAACGCCCACATAATTCTTGTTCTTTGATGTCATTTCATCACGCCTAATATTGCTCATAACAATATAAATAGATTTACAGACTATTTTGTGACCTTCATGTCAGCAGTTGTGGTAAAGGTATATGCGCCCTCAGTTTCATTTGGGCTGACCCACTGGTAGTACGGGCCCATGCTCAGGATGTTCTCTGGATAATACTTTGTCAATACCGCATAGACATCGTCTTTCCGTTTGTCATCCACCATAACGGTATTCCTTATTTCCACGCCCAGGCCGTATTTCGGCAGTCCGTCTGCCGTTTGAGATGCAATCGGGTTCGGATAAAACTTATATACTGCCTGTCCCTCAGAATTATACTTTCTTTTGCTGAAGGTTTCGGTCATCAGCCCTGTAATGTGCTTGCTGTATGGCGCTATAAAATAATTAGTGCCGTCCTCAACCTTTGCGGGTGTGGGGAGGGACTGCCTTGACAGCACTCTGCCATTTTGATCCACGGCCATGCCAGAAACATGGTTATTGCCTTCTACGTCAAAGACCAATTTGTACGTCTCATTCGGCCTCAATTTACCAACCATCTCCTCTTTGGAATATATCAATCTATCCTTGCTGTCGTATACAGAATAGCATATGCCATAGTTATCCTTTCCGAAACTCTTATCAGATATGCCCTTTCCAAATCCTATCTGGTCCCAACTTCCGTATTTCGTGTGAACATTAAGGAGAAGTGCGACAGAGCTTTCTGTTTCCGGCAGGGTTACGAATGCCCAAACCTTCCTTGACCTGTAATCTGGATCCAGTATATAGAGCACCTGCCGTATGTCGTATCTCTGTTCCATGAATTTTGCTGCATTATCTCGTTTGGTATTTGGTGTGCTATAAGTATAATCCGCAAAACCTGCCAAATGTGGTTTTTGTGCGCCCATTACGGGCACAGTTGAAACTGCAATCACCATCAATGGTGTTCCTATCTTCATTCTTGCACTTGCTCCGATGCGCCTTAAAAGCGCCGCCTTCGGCTCGCCGGAATGGGCATGGGTATCTCCGCAAGCTCTTTCCTTTTTTGCCATTTTATCACATTTAATGACAATATGTATTAGTCGCTTCTCATATTTATTTTTACCTATTCAGCTAAATGTGTGAAATCTGGTTTTTCTTTGGCAACTGCGATCGGCGCAATAAGTATTTATAGTTTGCCTGCGTGAAGTACCTTATTGGGTAGGTGATTATTCATGAAATCCTCTTCAATAATGGCTGCTGTAGTGATCATAGTCATAATAATAATTGCGGCAGCGTACCTGATTGTGGCAAAGGGCGGTTCGTATCATGGCCAAAATTCAACGAGCTCGGTTAATCCGCCAACGGCCTCAAGCTCGACTGCGCAGCCAACCCCTGTGACCACGACAGCCAATGCTACTCCAAATACACTTGCTAACTCAACCCAGGCAAATTCCTCCAACACGTCTGGCATTTACACCATAAAAATAGCAAACAGTTCTATGGGCAGCTACCTGGCGAACGGAACCGGATGGTCCCTATACATATACCTGCGCGACACCCCTTACAGCGGCAACAGCTCATGCTATGGCACCTGCGCAAGCATCTGGCCGCCATTCTACAGCTCGAGCCTTACTATACAGCCTGGAATCAATGCCTCGAAATTCGGCACTATAAACAGAACAGATGGAACGATGCAGCTTACCTATAACGGGTATCCTCTATACCACTACTCGTATGACACCAAGCCGGGAGACACAAAGGGTCAGGGATTTGCAAGCATATGGTACATAATGTCGCCTACAGGCAAGTACATTACATGAAATTTTCATGCGGCTATCTCTTCAATAGCTTGTATGCTACGTATGCCACATTTCCTATTAGTAGCGCTACCAGGAGCGGGTACTCTATCCTGTAAATTGCAAGCGCAGCATAGGCCATCGCTACGAAAACCCCCAGAGCTACTTGCGAATACTTCCCCGGCGGAGACGTCCTCGGTTCCGCAACCATTATGAAGGCAAAGAAGAAGTTTATCCCGAAGAAGGACGCAAGGACCGAAGCTGAGGACAGGTGCGATATTCCGCTGTAGACAAGGGTAAATACGAACACCGCCGCGATAAAGGACACGGACAATATCCATCTTCTTGCCTCGTAAGACGCTATCACCAAAATAATAGTTAACGATACGGCTATTCCGTATACGTTGTAGTTGCTTGCGGCCCACCACTGGTCTCCTACTCCGAAAGCCGCAAGCGAAACAAGCAATCCAAGGGTCGCTGGATTGAATACGTTGACGTGCTTTACCTTTATGAAAAATTTCGACATTATGGCCACGGCAGATGCCACCGTTACTACTATAAGCGAGCCGAGAAGCGGCGCTACCGCTCCTATTATGAGTCCTGTAATTATGCCCGAGACCGGTATTCTTGCAGGGCGCTTGAGGTAGAATTTGCTGATTGCCAAGTCCAGAAGGGCGGATACTGCCACTGCGAGCAGCAACGGATAGGGGACTGTATGCATCGTATAGGCGGATACGGCGACCACTACCGACAGCAGCGCTATCGTCCATATGTACATGTCGGCTACCTGTTGGTTGAATATTTTCAAACGCATCACGTTCCTGCCGGACAAGCCGAAATTACGTTGTACGCCTAACGTATTTAATACGTAGGCGATTAATACGGTTTATGAATTGGGCATTGTATCGGAATCCAAATGTTGTAATGTAATATATTAATACTGGTTGCTTGTTAATCTAACCGATGGGGGCGAACGGCAACATGCTTAAACTGGTCAGCAAACCGGCAGAGCGTAATGTGCGCGAACTCGATGAGAGGATAATCTGTGGATGGGACAACTCCCTCGGAAACTTCGCTTTTATATCGGTGGAATCTAATCTTGTATCAGTGGAATCCAAAGTAGACCTCAACAGGATCGCGAAGCGCTTCGAGGAGAACCTACAAAACGGCGCATTGCCCGAGGAGAAGCGGGGCATGGTATTCCTTGACATCCATGGAAATAATTTCAGGTTCCAGGTAAGGCTCGGGACGTACTCTCCCGATGTCACGAAGGACGACGTCCAGCTAAAGAGGTTTGTAGAATCCACGGCAATGGACTTTATCGAAATAATCTATGGCAAGGGCGGCGTCAAGCTCAGGGAATAAAACTCATATCTGAAACAGCTTCACTAGATACCCTCTTGAATCCACTATCGCAAATGCGTCGTCTGCCAGGGACGAATCGTGGCCAAAGCCGTCATCGCTGTATGACGTCTCTATCACGTAAAGACTATAACCGTTGTCCAAGCTGAACGTAACTCCCCTTTTTGTGCCGTTGACGTACAGGGAAACGCTCCTTGAGCCGTTGTCCAGACTTGTCATGGAAAAATTGTATCCGTCAAGCGCCCCTCTGGCCTGCTGGGATACAGGGTTTGATGATATGAGGTATAAATACGGCGCATACATGGTATCCGCAAATATTATGTTTGACGAATCGGAACTAGAGGTGCCGTTAGACGCAGTGGCATTGCTAGAACCCTCTGTACTCCTGTTTGCTGTTGTTCGGTTATTGTATGCTGTACCTGCCCTGTTGAATGTGGCAGTACTATGATTAATGCCTACGAGTACGACTCCCACAACTGCAAATACCGCTACCGCAATATACACTATTGTCTTAGTTCTCATAAAAACCAGTTAAGAAATATTGTGTTTGAAGTATTATATAAATTTTGCTTCGTTTAGTGCAAACACTTTTGTTTAGTTATTGGACTGTCAAACGTCACCAATAACCATAAATAGTTTGGTTTCGTAGGGGACTTATGGCGTTCATAGACAACCTTGCATTTTCGTTGTTTACCATAAGTTTCGCAGGGTTCCTACTCCTTTACACAGGATCATGGATGTATCTTATCATGTATAAAAGAAAGGGGAAGTCGTTTTCTGACCACCTCAAAAGCGCGAGCGTGCCCCTCGCAATAATCGGAATAACAATGTTCTCCGGGGGTCTGTGGGGACATTTCGCATGGCCCCTGCCAGGCAGCTACAACATATTGTTCTACGACCCGCTGCTTTTCTTCGGCATACTCCTAATAGCATTTTCGATTTGTGTAAACTTCAAGCTAAAGCTTGAGTATACCGGCGTTCTCGGGTTGCTTTCGGGCATAGTGACGATATTCTACGGGGCTGTAGGATATGGATTGCACATGACAAGCGCACCACTTGCGATGCTGCTAATGTACGCATTCTACGGGCTTGGCGGGATATTATCGTATCCGGTATCTCTTCTTGCGGATAGGATGCAGGGTTCGCCTCAAAGGCCAGCAGCGACCTGGCAGGTATTGCTCATAGTATTCCTGATATTTCTGCTCTTTGCAAGCCTGCTTTCAGGGCTTGTTGGGGTAATGGCGATACCGAAGCACCTTCTCAGTGCACCGTGACGCGAACATCTCATTGTCGCTACCAACTATACGCATTCCAGAGGGCAGGGGAGGGTGCGCCGGTTATACTTCTATATCATTGATCGCGGCGCAACCTTTTTATATCTAATTAAGATATCTATAATAGATATCTTATAAAGACATACATTGGTGCATGTGGGAAACATCTTCATGGGCATAAACAGGTATAGGAGCTTCGGCGTCAGGTACTGGATACTCGGGATAGTGCATGACCATGAGGCCACAGGGGCCATGATGATGAACAAGATGGAGGAGATGTCATGGGGGCACTGGCGGCCGTCTCCCGGAAACATATACCCATTGTTGGGGGAAATGGTCAAGGCTGGATTGCTGAGGGTAAAGTTGAAAGGCGGCAAGAAATTCTATCTGGCAACGGAGAAGGGCAAGGAACAGCTGGACAACAGTTGGTTCCCGTGGAAGGAGATAAGGTCCAAGTACATGGGCTTCGGCGGCGTAAAAGAGGCGGTAGAGAAGCTTGAGAACTATTCGGACTATGTCATTGACAATTCTACAGAGGTCAAGAAAAGCAAGGACAGCCTGAAGCGAATAGATGCCGTTGCAAGGAAACTCAATATGATGGGAAAGGGTTCCCGATAGGTATGTATGCGTATTTAAGCGCATGTATGAAAAATATGGTTAATCACGGTTGATGGTAATGGCGAATCGGAACGCGGAATATGCGATAAGTGTGGACGGCCTAGTAAAGAAGTTCGGCAATTTCACCGCTGTGGACAGGGTATCATTCAGCGTGAAAAACGGGGAGATATTCGGGCTTCTCGGGCCCAACGGCGCGGGCAAGACTACGACAATCTCGATACTTTCCACAATACTGAACCTTACCTCGGGCAATGCGACCGTAAACGGGAAAAGCGTATCGAGGGACAAGGATGCCGTAAGGAAACTCATAGGCATAGTGTTCCAGGACCCGAGCCTTGATGACGAGCTTACGGGAAGGGAGAACCTCGACATACACGCAAGGCTGTACGGGGTAAGGGGGCGCGAGAAAAAAGAGGCAATCGACAGGGTATTGAAGCTCGTTGAGCTGGACGACAAGGCAGACAAGCAGGTCAAGACATATTCCGGAGGTATGAAGAGAAGGCTAGAGATAGCAAGGGGCTTCATACACAACCCGAAGATACTCTTCCTCGACGAGCCTACCATAGGGCTCGATCCGCAGACAAGGAGGAAGATCTGGGACTACATAAAACACCTCAACGAAACCGAGAGGCTCACGATAATACTCACGACCCACTACATGGAAGAGGCCGACGAGCTGTGCGACAGGATCGCGATAATAGACCACGGCAGGATAATAAAGCTCGACACGTCCGAAAGGCTCAAGGACTCGCTTGGGGGCGACATAATAAGAATAGGCACGAATGCCTCCAAGAAGCTGATCCATCTAATAAAGAGCAAGAGGATCGCAAAGAACGCAAAGGAATACGATGGCGGCGTGGAGACCGCAACGAAGGACGGGAGCAAGGCCATACCGAGGATAATAGAAATAGCTAAGGACAACGGGATAGACGTTTCCTACACTACGCTGAAGAGGCCGACCCTAGAGGACGTCTTCATAAGCCTTACAGGCAAGGAAATAAGGGAAGAGGGTGCAAGCGATTCCGACATATTGAAAAACACATTCAGGGGAAGGAGATAATGGCAAACACGATCGACACGATATATACAATGTGGCTGAGGGAGATGATAAGGTTCGTAAGATCCAAGTCTAGGCTTATAGGCAGCGGCGGCCAGCCGTTGATATGGCTTGCGATCATAGGGGTCGGATTCGGGTCCGCGTTCACGTTTGCTGGGGGTGGCGGTCCTTCCTACATAACGTTCATGGCTCCCGGAGTCATAGGCATGACCCTGCTGTTCACGTCCATATTCGCAGGAATAAACGTGATATGGGACAGGCAGTTCGGCTTCCTCAAGGAGATACTAGTCACACCTGTATCGAGAGTAGGCATAGTGCTGGGCAAGGTTGTAGGAAGCGCGACGGTGTCCCTCATCACCGCCATTGCCATACTCATAATAGTAGTGGCTTTTGGTATAATACCGTTGAGCAGCATAAGCGTTCTGGGACTGATAGAATCCATACTCTTTATGGTTTTGGTCGCCTCCATTTTTGTTTCCATAGGATTGATAATAGCCTCGAACATAGACAACATCGAGGGATTCAACATAATAATAAACTTTCTAATACTGCCCCTGTTCTTCCTTTCCGGTGCATTGTTCCCTCTCACCAACGCGCCGTTATGGATGAAGGGCATATCTGCAATAGATCCCCTGTTCTACGGGGTCGACGGCATGAGGGGTGCGCTCATAGGCGTGCATGCATACCCGATATACATGGACCTTGCAATAGTGTTCGCGATAGCTGTGGGCCTTATAGCCATAGCAGACATAGCGTTCAGCAGGATGCAGGGCAAATGAGCTTTGCCTTTGGCCGTGTGGCATATGTTGCGTTTGGTGTAGCAGAATCAGGTTACCTGTCCAGCTCGGCGTAGCTGTTGAACTCCTTGTAGGATTTCTGGTAGTATTGGTCGTATTCGTTCCCCACGAACCTCAGCTGCCCCATCGTGGTGAGCACCTTGCTCCCGTAGCTTATTGGTCCCTCGCCTCCTGCATAGTTCCCGTCGCAAAGCCCGTTCACTATGTCTATGAAGTCATTCGTGTTGTTCACGCCGTCCTTCTGCAGTATGGCCACGTAATCCTTTGCAAATTCGTGTAGGTTGTCGAATCTCGCTGGTTCCCTGTTCGAATTCTGTATCCCTGCAAGGTTGTTCTTTCTCACGTAATTAAAGCCGGAGGGTTGCAGCATCCCGTCCTCCATGAACCACTGCGAGAGTATGAACTGCTTCGGTATGTTCAGCTGTTCGGAAGCCCATTCGGATTCCTTCAGCACGTCCTTGACGAATTTCCTGTTCATGTACATGTTGTTCACGGCATAGCTGTATGGGGACGCATCCATAAGCGCTTCGGAAAGCCTGGAGACCTCGTTGGAGTCGACGCGAAGCATCGCTGCAACATTTTGCTGGTTGAAGTCCGGCATGCGGGTCTCTTTCATCGTGCTTCGGGTGGATAATGTGCCCAAGCTGCCGACTACTATGACTGCGACTGCCGTACTCCTGGAAACCATGCCCTTGATTTTCCTCAGGTTATGCCATTCGTCCGTATAATGCTTATATCTATCCCTTTCTGCAAATACCATGGATACCACCAATTTTACTAACGCTACCGTAATTTAAGTTATGCAATTTCAAAATGTCATGCAAATGTGCCACGGATTCGTCCTTTCCCGTGGCAGAAACTTATTAAGATTATTCAAATATATAAAACTTTTTGTTTTTTAGGTTAGGATCGCATGCGATCCAGCGGAACAGATCATATCTTGCCGACGAGATCCACACCAGGCTTTAGGGTCTTCTTGCCAGGCTCCCAATTTACAGGGCATACCTCCCCAGGGAATTCCCTTACGTGTATGGCGGACTTAAGCTTCCTCAACGTTTCCGATATGTTCCTTCCCAAACTGTTGTCGTGCATTTCCATCGCCTTTACGATGCCGTCAGGGTCGACTATGAAGGTGCCCCTGAGCGAAAGTCCTTCATCCTCTATGTAGGTGCCAAATTCCCTCGACAGCTTCGCCGCGGGATCCGCAAGCATAGGGAAAGTGATTTTGCTTATGGCCGGCGACGTGTCATGCCACGCCTTGTGTGAGAACGCGGTGTCTGTGCTTACGCTCAGCACCTCCGCGTCCAATTTCTTGAAGTCGTCGTAAAGCTTTGCGGCCTCCTCAAGTTCTGTAGGGCATACGAAAGAGAAATCCGCAGGGTAGAATATCATCACGACCCATTTCCCAAGGTAATCGTGCATTCTTACCTTTCTTATGTCGCTGCCGATCAGCGCATCAACTTCGAAATTAGGTATCTTGTCTCCTATTCTAATCATTTCACCACCGCATTTGAAATATGATTACTATCTATGCGTCAAAATATATAACTCTTTCCGAAAATCCGTATTTTGCTATCTCCCAAGCAAGCCAGAGGCGAAATTGCGATTCATAGCTTACCCGATTCAACCCTAAATCGGATTCCCAAACAATTGCATCACATAATTTTATATAGATAAACATTCATTTATTGTTGGGGCTCGTAACTCAGTTTGGCCAGAGTGGCTGGCTTTTAACCAGTAAGTCGGGGGTTCAAAATAAATCACATATTTATGAAATTCCCCCCGAGCCCGGATTAAACAATGGCAAAGTGGATTAGATGACAAAGAGACTTCGTTTCTATGGCGATTTGCCGGAACTTGTCCTGAAAGGCTTAAAGACATCGACATGGAGAATCAACGATGAAAAAGGCATAAGCGTCGGGGACGATCTGTCGCTTTGCAGGAACGATTATACGGAATTTGCCAAAGCAAAAGTGATAGACGTAAAGAACACTACTTTCGAAAGCCTGACGGACGAAGATAAAGAAGGGCATGAGGAATTTAACTCGGACGATGAAATGTACAAAATCTACTCAGGTTATTACGGTTTTCCTATAGGTCCTAAAACAGAACTAAAAATAATAAGATTCAGGCTACTTTGAATTTCAGGCGATTTCCATTTTAGGTGGCCTTCTTGGACACTATGACCCTGTAGCCTCCGTGCATAGATGCATACTCCGCATTTTTGAATATCTCGTTCATCTTTTCCTTGATGGTTTTCGCCCCCTGCCTGGTGCGCGCCACAAGATAAAAGCAGCCGTTCGGATTAAGGTGCGCGTAAGAGCCCTCAATGAACGACGCCACAACTTTTCTCCCGGCGCTTATCGGCGGATTTGTCAATATCTCGTCAAATGTCAATTCGTCCAGCCGTTCAAACCCGTCGCTCAGTCTTGCTTCTGCATTCTTTACGTTATTTAGCTTTATGTTCTTTTTTGCAAGCTCTACCGCCCTCATATTTATGTCGACCATGTAGCATTTCCCCTTAGCTGCAAGGTTCGCCGCGACTATTCCTATCGGCCCGTACCCGCATCCGAGGTCCAGCACAACATCAGACTGGCTTATCCTGATGCAGTCTATGAGAAGCCTGGTGCCGCTGTCCACCTTTGCCCTTGAGAATGTCGATGCATCGGTAACGAACCTGTAATTCCTTCCTCTCATAAAGCAGCTTATGATGGCCCTCTTGTGCATTGATTTCGGATTCTGTGAGAAATAATGCTCGTTTTCAACTTCCATCTCCACATACCACTTGCCATTCGGCTGAACCCATTCCAATCCCTTTAATTGAGCCGTAAGATTAGATATGATATGATAGAAAAGACTATATATAACAATACAACAGATGTTTAACAATGCCAGGGTGGCGGAATCCGGTAACGCGCGCGCCTGGAAACAACTCCCGCAAGCGCGTGGCCGCAAAAGGCCTTTTGGGTTCAAAATAGACTTTTTGGTAAGAGGTCTAATCAAAAAGCTCATGAAACTCCCAACCCTGGCGGATTTTTGCCAAACGACCTTGTTATACAAGTAGCACTTTTGCAACAGATTTAAGAATTTGCAACAAGATACATTTATGATAACGTGAGGGAAAGAAAAAGGTATTACTTTGCATACGGATTCAACATGGATGAGAGGTCAATGCATACCAAATGCAAAGGAGCACTTTTAATTGGCAAAGGGGAACTTGACGGATATAAATTTTTGATTAATTCAAAAGGTTACGCTACGATTGTTCAGTCCCACAAAGCAAAAATTTATGGTATGATCTGGAGTATAACGAGATCGGATGAGTCACGGTTAGACAGATACGAAGGTGTGGCCAATAATCTTTACTACAAAGCCCATAGGCTGGTATGCAGTATAAATGGAAAAAACAAAAGGGTAAACGAACAGTTTAGAGCACTTTTATACATAGCTACAAGTAACAAAATAGGAAAAGCACGTAAAGCATACATTGAAAAAATCATATCTGCCGCAAAGGCCCATAGACTACCAAAAAATTATATTAAAACTATTGAGGCATGGATCTGACTTTTGCAACAAAGCCTCGCCAACCAAAACATTTAAGAATAGTGCTTCGGTTATATAATCAGCAGAGTCTAACTTGGTGAATTGAATGGCGAAAAAAGCTGGGAATAAATATGCATCCAAAAGCAATGGGGTGTACTACGTAATACTACTGGGCGTAATAATACTCCTTATCGGATTTTATGTGATCTTACTCTCACATAACGTGGCCGGCGGCGCCGTGCTGCTGTTGATAGGCATACTTATCAGCATACTGGGACTGTCTCATCATTCGTTGCACATACTGAAGAGAAGGGTAAGGCGGGCCTAAATATCTCTACCACACTTAGCTCAAGGAATAAGCGGCACAAATCTGGCGCTCAGTTAAGGAGCGCCAAGGCAAAGGCATTTCAAAAACGCAAATGTACGATGTGCGGGCAATGATGAGAAACAAGGTGCTTGTAGCATATTTTTTGGCAATCGTTACCTCAGTCTCCTATGCAATCTGGGTAATATTTTCATTGGTCATAGTAAACAATAACCACGTAAGCTTTTTGGTGTCGTTGGAGACCATCTATATCGCATTCCTCCTCATAGCGTGGGCACTGGTCATATTCATGCACAGGGGAAGTAACTCTTTCCCGTGGAAAATGATAAGGATGGGATTACTCGAGGGCACATTCTATTCGTTAGGCTCCATTTCGCTGTTTTACGCGCTCACATATGCAAAGGCATTTCCATTAACCGAAGCCGTTTCGTACAGCAGCATAATACTTTTCGCAATATTCGTCAGGAACGTCAACAAAAGCATCCCGGGATTCAGATACTTTTTTTCGACCATACTTGCGGTTCTAGGGATAGCGATCATCGTATTAGGGATATACGGATCCGGATACAGCCTGAACGCAATGTACATCGCTTCGTTGATCCCGATCATGTTCTTCTACGCCCTTGCCGCTTACTATACATTTCTTCCAATGGAATCGGGCTATGACCCAATATCGTTCCAGGCCGTGGTGGTGACCGTAGAAACCGCGATAACTGGTGTATTGATCCTTCTCCTTGGCCTTTCCAGGGAACTATACGGGTTGGGCCAGCAGGCATGGATTTATGCTGCCGTTATAGCGGTTGCCATTGTTATCGGCTACTTATCAGAGTTAAACGCGTTCAGGATCGCAAGGGCGGCCAAGGCAAGAGTAATAAACACCATAAACATACTCACCAATCTTGAGCTTGTCGGTATAGCCCTATTCTCGATTTTCTTCCTTCGCCTAAAATGGCTTGCAATACTGCTGGGCGCCTCGCTGCTTATAGTGGGAATAGTTTTCCTGCAGCACAAGGGCGAACTTAGGAAAAAGAAGGTCATGCGAATGCATGTGTCATCCAAATCGCTTAAGCACGAATATAGACAAAACCGATAAAATTCTATGCTTGGAATTTAATCTGTAATTATCATGTCAGGTTCAATGAAAGTCGCATTTCAGGGTGAGCACGGTGCATACAGCGAGCTCGCGGCAATCAGGCACTTCGGGAAGACCGTGAAGACGGCCCCATGCAAGACATTCTCCGAAGTGTTCGCCGCTGTGGAGGAAAGGAAGGCCGACAGCGGGATCATACCACTGGAGAATTCCCTTGAGGGAAGCGTGGGGCAGAACTATGACCTTCTTTCCAGGACCAATCTTAGGATAAGCGGCGAGACCGTACTGCGCATATCTCATTGCCTTATCGGCTTTCCCGGGACAAAGATAGCCGATGTCAAAAGGGTATACTCGCATCCGCAGGCTCTGGGGCAGTGCAGGACGTTCCTTGAAGGGATTCATGCAGAGCAGATACCAGTTTATGACACTGCCGGAAGCGTGGAGATCGTAAAAAAGGGCAGGGACGCCAGCGCCGCTGGAATTGCAAGCGAGCTCGCGGCAAATACCTACAAGATGAGAATACTAAAGAAAGGGATAGAGAGCAATCCAAGCAACTTCACAAGGTTTGTGATCATATCAAGGGCAGAGTCCCCAAGGACGGGGAAGGACAAGACATCGCTCATATTACTGCTCAAGCACGAGCCCGGGGCCCTGCACAGAGCCTTGAGGATATTTGCAGCAAAGGGCATAAACCTTACAAAGCTTGAATCAAGGCCCATACCAGGCAAGCCGTGGGAGTACAGCTTCTACCTTGATTTCGAGGGTCATGTATCAGACGAAAAGGTAAAAGAGGCATTGCAGGAGCTCAAGGAACAATCCTCCTTTGTAAAGGTGTTCGGTTCCTATCCCAAGAGCGGACATGCAGCAAAGAGGCACGAGCTCAGGGCGCCGAACGGGACCACAGTGAAAAGCGTGGCAATAATAGGGGCATACGGAAACATGGGAAAATGGTTCTGCAGGTTCCTTGCAAACGAGAACATAAAAGTCATCGCAAGCGGCAGGCAGATGCAGAAGCTCATTAAGCTGAAAAACGGGATTCCGGTAAAAATAGCAAGGAGCAATGCGGATGCCGTAAGGAATGCGGACATCGTCATAGTGTCGATACTAATGAAAAATTTCGAAAGCGTGATAAAGGAGATGGCGCCATACGTAAAAAACGGGCAGGTAATACTGGATGTTACCTCTGCAAAGCAGGAACCTGTAAGGATAATGCACAAATACATAAAAAACGCGGTGATACTTGGCACGCATCCGCTGTTCGGGCCCAGTACGGCCGGCACAAACCAGAATTTCATACTCACCCCGACAAATGAAAAGGAAAGAAGATTCGCAGGCACGCTTGGGAGATGGCTGTCCGACAGGGGCTTCAGGGTTCTGAAAATATCTCCGCGCAAACACGATGAGACGATGGCGGTTGCATTATGTCTTTCGCATTTCATCGGCATGGCCGCTGGAGAGACATGGGTCTCAAGCAGCAATATGAGCGAGCTCAGGGGGCTGGCACCTACAAGCTTCAAGAGACTGCTGGGTCTTGTAGAGAACATAACTGAGAGCGATCCCGTATTCTACGCAAACCTGCAATCGATACTTCCTGGAGTCGACGAGATCGAGAGCAGTTTCATAAGAAACGCAGAATCGCTGCTTGAGATCATAAGAAACAAAGATGAAAAGGGACTTGCAAGCCGCATCGTGAATCTAAGGAAAAAGATGCAGGGAAACTAGGCCTTGTAACGTTCGGCGCCTCGCGCACGCGAACAACTTAACATATGCTATATATATCTGGGAACGCATATACCATTAGTGATATTATGCCTTCGGTAACAAAACCAAGTGCAAACGCGGTAAAAGTATCTTTGATGGAGGGGGCATCCCCGGCAAATAAAATGTGGAAAGCCGCCACCGCCAAAGGAGACACAATGATTACTGCAGAAAGTGCGCTCATGGACGAGCGGTTCATAAAGTGTTTGACCGGAACCTTCGGCTTTGTGGACTTCAGCGGCGCGCCCGCGGCGGTGGGCTGGTATACAATCAATAGGAAAAAGCGATGCTTTGACGCGATAACCGAAAGGAAGGCCGACAAGCTCCCAGGAGACAAAATACTGCTTGTAACCGAAAGCGCCTCGGAAGCCATAAAAAATAGGCAGCCCTTGGTGCTTGCAGTCAACTACTGCATAGAAGGCATGGTACTTATAGGCGGCTTCAGTCCCGACAGCGCCCCTGCTGAGACCTGCAGTAAAATTGCAAAATATTTATTGGATATGTGCTTCCTGCGTTCATAGCATTGGTTCGCTGCAAAAACCCGGCCAAATTACATTTTGCCTCAATAGGGAGTTATTGCTTTTTGCGGTTCTCACTTTTTGTCAAGTCTTTTCAATACTTTTGGTATGCTGCTGACTACATCGCTTGCGAGTATGTGGTTGCCCATTTCTTTATGCAATAAGTCCCCTATAGTCATGTGCAAGTACGCACCAGCAACCCCTGCGGCAAACATATCACTGCTGTTTGCTGCGAACCCTCCTATGATCCCCGCAAGGACATCGCCCGTTCCCATCACCGCCAGAGCGGCTGAGCCGGCCCTTGCAACCTTTACTCTTTTTCCATCTGTTATTACTGTCTCGTGGCCCTTGAGCAGTACAACAGCGTTGAGCGATCTTGATACCTCTTTAGCTGCGCTGATTCTCGCGTGCAGGTCCGTGTCACCAAGCCTCTTTTTGTAGAACAATCCAAATTCATTCTTGTTCGGGGTGATTATAAAATTCATGTTGAGCCTTTTCCTGTAGCCTACCAATGCATATATCGCATCCGCATCCGCAATAACCCTCCTGTTGTTCTCTATCGCATAATCGAACAGCTTCCTTATCGTCTTGAGTGTCCCAGGCTTCCTTCCGATCCCCGGGCCTATCACTAGGCACTGCGAGCGGCCGAGCTTCCTCGTAAGCACTTGTATGTCGTCCATCTCAAGGTTTCTGCCATTCAATGGCCTTACTATTATATCAGGAGACAGGCTCCTTGTAGCAGTGAGTATGCTTCTCGGAACGAATTCCGTAGCATATCCTACTCCTATCCTGAGCGCAGCAAGCATGGAATAAGCCGCGGTTGAGGCGAGGGCCGAAGCCCCGTGGAACTTCTCGCCTCCGGCAACCATGACTATGCTGCCGTTCTCGGTTTTCGACGAGTACAATCCTCTTTTGCGCATTGCTGCCCCGATATCACTTTTGGTTGCAAACGAATAATTGCAGCGCAATGATTCACCTTCTCTCGACAAGGAAGCCCACATGCTTTAGCGGTGGGATGAATTGTCG
>CAZFUA010000013.1:0-17604 GCA_964521995.1 Microcaldota archaeon
ATATATAAACTTGCCGCATGCCGGTCAACTCGCCCAAACCGTTAACCTGTAAATCGCCAACTACTATATATAAATATTACCTAAATCAGAGAAAATTAAGTGATAATGTGAATATAAGGAAGGGTTTTGATGTAGAAAGCCTGAAGGCTCTTTCAATGAGCAGAGAGGGCAGAGAAATACTTTTGGTTCTGACACTCGACAAAGACGCAGCAGTGGAGATGCTCAAGGATGAAAAATTACTTTCAGTAGTTATTAAAACCGATGCATTTATTACAAGCAGCATGACCTTGGCCCACTGCCTGGTGCTGGGTGGGGACGCGGAGGTCAAAGTGGCACTTTCCAAGATGCCCGCGCGCGTATTGGAATTAAGGACTGACGGCAATGACAAAGTAGTGGATTTTCTGATAGCAGAGCAATCGGCGAATGTGAACGAGGCCCTGGCGGGGAACATCGACGCATTGTCGATAATTTGCGGGGATTCCATATCCGACTCCGGGCACATTAATGTATATGGGAGACAGGTAAAGGTAATGTCTGCTGAAATGGCTCAAAAGCTCAGGAACAATAGTGTAGCGCATTTGCTACTGCACAATAATCCCTCAAGAGAAACTGTGGAAAAGATAAGCGGGGCGCCCAAAAGGGTTTTGGAGCACAGGAACGGGGAGGGGGTAAGCGTACAGGAAATGCTCGAAGGAGCAAGAGCCATGCTATCAGGTATACAACGGCAAAAAAGCAGATTAAATTAACTTTATACTTTTCTGTGACCGTGTTAAACCTATTGGTTTCTTCAAACCCCTAGGGAATGGCGGAGAAATCCGCACGCTAGCCCTTTCCGCGCTTTTCCATCGGGAAGAGTATTACCTCTTTTATGGATGTTCTGTCCGTCAACAGCATCACCAGTCTGTCTATCCCCAACCCAAGGCCGCCGGTAGGCGGCATTCCATGCTCCATCGCTTCCACGAAATCCATGTCCAACGGCTCGGCCTCCTTGTCGCCCTCCTTCGCCTTGAGCTGCTCATCATCGAAATTCCGCTTCTGGATTATGGGGTTCTGCAGCTCTGAATAGGAATTCGCCAGCTCGATGCCGTTTATGTACAACTCAAAGCGCTCTACAAGTTTCGGGTTCCCGCGCTTGGGCCTGGTAAGCGGGGATGTTTCCCTGGGAAAGTCTACGACAAAAGTGGGCTGCACCAGCTCGGGCTGCACCAGAGTCTCCAAAAGCTTGCCGTATGCATGCATGCGGGTCCTCTTGCCCTTCTCGAATCTTATCTTGTGCTTTTCGGCAAGCTTGAAGAGCTCCTCGTCGCTGAGCTCGAGTATGTTTTCACCCGTCTTGCGGTTTATGCTCTCAACGAAGCTCACCCGCTTGAAAGGTGTCTTCAGGCTTATTTTCTTGCCCTGATAGGTTATTTCATGAGTCTTGAAAAGATCTTTCGCAATATAGTTGAGCAGTGTTTCGGTAAGCCTCATCATCTCGTTGTAATCCGCATATGCCTGGTACCATTCTACCATCGTGAATTCAGGGCTGTGGGTGGAATCTAGATCCTCATTCCTGAAATCCTTGCACACCTCGTAGACCTTGTCGAATCCGCCTATTATCAGCCTTTTCAGATAAAGCTCGTCCGCAATCCTCAGATAGTACTCCTCCTCTAGAGTCTTCACGTAAGTCCTGAACGGCACCGCGTCAGCGCCGCCGTACAGCGGCTGTATTACCGGCGTTTCGAACTCCATGAAGCCGTTGCTTTCGAGGAACCTCCTTATCGATGATATTATCCTGCTCCTCTTTACGAATACGTCGCGCACGTCTCCATTCATTATCAGGTCGAGGTGCCTTTTCCTGTACCTTGTCTCGACGTCCTGAAGGCCGTGCCACTTGTCCGGAAGCGTTCTCATGGCCTTTGCAAGCATCACATAGCTGATCGCCCTTATGCTTATCTCCCCCGGATTCGTCTTGAATACTGTGCCCTCCACGCCTATCATGTCGCCCGCATTCAATTTCTTCGCCTCGGCGAAACGCTTTTCCCCTATTTCGGAGTAATTGAGGTATATCTGTATCTTCCCATTTTTGTCCAGAAGGTCGGCGAACATGAGCTTCCCGGATTTCCTTATGGCGGTGAGGCGCCCGGCAACGTTCACCTTTTTGCCCTCGTATTTCTGGTAGTTATCCTTTATGTCCGTCGAGAAAGCGGAGACATCGTATGAATACGGAAGAGCTGATATTATTTCGCTAAGCTCTCTCAGCTCATTATCGTCCATTGAATCATATAGAATAAATCAGGAAAGTATAAAATTAGGTCAGTATGATGAAAACGCTAATTTTAGGAAAAGCATTAGGAGCCTGCGTACTAGACGCAGGCCCAAACTTTACTGTGGGGGTGAAATAATTAGCGTTGTAGTCGTCTTGCCAGCATCAAACTTGTAATAGACCTTGTGGCCCAACTGGTACCTTTGCAGAAGCCTCATCCTGAAAAGCTTGTTGAGTCTAGCCGAAGCAGCGTTCCTCCCCTTGTAATTCATCTGCCGCCTTATGTCGTCCGCGCAAGCGAGTTCGCGCTTGCTTGTCTGAACTATCTGCAGTATCTGTAGGTCTAGTTCAGATAGAGCCAGTTCAGACAGCTGTTGTCCCGGCTGGACTTTTACAAGCCTGTTGTTCTCCTGTTGGTACGGTTCCTGGTCCTCTTGCTCATAATAATCAGCGTTAATTGTAGCATCTATCTTGTCCAGCCTTTCAGATATGCTGTCAAGCTCCTTGGTGACGTGCTTGAAGAGCACGAGAAGGTTTGATCCAATCTCCTCGGACTTTGCCTTGCCCTCAAGCGCAACGCGCATGGTCGAATTCTTTGTGGAAAGCTGGCCTATCTGCCTCCTCATCTCCTGCAATTCATTCTCGATTTGCCTTTTTGAGCGGTTGTTGTTTGAATTCATATTAATCATATCCCAACACATTCACGAACGGTGCATGTATGGTGCATGCAAGAATCATGAATGAATCACGTGATTATTGTAAATACTTAAGTATTTAAATCTTTGCAATTTGCGGAATTGCTGGACGAGACGGATTTTATCGCTGCGCATGATAGCAGTTGTATTTTTCGTCATGCGTGGCGCTTTATTGCATGAAAGCCGAATTGTTTATATGTTTGCAAATCATTGCGGCATTGTGATAACTGCTTTTGTCTTCAGTCCGTTTGGCCCATCCTGATGCCATTTGAGGAAGGTTAACTGCGGAACTGCAATTAATCGTGGTTTTCAAGAACAGTGGATGGTACAAGGCTTTATATTTTTGCCATATTAAAGACATATGAACGACATACAAGGTAGTGACGAGATGGAGCAGCTCTATATACCGCACAAGAGGATAAGTACGATAAAGGACAACAAAAACATAATAGACAGAGTCGAGAGGCTGTGCAAGTGCAGGATAAACGTCGGCCAGGACGACACCATAGAGATAACCGGGGACGCGTTTTCCGAATTCTCCGCCAAAAACATATTATACGCATTCGGCAGGGGATTTGACATAGAGCATGCATGCAGGCTCAACGACACGGATTATTACTTCTCGAGCATAGACTTAGGCCAACTCGCTTCAAGCGACAAGCGCATAAAGCAGATAAAGTCGAGAATAATAGGAAAGGGGGGAAGGACGAAGAAATACATAGAGAAAGTAAGCGGGGCTAGCATGAGCGTTTACGGAGAGACCGTGAGCTTTGTCGGGACGATAAGTGGCATCAACGAGGCCGAAACCGCGGTGAACACGCTCATAGAAGGAGGGACGCACAGGCTTGCTTACACGAGGATGGAGGCTGCGCACAGGAAGAACAAGCAGCAGGCAAGAACCGCAAAGTTCTAGATGAATCCGATGGAGACCAGAAAAGCAGAGGAGATATTCAAGGAGTTCAAGGAGCACTCGATAGCGGAGTTCTTCAAGAAGAACAGGCAGATGCTGGGTTATTCGGGAAAGGTAAGATCCCTTGTGACAGTAGTGCATGAATTCTGCACCAACAGCCTTGATGCATGTGAGGAGGCGAACATACTCCCGACAATCGAGGTGTCTGTAAGCGAAATTGCAGATGGAAAATACAAGGTCTCCGTTTTTGACAACGGGCCTGGGATACCAAAGAATTACGTCGGCAAGGCGCTTGCTACGATATTGGCAGGTACGAAGTTCCACAGGTACATGCAGCAGAGGGGCCAGCAGGGAATTGGCGCAGCAGGCTGCACCCTGTTCTCGCAGATAACCACGGGCAAGCAGATATTCGTGAAATCATCTACAGGAAACGAGAATGGGTATTCATGCAACATATCAATAGACACGATCAAGAACAAGCCTGTAGTAAGCAACATGAACAACATTCACGAGGATTTTAGAGGTCTTTATGTGGAGGGCGAATTTGCGGACGTGAAATATGAGAATGGTGACCATGGCGTTTACGAGTATCTCAGGCGAACCGCGCTCTCGAACCCGCATATAGAGATAAAGTTCAAAGACCCGGAGGGCAAGGAGCACGTCTTCCTGAGGGCTGTGGACAAGATACCTGAAAGGCCGAGGCCCACGAAACCGCATCCGCTAGGTCTTTCCGTAAATGACATGCTGGAATTCGCGCATATGACGGAAAGCAGGAAGGTGAGTTCGTTCCTTGTGGAGGATTTCTCGAGAATAAGCGCAAACAAGGTGAATGAGCTTAGGGGCATCGCGCAAGGCGTGGACTTCGACATGGACCCGAAGAAGCTTACATGGGCAGATGCGGAAGAGATCATAAAGGCCTTTTCGAATGTTAAATGGATAGCCCCTGACGGCTCGCACATAAAGGCGATAGGGAAGGAGCAGATAGAGGTAGCATTAAGGAACATACTCGATCCTGAATTCATGAACATAGTGGAGAGAAAACCGACAGTATTCAGGGGCGGCATACCATTCATTGTCGAGGCCGCAGTCGCATTCGGAGGGTCCGCAGGAAAGAAGACTCAAGAAGGCTATGAGGGCGCCATTCTCAGGTTCGCGAACAGGGTGCCTTTGCTCTTCGACAACGGTTCCTGCGCGATAACAGTTGCGGTAAAGGACATACAGTGGAAAAGATACAACATAGACATGGATAACCAACCCGTGAGCGTACTGGTAAACGTATCCTCAGCCCACATCCCGTATTCCGGCGTCGGCAAGGAGTCAATAGCGCAAGTAGATGAGATAATCGAGGAAATAAAGCTGGCGGTGATGGAGGCTGCCAGAGGGGTTCAGCGTTACGTGAGCGGCAAGGCAAAGCTGCATGAGGAGAGCAGCAGGTACAATACTATAATGAGGTACACGAAGCAGCTTGCGGGCGACCTTAGCGAAATAACCGGAAAGGACAGGGACAAGATCGAGAAAAGCATCGAGGAGCTTGTCGCAAAGCATTACCCCAAGGCGAAAAAAGAGGGGGAAAATGATATGGAAGACGCGGAACAGTGAGCCGCCAACAGCTTTGCGCTTTTAATCGTCCTTAGCCCATTCGTTCCTAATTAATTTAGATATCGCCACAAATGCACCCGCAGCTCCGATACTCAGGGGCACGCCTATTTCAGCACCTCTTAGAAGGCATTGGAGATTCGACAGGTGCGGTTCTACGGCATGCGCTCCATATGTTGCAGTAGTTATGAGCACAGCGCCATAAATTCCATTGATTGTGGCAAATTTCCTTATCGCAGTCTTTGCTGGCATGGCTATTTTTAATTTCATGTTCGCACCATTTTTACACATTTTAAAAATACAAGGACAGATTCAACTAGTTGATGAGCTCCTCGGGGTTGTCCGCGTCTATCAGCCTTATGTAATCTGCGCTTATGTACATCTTCATCTCTTCCGCGTCTTTCGTGGACGAGGAGTACAGCCTCTTCATGAAATCCTCGAGCACATACGCGTTGAGAAACGCGATGTAGGTCTTTGACCCGGAATACACGGGTATGTGCTGGAACTTGCTGGTCTCGGAGTTTACCACTATGTACTTGCGCTCGCTGTGAAGCGTCGCGACTATGTCGCTCGTCGTGCTCGCGTCCAGATCCGTGAATATGTAACCATGCGTTACAAGGAATATCCTGAGCTTCTTGAACGTAGCAAGGTATTCCATGTCGTGCTTGCTGCCCGTTATCCATGTCGACGGGGCATACAGGTTGTCTATGTTAACAAGATAGTTCTTTGCGGAAAGCTGGTCCAGTATTCTTTCTATGTTGCTGTACGTAAGGTTGACAGGTATGTTATTGTACCTCACATAGCTCGTTATCGCGGTTCGTATCTCGCTTTTAGACAAGGGCATGTACTTCCAGCGATACGACATGTTCAGCGCGTCGAACGCCCTTATTATCTCGTCCGGTTTTATCTTTATCTCCTCACTCTTTTCTTCGGGGAGGCTCGGCACGTCTATGTAGAACTCGTCGCGGTTCGGGGCCTTGACGAACACTATTATTATTATCATTGCCACTACCGCTATGACGAGCTCTACGTACTGGTTGTTTATCTTGAACGGCAGCGGATTGTACGACACGTTGTAGTAGAACACGCCCTTCGAAACATTTATGGTGAAGTTGAGATTTCCGGTTATTGTCGGCGTGCCCTGGGGAACCGCATAATATATCGTGCCGTTCTTTATGACGCCCTTGCTGGGGTAGAGCCCGTTGAGCATTATGGAGTATGGGAGGTCGTTCACGCGCTGGTTGTCCGATATAACGGAGAAATAGAATTTGTCGGACGTTATGTTGGCTGCCACGATCTTCAGTACTATGGGCGATACGTTGAAGAACGCGCCCCCGTATTCCGTGCCGTAGAAGCTGTGCAGCTTTATTATGTAGCCCCTTCCTGGAGTAAGCAAGAGCCTTTCATAGGGCAGCAGGAACGTGAAGTTGTTGGAGACGTTGTGTATGAATGACAATGGCGTGCTGAACACCTGCGTGTTGTTCAGGTCGTAAATGGATAGATGGGGCTGTATGTTTATCGGGGTATTGGAATGCGTCACTATGCTGAATGTGAGCGGCACCGTCTGGTTGGTCATCATGAAACCGTATATGCCAAGGGTGCCGTTGTTGTAGAGCATGGGCTTGGAGTATATGTACTTGTATACGATGTTCGTGGAGTTGTACGGATACGGGGCGCTGGCTGCAAGCGATACCCTTATGGAACCGGTCTTATCCGCTATCGAGGAGAAATTCGCCAAATAGGGAAGTTTCGTGGCGTTCATCACCATGCCGAATTCGGAAGAGGAATTTGCCACGTTAGGTACTGTGATGATCCTGGTCCCGGAAGCGTATTTCGGCAGCCAGAACAACTGGAATATGGCTTTCGCCACGTCGCTTCCGGTCTGGTTCGCGTATCTCCATGAGCTGGGCGTGTTCGGAAACGCGGCTATTGAGCCGTTGTACTTGTTGGTGTACGTAAGATGGCCGTTATACAGCGATCCGTTGGCGAAAACGAATGTCGTCTTGTTGAAGTAGTACCCGCTCTTTACGACAGAGTTTCCGTCGTACTGGAACGTATCAAGGTAAGCGGGAAAATTCTGGGCGGGTATGACAACGGAATCCGGAAGAAGAACGTTGGTGAACTGCTGCCCCACATACAGTATGCTGTCGTGCCTTATGAGGAGGTAATCCAGCACCGTCAGGTTCGTTCCGCTGGCGTTCTGCAGGAACTCGTTGGGAAGAAGGCCGTTGAGCACTATGATCAGCGAGTCGTTTGGTACGCTGAGCAGGTCCGAGGGCGTTATCATGGTGACGTTGGACGGGCTCTGTATTATCCCGTAGTTCATCAGTCCGCTGAAAAGCGCGCTGGTTATCGCTGTCGGATCCCCGCAGTAGAAGCATTCATTCGTTACGTTCAGCATGTAGATTTCCTGCGGGGGCGGATACGCGTAAAGGCTCGCGTTAGCCACTATTTTCGACACGTTGTACGAGTTGTATTTTATCAGGACATAGGGCAGATAGAACTCGGTGCTGTTGTACGACAGAAGGTCCTGTTCCCTGAGCGAGGCGTTCAGCATCGGAGTGGCGGCCGGACCGCCCTTGTTTGGATGGTTCAGCGCATTTATGGCGTTTATCAGGCTTATTCCGAAATATGTGGCTATCGTCGCGACCGCAAGTATCCCGAGAAGTATTATGATGGCTATCTTCTTCTTGCTTATCGACTTGCGTTTCTTGAATCCAAGTGCAGGCACGCCAGCCTCTATGTTAGCCATTATTTTCGCCTTGCCTTTTCAGAATCCTTGGGGCTCTCCTGGGTTTTCCTCTCCTGCCTGAACAGTTTCAGAAACATCTTGGTAAGGAAATTATCCCTCTGGCCTATTCTGTTCAGCACGACGTATACCTTTACGTTACTGGCCTTTTTGTTTATCCTTGCTTGGTATATCATGATCAACCCTTCAGTTCTATGTAGCCCTGCGATACCATCTTGTTCAGTATCTGTTCGACCCTCGTGGGGCTGAGCTTGTACGTCTTGCCGAACCCGTCTATATCGATGGTATCGTCGTGGGATTCAAGCCAGTCCTGCACCATGACCATTAGGGACTTGTCAGAGTACGACTTTAATTCGTTGAGGTCCGCCTTGAGCTGCTTGTTCTCGTCGTCGAGCTGGAGCGCCTGAACAGTAAGATTCCTGTTCGATGTTTCCAATTCGACGTCGAGACGCTTCGTCTCCTTGTACTCATTGAACAGCGAGTCGTAGTTGTTGAACAGCGCGCTGTAGCTTTGGGTTATGGAATTGAGCACCTCGTCTATAGACGAATCGAGGTGCTGGAACAGTTCCGTGTTGTCCACTATGTACTGGTCCGATACAAGGGCCAACACGCTGAGGAAGGTCTTGAGTACCGAGAGCCTTCTTATCTTCGGGCTTGAGTCAAGAGCTATTGTGTAGTATATTATGGCCCTGCCGGGCCTCATGTCGATTATCATGAACAGGAAGGGCCGTTTCTGTATGTCGCGACTTTCCACCCTCAGCAGCTTTACGCCTTCCTGCGACTTGTTGACTGAGAAGAGTTGAAGGGAAGAAAACCTCTTGCTTATCTCGTCGAAGTTTCCTATAAGCTTGGCCTTTATCTCTAGGCCATCGGTCTTGGGCTCTATCGCGACAACTTCCTCTGGCAAATAAACACTCCTGCGATCCCGGATTTCGAGGCGAAATCCGTAAGATTGCGCATCGCTATCAGCTCAATATATGAAGTGTATATTTATATAGCTTTACGGGAATTTTTTCAGAAGGCGGTTATGTCGTTCTGCGCGTTTATCTCTTTATCATTTTGAAAATGTAGAATTCCCCAGTAGGATATTTGGCAAAGGTCATTTGCAGTGTCCCGTTCTTGTCTTCGGTGACGCGCCGGATAAGCCCCTGCAATTCTTCGATTATGTGTTTAGTGTCTATGGTCCTCTGCGCTTCGGGGACCTCGCTCCCTGTTTCTATCTTCGCCGTGGCTTTTACGGCGCCATGTAGCGGTTTTACCTCTATCTCGCATCCCATTTATTGCACTTGGACAATCCTGGCCTGATGTGAGATATGGAACAGCAAAAACTTAAGGCTTTCCTGCAAATGCAATTTTAGGAGCATAACGCAGTTTATCCGGTTCGCCTTTTTGGTTTGCCCTTTGCCTTTGTTTCCGGCATGTTGACCCCGGGTATGTAGCTCAGCTGCGCTATGAGGAACAGGAAAAGCATTATGACGAGGCCTACGGCTATTGCGCCCAGCTTGCTGCTCGACACCACGGTTATCGCAGCCAGGAATATTATTCCGAGCACTGCGTATATGACCATCTTGCGCTCGTAGCTGTCCCTTTTCTTCTTGTAGTCAAGGAAGCATTCCTTGCACACCACAAGGGTGTAGTTCTTCGGGTTTCTCGTCACGTTGCGCTTTATCCACCTGAGCGCGCTGAGTATTGCATCGCCCCTTACGGTAAGCCCTGGCCTTTCCTTCATGCACATTATGCATACGTTCTTTCCCATCTAATCAACAGTCACTGATGCGCTTATTCATACTGCGGGCTTCGGCATCCTCGCCGATGCCCCGCTTATTATCCTCGTTATGAGCTGGTCCTCTATGCTGAGGCTCTTCAGGAATGTAACCACATTCGGCATGCCTATGCTGTTCTTCTCCAGTATCCTCACGAACTCGAGCAGCTTGAGCGTCCGGTGCTGGGCGTCCATGGTCTCGAATATCTCGTTTATGCCCTCCATTGATATGTTGTATTCTATGAGCTTGTTCTTGAGCTCGTCCCTCTCGAACTGGTACTCGCTCTGCAGAACGCCAGCCTGGGTCTCGCTCGGGGTCAGTATGTCGGACAGATCAAGGGTGTATACGTAAAGCGGTTCCTCGCCGTATATCCTCTCGAGAACGAATATCTCGGGAAACCTTATCGCGGTCTGGAATGCCATGTCGACCGCGCACTGCCCTACGCCGAATTTCCCTATTTCGGTCTTTATGAAGTTCGAGAAGTTGAGCGATCCCTGCAGGTAGTTCATGAACTTCTCGAATTTTATCCTTAGTATGAACGTTGTGCCCACGTTGGAGAATATCGCCTCGTTTATGTCTGTCGGGTTCTGCGACGCGACTATCAGTCCGAACTGGTACTTTCTTCCTTCTCTTACTATGAGTATCGCATCGCTCTTGTCGTCGCTTGCGACCTTCCATGCCTCGTCAAGGACTACGAGCGCCTTTACGCCCTTGGTCTCGCTCCAGTTCTCGCTCCTCATTATCTCCTTGAGCGTCTGCAGTATGAACAGCGCGGCCATCGCCCTGAACCTGTCATCGGAAAGTCCCGAAAGGTCGACGGCCACAAGCCCGGAATGCGAGAGCTTTCCTATGTCCAGAGTGCTCTTCTTCGCGAAGTAGTCCTCGCCCTCCCTTGCGAACTGCCTGAGCCTGTAGACAGCATTCTCCAATTCAGCAGGATATTCGTAAGTGCCCTCTTGAAGCTTTTCTTGTAGTAGGTATATTACGTCGTGCAAAGTGGGGGGGTCCTTTCCGGCAGGGGGCTTATCCGACAGGCTGAACCCGAAATTTACGTATGCCTGCTCGATGGCCTCCTCGGTTATTCTACGCTGCTCGGGATACGAGGATATGTCGGTGAGTATCTCGAAGGACGTCATTATCTGCTTCGTCCTGTCCAGCGGCCTCATCGATGACAAATCCATTATGTTCATGTAGTCGCCCTTCCCGAGCGACACGACTATGCCGCCGCTCTGCTTTACCCATGCCTTGTATTCCCCGGCAAAGTCTATTATTATCGCGTTAGTGTCCCATATGTAGTTGGCCCTTACCAGGAGCGTCTTCACGAAGTAGCTCTTTCCTGCGCCCGTTATCCCGACAACCGCTATGTGCGGGTTCGTTATGTTGAGGTACGACCAGGCAAACGGCACCTTGAATATCTTTGTAGTTCCTATAAAAATGGATTGCAGCGGGTCGCCCATGAGTATGCCTGCCGGGGGCTCCGGGGGCCTTGATATGAAAGCCCTTTTCGCTATCTCGTTGCTCATTATGTGCTGCAGTTTCACAAGGGTCATTGCCGCACCATTTCCATTATTTATACAAACCAATCTATAAATACCGTCAAGTCTGCTGGTCGAAATACGTTGCCGTCTCCTCGAATGTTGTCGGAAGCGCGAAGTTGAAGTTGAACAGCACGTACATCTCCCTTCCTGATATCCTCGAAAGGTCGACATCCATGGAGCTAAGGGCTATCTGCAATCCGTTTATCTGCTGCGTCAGGGTGTCCAGCGCGGCCTTCTCGCTTACCCCTATTGCTGTCGTTTCCAAGTACATTACAGTTGCCACGGGCCTCTCGCCCTCGGATATCCTGTCTATCTTTCTCTGTATTACGTTTATCTTCCTCTGTATTTCCGTTATGGTCATGTCGCTCACTGTGGGGCTCTGGAGCGCCCTGGACATCTGGAATTCCTCGTATGACCTCTTGCCCTCGAAATAGTCCCTGACTTTCTGAACGTCAAGGCCCATGGCAAGCGCGTGGTACTTTATCGGGAATCCTATGTTCATTATGGCGCGCTCCCAGTTTTCGGGGGCCATTGCCATCTTCTGGTCATCGGAAGTTGTTTCGGTCTCGAGCTTGAAAGTGTAGGCGAAGAGGTTGGCTGTTACGTATCCGGTCGCGTAGAAGAGTCCGTTGACGTTCTTCACTATGGCGTTCTGGCTCTTCACGATCTTGTAGCCCTGTGCCGGCTGGAACGTTATGTTGAGCGTGCTGAACACCATCGAGACTACCATCGCATCGGCGAAATTCAAAAGCACTATGAATATGACCCCTGTCAGTATTATGAAGAACGATACCACCTCCATGTAGCCCTTCCCGAATTTCGGTATCATCGATATGGCTATGAGAAGCATTACAAGACAGAACGCGAGATACATTATGCCTTCCTCATCCATGTCATGACACCTGCTGCTGTATGTTGCGGCTTATCTGCTCAGTGATTGTCGTATAGGGTATTAGGTATTCCGGCTCTATGTACTTGAGTATGTCGTTGCCCACCACTATGTTCGGGGATACTCCCAATGTCGAAGCTATGCCGTTCATGAGCTCCCTCGCCTTCTGCTGCACTATCGTTATCGCCTCGAACTCCTTTACGCCCTTTGCGGATATTGCGGCGAAAGATCCGAGTTCGAAGGACACCTCCTTGGAAACGTTTTCCAGCATTCTTCTCCACATGGACAGCTTTCCCTTTATGTGCTCCATCTCAGGGCCTTGCGCCTTTGAGTTCGGGTCCGCAAGCTTCGCCTCCTCCATCTCCATCTGGTTGATGTTGTCCTTGAGCTTCTGTATGTACTCGTCCTTGTTCATCAGGTAAAGCTCGCTGGTGAACCTTACGGGGTCCTTGCTTATGCCCACAAGCCTGCTCACCTGCATCGCGAACCTGAATTTTTCCTCGTCAGACATCTCGCTTGCGGATACGTAAAGGGGTATGTTTATGTAAGCGGTAGCTGTGTAGGTGTTGCCGTCCTTCCTCACTATGCAGTCCCCTGTTGTTGATACCCAGTATGGGGGCTGGTCGTTTATCACGACATTTTTCTTCCTCTGTTTCACCAGGGGCGCCAGCAGGTACGTGTAGTATCTAGATGCGAATGCCATGACGTCGAAGAAGACCGCAAGCACGAGCAGAAGGGTCCTGACCGGTTGGTATGTCAGTGTTCCGGGAACGATCGTCGCTATGCCCATCATCGCCAGCGACAATGCAAGGAATCCTATCAATAGGAATATCTTCGGGTTCATCTAATTCAGCCTAATATCTCGATGCCAAGTAATTTATTCATTGTTGTGGTTTCCCCTGCATGTAACTTATATGAATATCCTGAGCCTGCCTGACACGTGAGCTGCACGGCCTACGAAGTTGGCTATCTCCCTTATTGCAGTGTACGTTATCGCGATTATCAGTGACGGATAGAAGAATATCAGGAGCCAGAATCCGTTCAGGGAGGACTTTACCCCCGAGAGCTGCTGGACGAGAGGACTTGACTGGGAGACCACGCTGCCCGACGAGTAGCTTAGGCTCTGCATCTGCAGGGTGGAAAGCCCCATGTCCCTCTGCACTGTCGGGGCGGTGAAATAGTACGCAACCGCGAACAGCGATGGCATTATGAGATAGAACCCGAATGCCAGAGCTATAAGTATGCCGCCGAACGCCCTTGTGGGAAATATCGCCCTGAAGAACACCCCCGGTATCAGGAACACCGGGATCGCAGCCACGGAGAAGAAAACGAGCAGGTAGTACTCGGCATAGAGCGCCATTATGCCGTCGGTCAGGAATCCGCCTATGGCAACCGCGGGATCAAGGAAGTATATCGTTGCGGGTATGGTCGCGGCGTTGACGAAAAGCTGCGGCAGGAAACCTATAAGGTTAAGCAGGCTGGATGCGGCCTTGCCCAGCGCGCCCCCGAACCCCATCACTATCGAGGTGCTTGTCACATACGAAACAGACAGATACACCTTGAAAAGCGAGGTGTACATCTGCTCCGCTGTCCCTATGGTCTGGGTCATCAGGTTGAATGCGGTTGAGTACGGGTTTATCTTCCCGACATATGTCCCTGGAAGTATGCCGAACATTACGCTGCACAGGTAAAGGAACGCGGCTATTATTATCGCAGTGGCAAGTGCCTCGTACAGCTCCCCGATTCCGAAGTTTCTTATCTTGTTGCTGTTCAGCGCAATGCCGGTCATGAAGATTATGCCGGCTATTCCGAACGAGAGCAGTATGACTATGAGCGCAATCGGGACGTAATTCGACCACTCCGAATACACCTCCTGGTTTATCGGGCAGTACCATGGCTCGTTTTGGGAGATCTGCGAGGCTGAACTGGAGGGCACGAGCCCGCAGTTGGATGTCGCGGCTTGAGCCACGGACATGGACACAGCTATAAGCGCGAAGGAAAGAAACAAAACCATGTGAATGTTTTTCAATTTCATTTGCATCGCTTTCTCATATGAGGTTGGAGAATAGCTGGCTGAAACTCATGCGCTCGCCTATAGCACTTGAAAAGTCAATTATAAATGCATCCACTATTGCAATGTTGATAAACGGGATTACGGTAAGCCCCACCAATATGTAGCCTATGTACATGAACAGCGCTCCGATCGCCGCGGGCAACGCTGAAAGGCTAAGCGTTGTCACAAGATTCAGCACCAGTGCCCCTATCGCCGCAAGTATGCTCGTCGTAGCGCCCAATACCGCGCAGGCTGTCGACTGCATGCATACCAGGTTTGCAGCTACGTCCACGTATCCGTAGGTAAGGCTTATTAGAAGGGGGTACACGATTCCCAGGCCCAGGCCGAAGGCGATCATGCCGCCGCCGAACGTCCTCAGGAATCCCGTGGTTCTCGCCAATACGCCTATTGTAAGGAAGAACGAAAGGAAGAACACCGAACCTGCAAGAAGTATCAGCTGCACCTGGTTGAATATCAGGGCGAAAAGTATTATTTCGTATGTAAACGTCAGGATCTGGATGGTCTGCACCGATACCAGCGGTGGCGCGGTCACGGAAAATGATATTGAAAGTGCGCCAAACGGTTTCGGATTGAACGTGGGCGACTCCCCGGAAATGAACGCGATGCCGTACGTCGCGTACAAAATGTATCTGGCAAACGCGAATGATGCGTTGTTGAAAACGCTGAGGTCGCATGATGCGAGCGTGTGCAGCTGCGAGGCGCCGGTGCAGGTGCTTGGCACAAGGTTGAGGGCGCTGAAGACCGGCTGCGGGCTCAGGAAGAACAGGAACGAGAGCGCGCCGAAGGCGATTATCAGTATGATGGAAAGCAGGGCCTCGTATACCTGGAACCTGGCCCAGGCCTTTGCGTTCTCGCTTTTTACTATGGTTGACAGTATGTAGGTGAACGCCGCGACCACGATAACCGCAAGCACAGCGATAAGCGCCACAGGTATCCATATGATCGGGCTTATCGGCAGATTTGCGAATGGGGCCGCGAGAAGGGCGGAATGCTGCATGACCATGTTTATTATGCTTTGCATGTTACCATCAAGACAATCCCTTCAGTCTGCCGACCATCATGCCTGCGCTGAGGTTCGGTGCGCCCAGAAGCCTTCCGGCGATCTCTGCAAAATCAAATGATATTATGAGGGCGAATACTATGGCGAACACCGTGAATGCAGCAGGCTCTATAACGAACAGCACGAAGCCGTTCACTATCCCGAAAGTCCCGCTGCTCGCTATGTCATACACATCCTCGACCTCTGCGACGAGATTGGACAGGTAGCCTGCGGTGGCCGAGGCACCGTTCCTCGACTGCGCGGTAAGCCCCGAGGCTATGCCTGCCTGCGTTACGACCTGGTTGTTGAGAAGAGAAGTGTAACCGGATGTTGTGGATGCGTAACCGGAGAGCATGACATGCAGGAGAAGCGGAAACACTATGTAAAATCCTACGAACAATCCAAGGAAGGCGCCCCCTGCGGCCCTTGTCCAGGGAAGGCTTCGCAGCACGATGCCTGCATACAGGAATACTGGGAAGAACGCGAATATGAAACCCAGAAGGACAGTTATCGCGAGCACCATGAGCACCATGCCCCAGCCTACTGTTGTCAGTATACCGAACATCGTATCGAACAGGTTGTAACCGAGGAACGGGGCGAATGAGGGACCGAAATACGCGGGATTGAGGTTTACCTGGAAGGATTCGACAAGATCCATGAACCACTGTATCCTACCGGCAACGAACAGCGGCAGTATTAGGCCCATAGAGGTGCCGGTCATGTACATGCAGTCGTCCACGTATGTCTGCCTTCCGAAGTTGTTTCCCGCTGCATGGAACACATTCTGCGGATTGGCGCCTATCGACGCGAGGTTGAATCCCCCTATGAATATGAAAACGACTATCGCGGTGACCAGTATCTCGCCGAACTCCGCCTTTGCCATGTTTTTGACGTTTTCCAGTGCGAGCACATATCCTACAATGTATATGACTGACCCTACGAGCACAAGGGTCAGCATTATGAACACGGACATGTCAAGCAGGCTCTGCTCGCCCTTGCCATGCCCGGCAAGTACGTTAGATGCAGGTATTAACCCGCCGTACAGCCCTCCGAATCCCTGGGACCCGCCGCAGAATCCGCTCTCGAAGGCCGTCTCTGCGGCATTGATTATGCCGGTGGATGCTGAAGCCGTAAGTACCATGCCCATGCTGGAGAATATGAGTATGGAAATCACGAACAGGAACGCAGCCCTAGCTTTGATGTTCCCCGCCCTGGGGCCGCGCCCTCCTGTTTTTGTATTTTTCATAACGCAATACCTACAATATCCTTGCAAGTCCCGCAAGCGATGTGTCCCCTCCGAGAAGCTCGGATAATCCCTGTATGGAGCTTATGGATACCACTATATTTATCAATGGTATGAAGAACGATACAAGTCCTATGATGCCGTAGGCATCCATCATCGCGAAGAACGTACTCAATGCATTTGCGGGGCTGCAGTACGCAGGAAGATTGAATGAGGGAAATGAACTCGTGAGCGCCCCCTGTGCGATGTACTTTAGCTCGGTAATCACGCCTGTCAGCGGTATCATTAGATACGCCGTGTCCTTGACCTCCGCGCTGAACAGTCCGCCGCTGACGTATCCGCCCAGTATGTTGGGCCAGCAGCTATACGACCATGCGATTGCCTTTATATTCGGCTCCACGAAGAAATTCACCACGTAATTCCCGGACATCGTGCCAGCCTTTTGCCACTGGGGCCATTGTGCGGTTGGCGTTGCCGGAAGCGTTGTTATGACGTTGAAACCGTATGCGGAACTGTATCCTCCAGGAATTGACGAGGCAGCTGAGGTATCGAATCCCTTGCCCAGGGAAAGGTATTCTATTGAGAAAACAGCGGGATATATGAATATACCGACAAGTGCTATGGCTATGAGCGTGCCGCCCAGCCTGCGCGTAAACAGCGTGCTTCTGAGCACTATCCCGCCGAAGAGCAGCCATGGCCAGGCATAGAGTAATATCGCAAGCAGCAGAAGCTGCACCACGAACGACTCTACAGACAGGTTCAACAGGGTTGCCAGCGGCTGGAGGCTGTCCACGAGCAGGGTGTACCCCGCATAAGGCGCGTTGCTCCACACAAGCATGAATGTGGGCGTTATTATCGGATTT
>CAZFUA010000014.1:0-16711 GCA_964521995.1 Microcaldota archaeon
GCATTATAGTTATTCTGATATAGTCTTAGCAAATTCTAAAGTTAAGTAAAAAGTCTAGGCACCTTGATGAGACTGCAGCGAGCCGACATTGACCATGGCTTTCCGATAGGGTCTGACAGAACAAAAAAGTTAGCAAAGCTCTCAAATTCAATAAGGGAAAATCCTGAAATAGCCTCCAGGTACATAGAATTCCTTTTGGAAACAGGGGAGTCCTGGAGGAGAGTGGGCACTATAACAGGTGTAGAGGTATGGATGAACGTTGAGGAAGGACTTTCCGAGATTATAGGGCGTATAAAACGCAAGGAGTTAGTGGGTGTATATTGGGAGATACTTGTCCTGTACTTTAACATGTGCCGCACAGATTGCAAATTTATTTCAGCCAATGGATGTGGTGCCCGTGTAGTTTCCTGCAACGGCCCCTGATGAATCAAGAATCGCATAAACCGAATAATTCGCATTCATCGCGTTGTATTTTATGAGCCAGACATTGTAGAAGTTCTGCCCCAGATGCGTAACATTATCGTTCAGCGACGGATAGAATCTTGCCGTTACGATGGTGTTGTTGTATCCGAATGTCGAAACGTAATCTGTTATCTGGCTTATTCCCTGGTTGTACGACCTTGCTATCGCGATCTCTGGGGAGCTTATCACGTACGAGGGCGCGCCAGTTAATCCGTATATCTCGCAGTTCTTCGTGTATAGGTTGTCGATGCTGGGCACAAGGCCGGTAGCTGGATAGTCAAACCCCTCTATGAACAGTGTGGGGCAAGGCCTTGTCGCGTTGTAGACGATGCTCAGGACTATGTCATAGCTCCCCTTCTTGAGCGTCGAGTTCGAGACGTTTATTATTGTTATGTTTGCGTTGGGGTTGCTTGCCTTGAGGTCGTTTATTACGAACTGCACCGCTTGTGACGATGTCAATTGCGATTCCGTGCTTCGCTTGAATATTATGAATCCCGCGCTGAATACCACTACAAGGATCACGACTATTATCGCGACTTTTCCAAGAAGGTCCATGGGTTATCATCCATTATACAAAAATAATATACGTATCAATCTATAATCCTTGCGGTAGGCGATGTGCCGTGAATACGTATAAAAAGTCGGGATTGCGGTGCGACAGCAACTGCTGCAATGATGCTTAGTCCTGCTTCGATATGTACAAAAGGATTGCCTTCTCGATAAGAAGCTTGTTCTTCGCCTGCTCCCATACGATGCTTTTCGGCCCGTCGATTGCCTCCGATGCGATTTCCTCGCCGCGATGGGCAGGAAGCGGATGCATGACAAGTGCATCATCCTTTGCATATGATAGGGCTTTGTTGTTAAGTTGGTACTGGGCAAACATGTTGCGCCTTTTTGACGCCTCAGACTCGTCGCCCATGCTTACGAACGTATCGGTATACACTATGTCGGCGTCGTCAAGCCCGTCTTTAATGGAATCGTATACGTTTACCTCGCCGTACCCACGTGCCTTGTTGAAGTAGAATGTGTTCGGCTTGCAGCTACTTGGCCCTACAAGAGATATGTTTGCGCCAAGTTTCACCGCGGTAAGCATCAATGAATTTGCGGTGTTCTGCGCTATGTCTCCCATAAACGCGATTTTCAGCTTGCTGAGGCTTCCCTTCCTTTTCAATATGGTATAGCAGTCGGCGAGCGCCTGGGTGGGATGCTCCAACGAAGTAAGCGCGTTTATCACAGGCACTTTCGAGTTGTCCGCCATCGTTATCAGGTCGTCATGGCTGTTTATCCTTACAGCTATGAAATCGCAGTACGCGCTGAGCACCTTCGCAGTGTCTGACAGCGCCTCCCCTCTTACAGTCTGGGAGGTGTGCGCGTCTATGTATATCGGCATTCCGCCAAGCTGCGCCGTTGCCACCTCGAACGACACCCTTGTGCGCGTGGACGGCTCCTCAAAAAACAATGCGACTATCGAATGCTCCTTCAATGCAAGCGAAACGTTGCCTTCCGAAATCGTGTCAGCTACTTCGAATATCTCGTTTATGTTCTCCTTTGAAAGATCCGCAGAGCTGAGAAGGTTCATCTAGCCACCAAATATCGAGCCGAAGCCCGCGTTCGCCCTTTCCTCCTCGTCCTTTATGTGCTTTATTACCTTTTCCTCGTCGGCATTGCTCGCCCTTTTTATTGTCTTGAATTCGCTCTTGAAGCGCTCCTCCGCGCCCTTCAGGAATTCTTCGGATGCATTAAGGTAAAGGTAAAACGAGTTCCCGTTCAATCCAAGGGATGCGCCATCCCTTAGGCTGTAGTCCTGCCTTGAGAATATGAATTTGCCCTTGGGGCTCTCATTAAGCATCTTGTGCGCTTCTGAGATTTTCCTTTCTCTCTCCTCTATTTCCGCCTTCTGCTCGGAGGTAAGCTTGTCGCTCTCTATGCGCTCAGCCTTTATGCTTGGAGGTATAAGGCTTGTATCAAGATACGGATCGTATGCAAGGGCCTTTTTCAGTTCCTCTGCCTCGGATTTGTCACATTCGTAAACTCTTGCAGGCAAGAATCACACCAGCCTAGCGTTTATGCTGCCCTCCCTTCCGGGTCTGTTTATCACGACGGCATTGCCGAACTCCGTTGCTATCAGGCAGCCCTTTGTTATTATGTTCTGCCTTGCAAAGTTCCTGTTGTCCTTGGATTCTATTACGGATGTTATCTTCGCCTTTTTGTATCCTTCCTTTGTCAGCAGGTTGGCAACGGACACCTTCTTCAGCCTTACGCTAGCATTGCCCCCGCGCCTCCTCACCCTTACATTGACGTTGGAATCGGCGTATTTCGTTGCGGAAAAGTAGTTCCCGACCTCGCTCCTTCTCTTGTCCCTGAACTTCACGTTCTTCCTGCCGTTGCCCGTGCTCTTCGTTTTTGACCTTCTGTGTACCTGTATGCTCATTTGGCTCATAACATCATCTTATTGCAGCGACTGTCCGCTTTGACAGATAAAACAGCCCAGAAATCAAATATAATTTATACAATTAGCTTATTAATTCTTGTCATTATAAGGGCGCAGACTGTAGAAAAGGCTTAAATATTATTTCATTGGACCAATTAACTAGATAGTGGGAGTTGCAAATGCAGGACAGCTTGAAGCCTGTAATGAACGGAGATTGTACAACGCTGATTGTTAGGGCTAGCGCTTCCGCTTCTGGGTTCTTCTATTACTGGTACTTTACAGGTGCACAGGCTAACTAAAATCTTCTTTTTTGTGGTGGTCTGTGTGAATCGTACAATATTATCGGATAATATTTTAAGAGCCCCTAGCATGGGCTGGGCCTCTTATTCCTCTTTTCATATTATAGGTGTATAAAATGAGCAATACGAAAGATATCGATGTAAAACCCCATAGTAAACCAAACGGGGATGCACAAAGTGAAGGGCAGATGCCATTGCTGAGCAAATGGAAAAAGGAATCGTCGGGGGATAGCGCAACAAACCTTTCCCTTGCGGGTTACGTAAGACTTAAGTCAATTGAAAGGGACATAGCAAGCATGTTAAGAACCGCAAAAACCGTTGATGAGGTAAAGGAACGATTAGGAGTATGATTACATCCATGGGCATGCACAAAAATTTGCACACGGTTCACGGTACGTATTAAATTATTGGTTTATTAATTAATTGTCTTATATGTGGTGTTTGAATGGCTTCGATAAACGATCTTGTTTCGATAGGTCTTAGGGTAGGAAAGATAATAGAGGTGAACGATCTTGAAGCAGCGCGCAAGCCGATGTACGTCCTTAGGATAGATCTTGGGGACTTAGGAACCAGGAATGTCGTTGCGGGGCTCAAAAGCCATTATCCAAAGGAGCAGCTCATCGATACGCTTGTAATAGTCGCAACGAACCTGGAGCCGAAGGACATAGCAGGGACATTGTCGGAAGGGATGATACTTGCTGCGGACGACGGAACATCCATATCGATCCTCAGGCCCGACAAAGATCTTCCGCCAGGGAGCATGGTAAGATAAGCACCCTACCTGAATTTCCTGAGTGCCCCTACCTGCTCATCTGTTATTTTGCTGAATATAGGAACCAGTTCCTTGCTGAAGTTTACGTTTATTCTGCCGTCCAGATCGATCAGCAACGGATCCTTGCCAAAATCAAAGTACGACAATGCCTTTTTGCTCGAATTGGGAGCGAAGGGCCAAAGCAGTATTCCCATTCTGTATATTATGCTTATCAGCGTTCCCATCACTTTCGTGAATTCAGCCCTTGAATTTTCATCGTCCTTCTTTACAAGCAGCCATGGCTGGTGGGCGCTCATCAGCGCATTGCCGTAGTCCGCAAGCTCGAATACCGAATGCAATGCCTCTCTTATCCTAAGGTTGTCGAAGGCTTCCCTGTAGCGCCCTATTATGGCATTAACCGCACTGGCGTCGTCCTTGTACATGCTTGTGCCTTTTATTAAATTACTGTTCGCTTTTGCTATTGTCAATACCCTGTGAACCAGATTGCCGACCTTGTCGTTCATCATTTTGTTTACCACTTCAATTACTATCTCTATCGAGAATTCGCTGTCGGAGGTTTCCGGATATAGATGCATGAGTATTATGCGCCAGTATTCGGCCCCGAGTACATTCAGCGCCTCCTCCATGTTGAGTCCGATACCCTTGCTTTTGGAGAATTTGACCTCCTTTGATACAAGATATTCGGATGCCCTTATTGTTGTGGGCATCGCATAACCGAGATTTGATCCGATGAGCACCGCAGGCCACATGAGTGTGTGGAACTCTATATTGTCCTTGCCCATGAACTGCACAAGCGTGGTTTCCTTCGAAATCCAGTATTTTTTCCATTCAAGATCGTCCCACTCCCTTGTAATCCCTATATAGCCAATTATCGCGTCGAACCAAACGTAAAAAACAGAATTCTCAAATCCCTTTACAGGAACTGGGAATCCCCATTTCATGTTTCTGGTTATGTCCCTGGGCCTTAATCCTTCCTTTATGTAGCTCAGGGGCTTGTTTATCGCGTTTTTGCTCCAGTTGTTTTTCGACGCCGTTTTTATGAATGATTGGATGTTATCCTGTAATTTGTCCAATGACAATGCGAGGTTCTTCACAGTCCTAAATGATATGTCGCTCTTGCCGCATATTGTGCACTTTGGATTCTTGAGCTGGGACGGATCAAGTAGTCTTCCGCAGTTCTCGCACTGGTCCCCTCGTGCGCTTTCGTATCCGCAGAATGGGCATGTGCCCTCTATTAGCCTGTCGGTCAAAAATCGCTTGTCGAAATTGCAGTATGCCTGCAGGTTTTCCGTTTCCGCTATATAGCCGTTGAATTTTAATGAATTGAATATATTGTATACAGATTCTTTGTTCTTTTCCGAATGCGTCTCGCCATAATATGTGAACGTGCATCCGAATTTTTCGAACATCTCCTTTATCCTTTCGTGCATCTGCCTTGAGAGAACCTCGGGGCTCTTTCCCTCTTTTATAGCGCGCAGTTCTGTTGGGGTGCCGTGCTCGTCAGAGCCGCATATGAATATTGCATCATCGCCCCTCATCCTTAGATACTTATAATACACGTCTGCAGGAAGTACCGAACCGACGAAATTCCCTAGATGCGGAATCGCATACGAATATGGCAACGCCGATGTAACTATTATTCTTATTCAAACACCACTTGAAATGACGCTTACTTTAACAATTAGTAAGGCAATATATTATAAATTCGCACAGGATATGAAATCCAGAAATTTTACTTGGCGAATTTTTTCTTCAATATTTTTATCAGATCTTGATAATATTCGTGCGGCACGTACTCATTTGCCTTTTTTGGGTTTTTAAGTTCCCTTTCAAATTTTGTTAATGGAATAAATTCCACGGTTTCCACCTCTTCCTTCTGCAGCTTTTTTGGAATTTCGGATAACTTAAAAAGATACACATGCTGAAATTCTTTATTATTGTAATTGTCGCGCAGCATTATGCTGCTTCTGTTTACAATGATTTGCTTGAGATCTTTTGGATTAGCACGTATGCCTATTTCTTCTTTGAGTTCCCTTAATGCAGCTTGCCTTGGAGTTTCTCCAGCAGACAAATGGCCGGCTGCAGATACACCCCACATCCCTGGCCAGCTATCCTCTTTCATAGAGCGCTTTTGCAATAATATTTTACCTTTTGAGTTATACACCCAAATATGAGCAGCCCTGTGCCATAATCCTTTTGCATGGGCCTCCTTTTTGGTCCTGCTGATGCCGGTTTTCCTGCCGTTTTTATCCAGTATGTCTATCCGCTCCTCGGTCATTATACCCACGTTTTCTGATATTGCATTTGCCAGTATTTTAATAAAAAGGTGAACATTCAAGAAAGGCTTATAAGGATAGTTCCCTTATTACTAATAATTGCCACCTTTATATTTGTTTTCAAACCAAGTTAGGTTCTTAAGGGGGTATTTGGAGTGATTTCTTGGCAGACGCGGTACTGGATGCCATAAAGGGCAAATTTGATGAGTTCTTTGATTCCTATTGCAAGGACGGGATAGCCGAGATTATCACCTCTTTCCCTGACAAGAGGAGCCTGAACATAGACGTAAAGGAATTGAGCAGGTTCGACCCTGAACTTGCGAGCGAACTTGTTGAAAATCCGGACACGGTGATGGAGGCTGCGATAGAATCGCTAAAGGACAGGATGAAGGACATAGACCTCAAGGACAAGGAGCCGCATCCGAGGTTCTTCGGGCAGACGTACAATACGCCGCTTGTGCAGGACGTCGGTTCGTCGTTCATAGGCAAGATGATAATGCTTGATGGCCTGGTGGTCAAAAGATCCGAGATAAACCCGAAGGTAAAGGTGGGCACGTACAAATGCACATATTGCGGCAGTGTCCAGAAATTCAGGGTGGACAGGGATGACATACCGGACCTATGCCCGCAGTGCAAGAGGAGGTCGCTGAAACCCGACACGAAGGAGTCGCAATTCATAAACCTGCAGAAGATCGCGGTCCAGGACCCACTGGAAAGGCTGAGGGGAAACACCCCGACGTGGCAATTGGAGGTATGGATAGAGGACGACATGGTTAATATCGTGGTCCCTGGGGACAGGATAGAGTTGACCGGGATACTGAGGATAAGACCCAGAAGAAACGTAAGGGGCAAGATAGAGGGCAATCTTTATACGATGTTCCTCGATACCATTTCGATATCTCCGAAACAGAAGGAGTTCACGGACATACCGATATCCGAGGAGCAGGAGAGGGAGATACTCGAGCTGTCGAAGAACCCTGATATATTCGACAAGATAACAAAATCCATAGTGCCTTCAATATACGGCTATGACGAAATAAAGCAGGCGGTATCACTGCAGCTGTTCGGCGGCACTCCCGGGAAGAGGCTTGTTGACGGCGGCGCGATAAGGAGCGACATGCACATACTGCTGATCGGGGATCCGGGAAGCGCAAAGACAAGAATATTGCAGGCTGTTTCAAAGCTGGTTCCGAAAGGCATATACGTAAGCGGAAAATCAATTACGGGAGGAGGAATGACCGCTGTTGCGGAGCGCGACGAATTCTCAGAAGGAGGATGGACGCTCAAGGCCGGGGCGCTCGTCCTTGGGAGCGGAGGGGTTGTCTCTATTGACGAATTCGACAAGATAAGCGAGGATGACAGGGCCTCGCTTCACGAGGCGCTTGAGTCGCAGACCATAAGCGTTGCCAAGGCAGGCATAGTCGCCACGTTCACCGCCAAGGCTGCGGTGCTTGCCGCTGCAAACCCGAAGTACGGAAGATTCGATCCGCACAGCTATCCTGCCGAGCAGTTCGACATACCGACCACACTTCTTTCAAGGTTTGACCTTATATTCCCGATAAAGGACAGCATGGACGTAGAGCTTGACAAGAACATAGCAAAGCACATACTGCTGCAGCACCAGGCAGCTGGCGCGCAGATAGCCGAGGTGCAGGAGTACGAACAGGTGGAACTTCCCCCGGTAAACGGGGAGCTCCTTAGAAGGTATATAGCCTATGCGAGGCAGGGCATAAACCCCAGGCTGAGCGAGGAGGCGGCAAGCAAGATACAGGAATACTACATAGAATTGAGGCAGCTGGGGCAGAGGAGCGGCGCAACTGCGATAACCCCAAGGCAGATAGAGGGGCTTGTCAGGATGGCGGAGGCGAGCGCAAAGTCAAGGATGTCGAAAATAGTCGAGATATCTGATGCGGAGCGCGCGATAGCCCTCAGCGAGTACATGCTCAAGACGCTTGCCGTGGACCGCGGGGGAAGAAGGGACATAGACACGATACTTACGGGAATGCCGCGCGAGAAGGTGGACAGGATAAACTCCATTACCACAATAATAAGGAAACTTGAGGAGAGCGAGGGCATAGCCAAGATAACGCGCCTGGTAGAGGAGGCGTCCAAGGAGGGCATAGAGGAGGGAACGGTGAACAAGTACATAAGCGAACTTGAACGCACAGGGGACATATACAGACCCAAGGCTGGAATAGTCAAGCTCGTAAAGCACGAGAATGAGTAATTGCATGGGGCATAACGTCATACTTGTAGACAGGGGCGACAGGAAGATAGGGCTTGAGGAGAAGCTCAAGGCGCACGGCAACGGCGGGATGCTGCATAGGGCCGTATCGGTCTACATATTCAATTCGAAAGGGCAGCTCATGCTGCAGCGCAGGGCGGAGAACGTTTACCATTCGGGCTCTTTGTGGTCCAATACCTGCTGCACTAATTGCTATGACGAAGAGAGGGCGCATGAGTCAGCGCACAGGAGCCTGAAATACGAGATGGGATTCGACTGCGACTTGGTCGAGGCGTTCAGCACCATATACAAAACACCGGTGAGCACCACGATGACGGAACACGAGTTCCTCCACGTATTCTTCGGGGTTTATGATGGAGACGCCAATCCGAACGACAGGGAGGTCATGGAATGGAAGTGGATGGATTTCAAAGAGCTTGAAGGCGATACCAAAAACAACAGCGGCATGTATACGCCATGGCTCAGGATACTTTTAAGCAGGGGCAAGCTGCGCGAGGAAAGGAAGATGTTTCTGGACGGGAAGGAAAGGTAGGTGACATGGCAAGAGGGAGATTCATAGTTTTCGAGGGCATAGAGGGCTCGGGCAAGAGCACCCAGGCGAAGAGGTTCTATTCAATGCTCAAGAAGAGGCCCGGCAATGAGGTACTCACTGAAGAGCCGTGGGAGAGGGACAGGATAGGCAAGCTCATAAGGAAAGAGCTGAAGGAAAGGGGCGGTGAGAGGGTGAGCAACATAACATTGCAATTGCTTTACATGGCAAACAGGAGCAACCACGTCGAAAGGGTTATCGAGCCAAACCTCAGGGAGGGCAATACGATAGTCCAAGACAGGTACTGGATGTCCACAGTTGCATACGGCAGCGTTTTCTCCAAGGAAAAAAACACGTATAGGAAATATTTCATAAGAGTAAGCGAGATATTCCCGAAACCGGACATCGTGTTCTTCATAGACGTAAAGCCTACAGAGGCATACAAGAGGATAGTGTCAAGGAAAAAAACTGCCGAACGTTTCGACAAGCTCGGAACCCTTAGGGAATTGTCAAGGGAGTACAGGGAACTAGAAAGGCTGTACAGCGGGGTGTGGATAAACGTAAACGGCAACAGGAGCGTCGAGGCCGTAGGCGGCGACGTAATGAAAAGGTACCTGTCAACGGTTTCGGGCAGATAAGTGGTGCCTAAATGCGCTTGCATGATTTGGATGATGTGCAGATAGATGATGATGCGGTAGGCAGGAATGTAAAATTCATACTTGTTAGCATAAAAGATGATTCAGGAAGCAAAATCATACTGAGGGCCAGCACTGCGGAATTCCACAACGAGATATATGCGGAATTGATGGACAGCATTGACGAAAACATGAAAACAGAGGTAAATGGAGGCGGAAAGTTGCACATCTCGATTGATGAAAAAACAATAAGAATATGGGGTTCCAGCAATGTGTTCGGTCCTCCAGATTACAGGACCGCTGAGCGATTGCTTCGCGGAAAATATCCTGAATTCAGGATAGAAATAGAGCAATGAAGGGTTTTCAACTCTATAAAAATAATATATGAAGCCTTTGTGCCGGATGCATATTGTTTTCATGCATCAGCTAGCTTCATTTTTCAAGGCCGTTTACGCCCTTTTAAACCTGCGCATGGCCTCTTGCTGTATTATGTATTTTTCTAATGAGGTAAGGTGTATAGTGCGGTCTTTGTTTTGTTTAGCCGCGTCATCCGGCACACCGGTCTTTACCTGCTGACCGACCTCATCGGTCTTTTTCTGTTTCATGGTATTTTCCATTTTTACACCTGTTTTGCTAACCTTGCATTGTGGTAGTTATGGTATCAAATTGAGGAGCATGCAGTATTTAAAACATCTGTTTCAAGTTCCTTGGCCCATAGGCAAGGCTGCACGGGTTCCCTCGGCTTCATGCATCTGGATGTAATGCCAAGATCCGCGGCCTGCACGTGAAGGGGAGCAATTAATACCAGCCCCTGGCTTTCATGGCCTTCGCGACCCTTTCCACCGCGATTGTATAAGCGGACATCCTTGCGCTTATCTTTTCGCCTTTTTTTGAGTGCTCCTCTCTCCTTTTCATCACTTCGTTGAATGATCTTGTTATGGTCGCGTCAAGCTTGCTATACACATCCTTGGCGTCCCAGTAGTATCCGCTGTTGTTCTGCAGCCATTCGAAATACGACGCAATGACCCCTCCGGAGTTTACCAGGAAATCGGGTATATCGAAGATCTTTTTCTCCCCGAGTATCTTGTCGGCCTCATACGTTACTGGTCCGTTCGCAAGTTCAAGCAATATTTTCGCGTTTATGTTGCTTGCATTGGCCTTGGTTATCTGGTCCTCTATGGCCGCAGGTATGAGCACGTCAACATCCAGCTCAAGAAGCTCCTTGTTGCTTATCTTTTCAGCACCGGAGTACGCCTGCACCGTGCCGTTTTTCTTTTTGGCCTCGGCGACCCTTGCGTAGTCGAGCCCTTTCTTGCTGTATATAGCCCCGGAAGAATCGCTTATTGCCACTACCTTGGACCCGAAAAACTTCTTGGAAAGCGAGAACGCGAAGTTTCCGGCATTTCCGAATCCCTGTATCGCTATCGTCGCCTTTTTCAGGTTCAGCTTCTTGTATTTTGCCGCCTCTCTCAGAATGTACATGCCCCCAGTAGCTGTCGCATCCCCCCTTCCCTGAGATCCCCACACCTCAAGGGGCTTTCCTGTAACCGCGCCGAATGAGTTGTAGCCCTTCAATCTGCTGTACTCGTCCATTATCCATGCCATTATCTGCGGAGTCGTATATACGTCAGGGGCAAGTATGTCTATTGACGGACCAATGAATTTGTATATTGCCCTAGTATATGCGCGTGTCATGTTTTCCAGCTCGTAGCCGTTCAGCTTCTTGGGGTCGCATATTACCCCGCCCTTGCCGCCCCCGAACGGTATGTCTGCTAGCGAGCACTTCCAGGTCATCCATGCCGACAGCGCCTTCACCGTATCGAGGTTTTCCTGCGGATGGAACCGTATGCCGCCCTTGGCAGGGCCCCTTGCGGTATTGTAATGCACGCGGAAACCAGTGAACGTCTTCGTGGAGCCGTCCCGCATCCTTACAAGTATGTTTACAGTAAGCACCTCTTCCGGTTCCCGCAATATCGCATGCGCCTGCTCATCAAGCCCCATTATGTGCGCAGCGTCGTCAAGCTGCATCTGCGCTATCTTGAATGGATCCAATTCTTCCGGCATATTTATCATCTTTTTAATCAGCAATAGGAATTCACATGCATACTATTAAATCAAACATGCAAACTTTATTACAGTTTCCACTTTATTCCATTTATAGTAAGATTTTTAAATATATCTTCTGTATTATATTCAGAGGTGTAGGATATGTTAAATAAACCTTCAAAACAGTACAGGGCCCAAAGCGCCATGGAATACCTTATGACATACGGTTGGGCGATATTGATAATAGCAGTAGTGCTGGGTGCACTATTTTCATTAGGAGTGTTCAACGGATCTAGTGTGCTAGGAAACGCCTGCGTAGCGCAGTCGGGATACCTTTGCCAGAGTCCCTTATACGGACATGGTGTTGTAGGTACTACACCCACTGCAGGAAACATAGTGGTACAGCTTGGCCAGAACACTGGTCAGAACTGGAACACGGCAAACATCGTTTTCGTGCCGCAGGGAACGACATCAAACGCAGGAGTGCCTAACGTACAATGGGCTGGTGTCGCTAACGGAGGTACAGCAAATGTTGTTTCGCAAGGAATAGTTTCCGGGCAAACGTTGCCAGTAACCCTGCCAGTAACAGGCATAGGCAGCACTGTTTCAGTAGGACAGGCAGCAACAGGTGCAGTATGGGCAGAGTTCACTTCTGGCTCATCGACAACGCCGCAGTACGTACAGATAGCATCCATAAACATAAAGGCCTCTTAAATAACTGGCCTTTTCTTTTTTTCTTTTCCTTTTTTATTTGATTTATCCTTAGTGCACGACATGCATTGCACAGGTATGAGTGACATGTTCAAAAATCAAGATAGGAAAACCATGACTGCCGCATTGTTTATATTTGTTTCTTCTGTTATATTCAAGGGATGATTGTATAGTGGCAAAACATACTTGGCAGAAGGCCCAAAGCGCCATGGAATACCTTATGACATACGGTTGGGCCATACTGGTAATTGCTGTTGTTCTGTCTGCGCTCTTCGGACTTGGAGTATTCAATGGTAACAATATATCAGGTAACGCATGCATAGCCGCTCCAGGCTTCCTGTGCTCAGGCGCAATATACAGCCATTCAGATGCTAACATAATAGTGCAGCTCGGCCAGAACACAGGGCAATCATGGGTGAGCGCCAGTTTCGTATTCGTGCCGCAGGGAATATCATTTGTCAACGGGGTGCCAGATATATCATTTAATTCCGTTCCGGCGAACACAGAACTGGCAACAAGCGGGTTGGTGAGTGGCGGAATTGCAACACTTTACCTTCCGGTCAATGGAGTATCTTCCCCTGTGAATGTAGGCACCCCAATCAGCGGCACCATCTGGGCCCAATACTCCTATAGAGTATCTTCAGGAGGAGTAAGCCAGATAGAAGGGCCGGAATACGTGCAGATCGCGTCATTGAACCTGAAGGCGGCATGAATAAAGAGTTAAGCCTTTTGATTCCTCATCTGCTTGAGCTCGTCCTTCATCCTTAGGAGCTCAACCAGTTCGTTCGCGCTCAGCAGTGGCTTAGGAAGCCTGTCGTTGTCATCTATCGCTATCCTTGGGCATGCGGTGTTTACGAACGCGTCGAACTCAAGCATGTTGCTCAAAGACTCGAAGTCGAATGTGTTTGCGACAAGTATCTGTGCATCAAGCCCTTTGGATTCCACCTTCTGCTTGAGAAGCTTGCCGAGTGCCATGTTCTGCTGGCCGTTCTTCGTGCTCACCATTATGCCGAACCTCTTGGCGTTGATCGACGAGAGTACCCTTCCCTTGCTCCTCTTCGAGTATGTCTTCCTGAGGTCGTCTATGAATTCTATCTTGTTGGCGAACGGCTCGACAACGAGGAATGGCTTTGTCGTGTGCAGAAGCGCGCCTAGAGGATGGAACATCCCGCCCCCGAAATAGACGAACGCGTCGACCTTCCTGTCTATGGTCGAGGCGCTGCCAACGTCGCATCCGAGTATCTGTCCGCGCATTTTTGCGAAGCCGTATGGTTTTCCTATGAAAACGTTCTTGCCGCTGCTTTCGTAGAAGGATTTTATATCATCGAGCTGGTGGACATGTTGTATAGTAGTCACTATCCCTATGTTGTTGAATCCATTAAGGTAATCGAGGGAGTCCTTTAGTATCGCGGTAGGAGCATCTATCTTGTACTCTATGTACTCGACGTTGAAATCGACATGGTGGAATTCCCCGTGGCCGAAGTGTATGAGCTTGTCCGCATTTATGTTCCTTGCCTCGTCCAGCGCCAGATCACATGCGCCGAATGTCGGCGATGCCGATATGAACACCTCGTCGCCCTGGCTTTCCAGTACACTCGCGTGCTCCAGCGCCTTCTGCTTCAGCCCCTCAGGAAACTGCAGTAAAACTCTCATAGGACTTACCTTGAATAGGACAAGCAACAGAGACGATTTGATGTATTATGACGCCTTTGTCTTGTACGTTCCGGAAAGCTTGGATGCGGCCCTCCTGAAGGCCTCGTCGACGACCCTCCTGTTCTGCCTCATTGTTCTCACCATGAATATCGCCTGGCCCTTCTTGATCCTTGCTGCTACGAAAATCGGCCTTCCGAACGCCTGGCTCATTCCCCTTGACATCCTGTCCGCGCCCGCCCCTGTGGCCATCTTGTGCTCCCTTATGACATTGTGCGGGTATACAAGCACCTTGAACGAGTAACCGTTTGGTATCGACGTTTCGAGATACTTGTTGGTTGTCTGCCTTGCCGACTCCAGCGCATTTGACCTCAACTGTATGGGCTGTTCGGACCTTAGCGTAACTTCCATGTCATATGCATCGCTCTTGACGCCCATGTTGAATACAAGCAGACTCGTGTGCGGAAGCGCCCTGATGTAGTTCTTCTTCGGCTTCTTCAGCGAATAGCGCGCCCATGCCTGTGAGTTTGGCGTACGCATCGTCCTTGCAGGCCTCAGTCTTGCCATATGATCACTATATAGTATTACCTCAGAATAAGGCAGTATACTTTAGATTGACAAGGTATAAATAAGTTATCTGTCCGTTTTCGCGCATTTTAGAGTAACCTTTTATAGTTTATTATGCGTTATAATAACCGATTCGATGAGCATCCTTGAAAGCGCGTTGAGCCAGCAGACAGGGATAGACGATACGTTCAAGGCAAAGATAACGGTGTGCGGAGTAGGGGGCGGCGGATCCAACACAGTTCAGAGGATGAGCAGGCTAGGCATAACCGGAGCCAGCCTTGTTGCGTTGAATACGGACGCGAAGCATCTCAACACGATGGATTCAACGATAAAAAGAATACTGGTAGGCGGCGCACTTACACGGGGGCTGGGTGCCGGGGGATTCCCGGAGATGGGGGCCAAGGCCGCGGATTTTTCAAGGAACGATATAGAGAGAGCCATAGAGGGCAGCAACCTGCTTTTCGTAACTGCTGGAATGGGTGGAGGAACAGGGACCGGAGGCGCGCCCGTAGTCGCAAGGCTTGCGAAGGAGCAGGGTGCTATAGTCGTGGGGATAGTGACATACCCATTTGCGCTTGAAAGGGTGAGGCTGCAGGTCGCAAGGAAGGGAATAGACGAGCTGAGAAAGAATTGCGACACGCTCATAGTCATAGACAACCAGCGACTTGTGGAGGTATACAGGAATCTTGCGATAGAGCAGGCATTCAAGGTTGCGGACGAGGTCGCATCAAGGGCGGTAAAGGGCATAACGGAAACGATAAACAGCCCCGGATTGGTGAATGTCGATTTCGCGGACATAAGCACGATAATGAGGAACGGTGGGATGGCCATGATAAGCATAGGCGAGGGCAAGGGGGCAGGAAGAGTGGACGAGGTGGTCGAGAACACGCTAAGGAACAAGCTGCTTGACGTGGATTACGAGGGCACTACGGGAATCATGGTATACATTCTTGGAGGAGAGGACCTTACCCTTGGAGAGGTGAACCAGATAGCCTCGAAGCTGTCGGAAAAATCCGCGCCGAACGCGAACGTCATATGGGGCGCCAGGATAGAGAAAGGATATAGCGGCAAGGTCGAGGTTATTGCGATATTCACCGGGGTAAAGAGCCCGCAGATACTCGCAGGCTCGGCAAACGAGCCGAAGGAGGACTTTGGACTTGGGTGGGCCTGATCCAAAGTCAAATTTGAGATTATCCGAAAAAGGTTGTTAATGATATGTTATGAATACCGTTTATCTTAATAAACTGTCAAATCTGTAAATTAGCTATAAGCGTAGGCTTTCGTCTTTCTTTTATTTAGTACTACATCAACTATCTCTGCAACTGTCTTACTTGCATCAAGTATCTCTATCTCCATAGGTATTCCGCGTTTGTTATAGTGTGTTATTATGTTCTCCTTCTGCTCTCCAAAATCAGGCTTGCCCTTGCTAAGTTCTATCATAAGAATATCTGTTTCGGAGTCGTATTTATACCTCATATCTTCCACTCTTTGCCTTATATACTGTTATAATTCTACTCTTTCTTATTCCTTCGCTTTCCTCAACAATAACTCTTAAGGTGTATCTATTCAGCTTCTTTTGATAAATTTTTCTGGAACTGTAACTGTCCATGATATTGGTAGGATTTTCTAAAGCTTCCTTTACCATAACTTCTGTAACTTTGTATTTCTGCATTCTTTCCTTAGCATGCAGAGTTATCTCTATTTCCATCATAAATTATAGTGTGCCAAGGATTAAATTACTTCTGAAACTATGAGAACGTTTATCTTAATAAACCTGTTTATCAATCACAAGATATCTACATTAGCAATCAGGGCTCTATGATCAGAACAATTATCATAAGTGCACTTTACGTTCTTAAACCTGTACAATCTCTTAGGAACCACAATGTAATCGAGTACTTCATTTTTGGATGGATACGATATATAATTTATAACCATAAGGGGCTTCGCCCCTTATAAACCCACTTATCCGAAAGCTTACGCTTTCGGTATTATGTAAGTGTCCGCTGTACTCCTGAGATATCCTGGTTTCTAATCAGTAGTTCCGCAACCTTCTCGTAAAACCTGATAATTCCGCTATTCGTAAAC
>CAZFUA010000015.1:0-16547 GCA_964521995.1 Microcaldota archaeon
ATATTTAATCTGGGCTCTGTAAGTACCGTAACTTCTTACATTTCCTACTTTGAAGATAGCTATCTACTTTTTAGCGTGCCAAAATTCGACTTTTCCCTAAAAAAGCAACTGGTAAACCAAAAAAGGATGTATTGCATTGATAATGGTCTATCATCCGTAAATTCCGTTTCTTTCTCTTTAGACTCCGGCAGAATGCTTGAAAATGCTGTGTTTTTGCACCTAAGAAGGAATCATAAAAATATTTTTTATTTCAAGGGGAAAAATGAATGTGATTTTATTTTAAGAGAGAGGGATAAGATTATAAATGCAGTTCAAGTTTGCTATAATCTGAATTCGGAGAACCAGGAAAGAGAGTTTGACGGCCTTGTTGAGGTACTAGACAAATTTGATCTAGAAAGTGGATTAATGTTAACTTATGACCAGGAAGATAATTTTAAAATGGGCAAAAAGAAAATAATTGTTAAGCCCGCATGGAAATGGATGATGGAAAAATAGATGGTGTTGAACTGAAGAACGAATACGATGTCAAGAAAGAGCTGAAAAGGCTTGCCTCAATAAGAGGCTCAGGGACAGAGCTGATAAGCATATACGTGCCACCTGACTTTTTGTTGAGCGATGAGATAGGGAAGCTCAGCGACGAGCGCAGCCAGGCCGGAAACATAAAGTCCAAGACAACCAAGCTCAACGTCCAGGGCGCGATAGACAAGATAATACAGTACCTGAGGCTTTACAAGAGGCCCCCGAAGAACGGGTTCGCCGTGTTCGCGGGCAACATATCCAGCGTGCAGGCAAAGCCGGACATAGAGCTTTTTTCCATAGAGCCGCCGCAGCCCGTAAAGGCGAACATATACAGATGCGATTCAACATTCCTTCTTGAGCCGCTTGAGGCGATGCTCGAGGCCAAGGAGATGTACATACTGGTCGTAATGGACGGGAGGGACGCTACGATAGGGGCTCTCAAGGGCACCTATTTCAACGTCGAGAAGAAGCTGAGGTCGTTTGCCCATGCGAAGGTAAGGAAGGGAGGGCAGTCTGCGGCAAGGTACGAGAGGGCGATAGAGGAGAGCATAGATGATTACTACAAGGTCGTTGCGGACACGGTCAACGCGGTTTATTTGAAATACCCTGGCAAGATAAGCGGGCTCGTAGTTGGCGGACCCGGACCCACAAAGGAGAACTTCGTCAAGTCGAAGAACCTGAACTACCAGATAAAGGTCATAGGCACGTTCGACACAGGCTATACAGACGAGCATACCGGAATAAACGAACTGCTAGAGAAGGCCAAGGACACGCTATCCGAACAGGCCGCCATAAAGGAGAGGAGGGTCATGGAGAGGTTCATGGACGAGGTGTCCAGGAACGGTCTTGCGACATACGGCTACGAAAAGGTGAAAAAGGCCTTGGATTCCGACAACGTCTCAAGGCTCCTTATAAGCGAGGATGCGGAGCTCACGTATGTGGAGTACAAATGCTCCAACTGCGGCATCACGATGACGTTCCTTGAGCAGGGAAACAGCAGGCACACAAGGCACGATGACAACGGGAAACTCGAGATAGTAAGCCAGAAAGACGCCATCGAGGGCATAATAGAGGAGGCCGACAGGAAAAACGTTGAGGTCGTATTCGTATCGACAAACAGCCAGCACGGGAACGAGCTGCTGCTCGGATTCCACGGCATTGCGGCGATGCTCAAGTACAAATAATACCAGAAAAACCTTAATTTTGAAGCAATCTATTTATATGTGGATTACAGAACACCATTGTATTAGATGACCTCAAAACGGGTGGATGTGAAGGCAAAAAACCAGGAAACCGGCATCGGTAAGGCAAGGCCGGAGATCAAGGTAGAGGCCATAGGGGGATCTGTGCTGGTATGCCGTATATATGGCGATGATGAGTATTTCCTTATAGCAAAGATAAAAGGGATATCAGAGAACACAGGCAAAGGGGACATGAGGCGTTTTATCAGGAAGCAGCAGGGTACCTACAGCGTTGACTTCTACAGATGCGATAGCGCCGAATATGCAGAGGGTTCGGGAAGCCCCACAAAGCTCATAGAAACAAGGAACATCGACGTCGGCCCGAATTCCAGCATAGTGAGAACCATAAAAAGGTACATAGAGGACAGCCTCTTCGCCGCGCTGAAAAGCAGCGAGAACGGCACCCTTAGCGCATTCTACAGCAATATGTGGAGAAACTGAGCGCATTAGCAAGCCGATGGCGCGGCGCTAGTACTTTATAAGGGAGGTTACATCGTATCCTGAAAGCTTTGATCTGCCGTTGAGGGCTTCCAGCTCGACAAGGAAGACCAATTCAACGACATTGCCGCCTATTTCGCTAACCAGCTCTGCAACAGCCTTTGCTGTGCCGCCTGTTGCAAGAAGATCATCGGCAATCACCACGTTGCTGCCCCTCTCTATTGAGTCCTTGTGAATTTCCACAGCAGCATTGCCGTATTCGAGCTCGTACTCCTTGCTTATGGTAGCATGGGGCAGCCTGCCTTTCTTCCTCACGAGCACGAAGCCCTTTCCAAGCTTGTATGCAAGCGCGGATCCGAAGACGAACCCCCTTGCCTCTATTCCCACTATGTAGTCTATCTCCTTTCCATTGAGAAGCTCTGACAGCTTATCTATGCACATTCTGAAGCCCTTTGCATCCTTTATGAGCGTGGTTATGTCCCTGAACACTATCCCCTTCTTCGGATAGTCGTTCATGCTCCTTATCCTTTCCTTGACATATTGCTGGTCGAATTCCATTACGTTCACGATCCTTCAGCTTATCTCCGAGGCAAGGCCGCACTCCCTGAGAAACAGCCCGTTTCCTGCTATGTAAAGATAATCGGGCCTTATTATCGTGACATTCTCGCTGCTGTAGTTTATGTATATCGATGGTTCGGTGCTGCTCGTATTCAGGCAGTTGCCAAGGCTTGTAGTAGTATAGTTTGCCGTGGCGTTGCCCAGGCCGTTGCTCCTTATGCACGCGGTTTCGTTTATTATGTTCAGGTCTATGGTACTCGCGTTCCTGTGGTTCGCTTTGCTCGCCACGAGCTGCTCTATGACCGCGGTAGCGCATCCCACCGTGCTGCTCAGGACCGTTCCGTTGTAAGCCGCGACGAATATGTTGACCCGCGGGGCAGCATCATAGTTCTTGATGAAGGCGCTGAAGCTCGCGGTGTTCTGGTTGTTCTGGTTCGGGTTAAGCAGCACAGCTGCGAATATCGCAACCATGATTATCAATATGATCACCACTAGGGCAGCTATATACGTGATTGCCCCTGGGCCCGACCTCCTTGCCGTGCCCTTTTTCCGGGTCGCATTCGATGCCGTTGATTTCGCCCTGTCTGCCTTCCCGTTTGTGCTTGCCTTTGGCATATTCCCTCACTAGACATATTGCTGATGTTGTCAGGAACTCCTGAACAGCGTACCAAGCGTGCAGCGGCTTCCCGAAGCTACATTCCCGCTTGCGTATAATACAGTGCCGTAAAGCCCTTTATATGTTATGTTGCTTGACGGGGACTGGCTTATGAGTATCATCGGCTTGTTGGAATTCAGTATGTCGCTGTAGCACCCTATGCCCAATACGGATATGTTGCTGCCGTTAACGCATGAATAGTTCTCCAGCGTTATCATATGTACGGTCTTGCCTGAATTAGACAGATAACCTCTTATCGTGTCGACACATAATGCTATGGAGATGTTGGTGGCTGCGCTGCCGTTGAGCGCTATGTACGCGGTGTCGCTTGCCTTCAGGGAATTCTTGAAGTAGTTGAACGGCAGGAACGAATTGGCGTTCGTCGCGTATACGTATGTCGTGTATGTAAACAAAATCACTAGCGCCGCAAGCACGACGAAGACCATAATCCACGTTCTTTTCGTGTTTTTGTTCTTCAGCTTGCCTTTCCTTATCATCCTGAAGTAGGTTATCACGAGTATTACCGCGAACACGAGTATGCCTATTATGAGGGACTCAAAGCCTGCGTACAACGGTGCCGTAGCTATTTTCGAAGGTATGGGATTGCTGGATGGCGCGAGCAATGCTGTCACGAAGGGCGCGTCGAGGGTCTTTATCATGTAGCCGATCGTAAGCGGCGCGAAGAAGAGCGATGATTCGACCCTTATGCTCTGTAATTCTGGCATGAGGGATGCGATCTCATTGGAGCTTATCCCGGAATTGATCTTCATGTTTATGCCCTGCTGGTCGTTCGAAAGCGCAGCAAGCTTATTAGGTATCTGCCTGTATGACAATTGGTCCGCAAGAAGCGATGCGGTGTTGTTCTGCGCTATGCCGTATGCCTGATTGTACGTGGAATTCGCGTTTTTATAGGCATTTGTGGTGTTGGAGATAAGCCTTTGCAGCGTAACATTGGAAAGGCTGACGTTCTGGTTCACGCCGGCATTCAGCACTATCCTGAACTGGTTCTCAAGCGCCTGGAGCGACTCGTTAAGCGACCTGTTGTTGTATTTGGAAAGAAGGGAATCGGACCTGTTCACTATGCCGTTGTATTCAAGCGAGAATGATGATATCAATGAATTGAACGATGCGCCGTTCTTGGATTCAAGTTCCGCATTTATGTAGTTCAGCGCTGTTATCGAGGAATTGGAGCTTATGCTTGTTATTCCTTGCGATGTAGGAAGCTGGGCCTGCAGCGCGGAAAGGGTGCTCTTGGCGTTGTCCAATGCGGTCGTGTTGAAGGGTATGACCGAGCAGAAGCCAAGGGCCACGCAGTACCACGGCGCATTGAGCGGATTGCCGCCGAGGGGGCATGAGGAGAATGATGTGCCTACCGGTGGGGGAAATATTGGATTCTGGTTTATCACCTGCGATACGGCGGTAATATTGTTAATAGAGGAGGATAATCCTGAGACCACAGTTCCGGCATTGCCCATGTTTATGGTGTTTATCAGAGAAAAGAAGGCATTGTAGCTGTTGTTGAGCTTAGTGTAGTTGGACTTGAAGCTCATTATGCCATAGCCGAACGGGGTATCGGGGCCGCCAACATCGTTCAATACCCTCTTGCATACGGGAACGCTCTGACATGAGAAGCAGGTATTCGCGAATGTGCATGTGTTCGTCTCAAGCCCCGTCTCTACAAGACACGTGGTAAGGTTTGCGCTTGAGTATGTCTCGGAGGAGCGCACGCTGTTGCTGAGCATCGCTAGTGTCGAATTGCTCGGGTAGTACTTGACGGTAAGGAATGGGGCAAGCACCTTGCTTATAAGCGTGGCATTTGTGACTATGGAATAGCCAAGGCTTGAGTTGCTTATGACAACGTATCTGTTGGACCCGGGAAGCTGCATTATTATGTAAGATGAGCCATTAAATGTTGTATTGTAGAACTTGGAGTTGGTCATCGTTGAGTTGGGTATGTATGAAGATAGATAAGAATTGAGCGAAGTGGCATTGACATTGAGAAGCGCGAGAGCAATAAGCATCGCTGCGATTAAGGTGACAGAACTTTTAAGGGCCATCACTAAATATTGCAAGCTAAGGTTTATAAAGATGATGAAATGTTTAGGATATTTTGTCGTCGCAAGCTTGAGCCTGAGCTGAGAAAAGGATAAAAATGAAGAACAAGAAGAAAATCAATCAATTAAAATCAAATAAAAGAAGGAAAAGAAAAAGAAGAAACAAGGCCAATTACTTGGCCTGTGCGTACAACTGCTGGATGAAGCTGTTTCCTGCTGCCTTTGTCTGGTTCGCGTAGTACCCTGCGATCAGGACCCTGTTTGTTCCGTATGCCTGTGCCAACTGCGTTGTCGGGGCCATTGATATATTGTATGCCTGCTGCAACTGCGCTGACAGGGTGTTTACGAATCCGCTTCCTACCAATATCAGGTTGCTTCCGGAGTTTGCCTGCGAATCCAGTACTACAAGCGGTGTTGTAGTGAGGTTCTTCAGCAATACCGGCTGCGTTGCACTCGATACTGATGGTGTCGCGGTAAGGTTTGCTATGCCACTTATAGTGTAGTTCGCACTGCTTACCTTTATCGTCGCGTTTACCGCACCTATCGAAACGTTTGGTATGTTCGTTGCCTGGCCTACGTCATATGGACCATACAGCTTGTAGCTCTTCACCGGCGTGTTGCTTGTGAAGCTGCTCACGGAGAACTGCAGGTAATCCTGCACCTTTGCAAGATTGAAGGTTACAATCGATGGCGTTATTGATACCACCTTGCTGCCCTTCTCTGACCTGAATCCTTGCTGCACGTTGAACGACCTGCTGCCTTGTGTATAAGTCGCATATGTTACGTTGTTCTTTGTCCCTGACGCGGCTCCGCTTGCTACAGAGTAGTTCAGCTGGAACAATGGCGTTACTCCGACTCCTGCCGTTGAGTTGTCTATTCCTACAGTGAATCCGTCAAGCGCCGCGCTGTTGGACGGGACTGCCTGTTCACCTAATGAGAAGGTGAAGTACTGCCCCAAGGTGCTTGCTGTAGATCCCGCTGCTGTTGCTGACAGAGATAGTGTGTTTGTCGGCTGCCCGTTCTGCTGGTTGTATATTACCGTGTTGCCTGATGTTGCGGTATCCAGTGACTCGTACGACAGACTGCTCTGCTGGAACAGTATTCCTGGAGTGCCTACATTGCTAAGCGTAGCCAGCGTTACTGTGTTTGTTCCCAGCGTGTTGGCTTCCGAAATTCCGTTTACCGCTACGGATATCGTGCCAGGAAGTGCCCTGCTGAGCTGTATGCCGGTTACGTTGAATAGGTTTGTGGCAAGCACCTGGTTGGCGCTCGCGGCCCCGATTCCGTTGTCGTTGAACGTCAGTGTCTGCGTTATCGGAGATACACCTATTGTCGACAAACTATTGAATGTCGTTATCGGGTAACCTGTTACAGTTACAAGCAATGGGTTTGTGGATGTTATCCAGCTTCCTGCACTAATTGCGTTTGCGGCAGTATACGATACAGATACCACTGTGTTCGAGATGGTGTTGCCTGCTGCTGTTCCTGCTGCTTCTTGAGCAGTTGGCTGTATTGTGTTTCCTGTTTCAGTAAGCTGGTATGGTGTAAGCGCATACACTACAGAACTGCTTGTCTGCCCCGCATAACTGAATGCATTCGGTATCTGGCTTGTTACCGTCAACTCCTGCACAGGCTCTGTAACGTTCTTTATGGCAAGGTTGGTTGGAGCACCTGAGTGGCTACCCAAGTTCTGGTATTGCACAGAGCTTGCTGATGATGATGCTACTGTCACAGTATCAAAATTCGCTGCTCCCAGAGTGTCGCCAAGGAATGTGACCTTGTATGCTTCGGGGTCCTGTATGAATGTAAAGCTCTGCCCTGCATTCAAGGTTGCTGGCGTTACGTTGTATATTATTATGCTCTGCAACGCCTTTGGAAGACCGCCTGATGAGACACTTGTGTTAGTCCACAGCAGGTCTACGTACCATCCTGGGTTCGTTGTCTGGTTGAACACCTTTCCGTTCTGTATTGGGTATACGTTTGTGTACAACTGTATCTTCGCCCACTTCTGGTATGCGTACAAACCTGCAAATGTCGCGTTGACATTAACGTACAATGTATGCCCTGTTACGTTGAACTTTGCGGTTGTTCCTGGACTTACCGAAGATGTATTTGTCAATACATTGTTATATAATACAGACAATGATGCCGGGCTGATTCCGTTGCTGTTTGGCTGACCCAAGTCTGTAAGCTGTACTGTCCATGGACCTGTTGTTACATTGTGCCCTACATATAATGTCTGCAGCGGTACCAATGCACTTGCAAGGAAGATCTTACCGCCAGCTATTGTTGTTGATGAACCGGCCGACGAGCCTGCTGGACCTGTTGCGTTGAGTATTGTCCAGTTCTGACCCAATAGTCTTATTGGTGCGTTTATGCTCACCCCTCCATTAGCGATTGTGTTCTGTATTGGTGTGCCGAATGATGCCTGATACGCCCCTCCAGCGTCTATCAACTGGAATTGGTTGACCGGCGATCCTGACGAACCTTGATCGAATACAGGAAATCCTGTAAGCCATAGGTTCTCTGTCTCTGCATGTCCTCCAAAGTTAGTTATCAATCCGGAGTACTGCGATGATGTCACCTGCATTATGTTGTCGTAGCTGCCGCTTGTGAATTGCGTAAATGAGACACCTCCTCCGTTGCTGGTTGAGGTTACTGATGTAGATACAGGAACCGTCCCTGCAGTATAGTATGGTGAGGCGGGTGGGGATAATGTCAACGAGCTTGAATGCTGGTATACGTATTGGCCGCTGCCTTGCAATGACTTTGTGTTCTGCGGTGAGTTCAGTATTATAGCGCCATTAAGTACAGATCCTATCAACGCACTGAACAGATAGGTGCCTGCCCCTGCGCTTACCGCACCGCTTTCATTGAGCCATACCTGCTGGTTGGACAAGGAATACGCGGATGAGGATACTGCTACACCCAACACCTTGTTTGCCTGGGTCTGGTTCACAGTTGCAGTTACGGGAACGCTTGTGTATGCAAGGTTTCCTATTGCTGCAGCGATGTTTGCCGCTGTTACACCGTCAGCCGCCTTTGCATTTGAACCTATTACTACCTGAACAACCGGTTGTCCACTGTTGCTTATTATCGGGACATTCTGGAATGTTATTGATCCTGCGAACGCAAGACCTACTCCGAGCAATGCCGCGCCTGCTACCACAGCCGCGATTCTCTTTGCATTTAGAGTCTTCATGTTCTCACTTTGAATATTTGAGAATATAGTCCAATGAAAAGTATTTAAATACATATGCTATGTATAACATTTTTTTTATAAATAAACGTTTATACTTCGTTGATTGTCCTATATACTGTCTTTTATCAACGCCATATCTATAGGGTTTCAGCATTTTATTGCACCAATCGCATGGTTTTATCGCCTATTTTCATGAAGCGCAAGATAAACGTTGCCTGCCGAATCAGCGCAGGTAGGTTATTTTCAGTATCCTCGTATCGCTGTTCACATACACAACGCTCATAGTGGCGTTGGAGTCATTGTATGGGCAGGAGAATGAGTTGCATAGAAAGGTAAACTTGAACAGGTTGCTCTGGATGAGTTTTGGCCCGAGAATGTATGCCCCGTTGATTACGTGCCCTGAAAATAATACCATTAGCGTGTAGTTGGCAGAGTTGCTTTCGTTGCCTATGGTATATGTGGTATAGCCCGAACTGGTGGAATTGAAGAATATTATAGACCTCATCAATGTGAATCTTGTGCTGTTGCGTATTCCAATATACGCCTTATAGCCCACGGTTGTGCTGTTCTGCTGCGGTATCGACACTAGTTCGGCGGTGTAATAGGGAGGCACATCGCTGGAGAATATGAAGAACGTAGCGGTGCCGTTGTGTGTGGAGTTAAGCGAGGTTAGTGTTATGTACCCGTAGTCTGTTGCATTGGTTACAAGGCCTTCCTGGGCTATCCCCCCAAGCTCCGCGTACCAGAAGTTCCTTGCTATCAGGTATTGCGGCCTGTTTATACCATATAGATACTGCGTGTCAAGGCTTGTGTTGAATAGGTATTTGGAGAAGTAGTATACCTTTGTGCCGTTCTCCCCGCCGACGCTGTCCATGTAGCTTGTCCTGTTGCCCCACCCCTCAACGACGGAGCCGTCCGGCCACAACGCAAGAACAGTGGCATTCGAGGCGGTGTTGTTCTTCAGCCATGTCATTGCCTGCAGGAATTGGGGATTTATGCCGTCCGCCTGCACAGCTGTATAGGATTGGACATAGGTACTGTAAAAGTTGTAGAATATGATTACTAAAATAAGGGCCAATGCCACGTACCTTGGCTTTAGGATCTTCCTGACGGAGGCGTATATCAGATATATGAGAAGCGCGATAAAGGTAATGAAGATAAGAACGGCTGCCGCCACTACTGCGCCGAACCCGTAATGCAATACTGGATAGAACACCTTTACAAGCAGGTAGATTATCAGTGCTGCAAGCACTATGGTAGTAATGAGTATTATGGGAAGGTTGCGGACCTTTTTGTCATAAAGGGCCTTGGAAGGCAGGTAAAGCAGGTATGCCGCGCACATGGTTAGAGGTATGGATACCAACGCGTTGTACCTTATCGCCCCGGATTGCAGGTACATGGTCACGAATGCATAGGATATGAACGCAAGTATTGCGGGATTGACGTTCATGGGTATGTTTCCTATCCTGAAGTCCTCCTGTTTTCCTGATACCCTGTGCTCGAACAGTATATACATCAAAATGCTGACAAAGGCGAACAGCAATATTACGAATACTGTCGCTCTGTTGATATAGTTTACCCAGTTGAATAGGTAGCCTATAAGTAGCCCGAAGCCAAGCTGCAGGTTGAAGCTGGAATAAAGGAAACCGTAACTTGGGGGCTGTAGCTCCTGCGTTGTCTCTCCTATGGGCACGTATGTGGGACTTGTGCTATTGACTACAGGAGGGGGAGTTACGCTTATTCCTGAAGTAAGCCTGGTGATCTCGAACCTGAAAAATATAAAAATTACCAATAGGGCTATTATCAGAACAAAAATGCTTACCGCAGCCCTCTTAAGCCCATAACTGAATACGCTCTTGCTGAAAATCGATCTCTTTGTTGCGTAATAAAGGGCGATGTTTGCCACTATCACAGGTACATAGAATATGATGGCATCGTACATTCCCGCATGGCTTGGACCGAAAAGTATGCCCAGATTCGCTATGTGCGCGCTTACATAAAGAAATTCAAGAATATATACCAACAGCAGGCCTGCAGAGAGTATGGTATTCTTGAACAGAAGTTCGGTGTCCGCCCTCGCAAATGCGTATACCAGGACAAGCACCAGGGTAACTAGGTATATTATTATGATGAACGGGGAGCCGTTCCATATGACAGATCCCAGACTGAGGAATACCTCGGATATTATTGCGTTTATGTACAGCCATTTGCGCTCCTTTGAGGAATATGCCCTCAACATGAACAGAAGCGCGAGCATCAGGAACAGGCTTATGAAGCTGTCACCCCTGTATACAGTACCTGCGGTCCTTGCTATGTTGCCGCTTGAAATGGATAATAATACCATGGCAAGGAGGCCCAATGCCCTGCTGTTCGACAGTTTTTTGACAAGGAAGTATGCCACTATCGCTTCCAGGACCCCGAATACTATGGGCATCCACCTCATTATCGTATAGTAGCTCAGGCCCATGAAGCCAAACAGATAATATGGTATGGTCGCTACGGACAGCAGCCCGGGCGCCTCTCCTATGGGATTATGAAATGGAAACCCGGATATGCTCAATGTATGCGGCCCGAAGAGCATGTGGTTGTTTACCATCTCGCGTATTACGGAATAATAGAAAAATCCGTCGGGCTCGAACAGGCCCTGGTATTTTAGAAGGCCAGCTCTCAATACAACATTAATTGCAAGTATTATAATTACAAGAGCGATAAGGCCAAACCTGTTATTGTAAATGCTTTCCAATATCTTTTTTACAGGAATGCCACTTTGATCGTTTTCAGAGTATTTTGGTTCGGGACTTTGCTGTTCTGCGTTTCCCTTTTGTCCTTCAACTGTACTTTTATCATAATACTTGTCAATTCTCATTTGTAGCCCCAACTAAATATGTTTACGACAATTGATTGTTGCACGCCCACACGTAATCTTTTTGAGTTATTTCGATTCTACAGTTTTTATACCTTATTATTAACAAACTGGTTTTATTAGTCAAGGAAGAATCAAAAGCTTATTTCCATGCATAGATAAAACCCAGCTCTTTAAAGACAGGATGCTTCCAATCGTGCAAGTCATGCACTTCGGTCCTGAACCCCTGGGAATTAAGCAGTTTTGTAAGTTTGAGATGCTCGTTTCTGATTTTGTTGTGGAACTCCATCTGTATCGCATATACATTATTCAAATTGACATCTTCAGTAAACATTCCATATTCTGCTCCCTCAACATCGCATTTAACCGCTATATTTTTGTCATTGAAACCATCTATCTTTACTGTTTTTGCATCGATGTTGTGTATAGATATCTTATCTTTGTGTGGTGATTTCTCTATGTTGTCTACAGCCCACTTGTAGGCCTTTTTGTCGATTTCATAGGAATATATTGATTTGACTTCCTTCATTCTTGCGAAATATAATGCTGTATCTCCTGCTGCCGCACCGAAGTCCAGTAGCATAGTGTCAGGCTTGAGTTTATCTGCAAGCCAACCATATTGATCCTGCACGAATGTCTCTCTATACCATGCATTTTCAGTCCGCATACGCTCGAATCCGGGAATAAGCCATCCTATAATGGTCTTTACTCTTGCTTCTGTAATAATCGCCATCATGACACTTCTTTATAAAATTCTATTGTTTGTCTTATATTCTTTTCCCATGTGAAGCTTCTTGCGTATTTGATTGTCGCCTTTCTTCTGCGCTCGTTGAAGCCGTTGTCTTTTAATCCTTTTATTATATCGGCCATGTGGGCTTCGTCATCGACCTCAAAGCACATTTTTCTTACCTCCTTTGGTACGTTGGAGTGCTTGTATACCACAACAGGCAATCCTCTTGTTTGGGCCTCTATTATCGGCAAACCAAATCCCTCGTGTATACTTGGAAACACAGATACATCAAAAGTGTCGTATGTTGCAGGTATCTCGTTCTCTTCCATCGGGCCGAAAAATTTAATCCGTTTGTCGCCCTTTGCCTGCCTTACTAAGTTTTCATACTCCATGTCCTTTCTTGCATGAAGGTCGAATCTTATGTTCCTGTCCTTTATCCTCATAAATGCATCTATTGCCATGCGCACGTTCTTTCTGAACGGGAACGTGCCTATGTACCCCACGACAAACTCTTTGTTTTTTTTCCTTTTTTTAATAGGAGCAAAGAAGCTCTCATCAATGCCGTAGTTTATGACCTTTATCTTATTACGCTCGAATCCAAGTTGCACTGCTTCGTCTCTTGTCTGTGTCGATATAGCTATAAGGTAATCTGAATTGAGAGATATTCTCATGTCGGCCATAAATTTGCTTATTACTTTGTCCTTTAGATTGTGGATGTTTGCAGCTATCAGAGTTGTTGGCATAAAGTCGTGTGCGGTTGTAATGATTGTGTTTCTATGCTTTTTGAAAAGCAAAGGAAAGAACGGAAGCGGCCCGACCACGTGCACTATGTCGTATTCGTTAGATTTCAAGAACATTGACCACACTAATGTACTTGGGATTTCGTATTTTGATGGTGGTGCCTCAAGTCTTTTTACATATACCTCCTTTTCCGGCTTTCCTGCCATGTATTTGTCTAGGGAGCGCGAGTATCTTCCTATGCCACCATCAGTCATAAAAGTTTGATGAGTACCTACAAACAGTCCAATTTTCATCGCAAAGCCTTCGTAATAGGATCAAATAGATTATATAAAGATATGTTATGCCGCTTAAATAAAATATGAGTCCATACATATAAGAATCTGGCGAAGGGTTTAAGTGCCTTATCGTACTTATAAATCTAAACGGTTACTATTTTATAATACTGCTATAACAATACTGCTATAACTTGTGTTGTGACATTTAACTGATTTAATTGGAATGATGTAATGGTGGAAGTTAGTATAGTCATACCCGCAATAAAGCCCCCGACAGACCTTCTTAATGACTTGAAGAAACAGACTTTCAAAGACTTTGAGGTAGTGCTCGGCAAAGGACCATCGATATCAAAAGGCCTAAACAATGGTATAAGGAGGGCAAAAGGAAAGAAAATAATATTCCTGGAATCCGACGTTAGGGTCCTGTCAAAGACATGGTTGGGCGAGATGAACAAACTGATAGACAAGTATGGCATAGTGAAGGCGGATCAGATAATACTACAAATGCCGCTTGCTGAATCGTACAACAATACAGGTATGCCTGCCAGAATGGCAAAGTCGGCACTGTTTGATGAGCATTATGCATATAAGGTATCGCAAGACGTTGAATGGTTCCAGAAGCTCAGGAGCAATGGATACAAGATCAATAGAGCTAGAAAGCCAGTTGTATGGCATTTCAAAAAGATCAACGCAAAAAAGGCGCTTTCGTGGAGTTTCTATGGGGGCATGGCGTATTCAAGGATTGCGCTCTCGTACAAGAATCCGGATATGAATTTCAATAGGATCCTGCTCTCCAGAGCATATGATTTTGGCGTTGCGTTTGCCGTGGCGTTGGGCGAACTGTACGGACTGATAGTTTTTTTCCCGCTATTGTTCAAAAGAAAGAAAGGTAAATTGTAAAATTACACCTTAAATCTTGCATCCGTTTCCGTAGAAGTTCCAGATGTCTACAACCGTCTTGTCCCTGTCGAATTTAATGTTCTTGTAATCCTTATGCGGTGCCCCAAGTATTATTATGTCTGAATTCTTTACCAGCTCTTCGGCGCTTACAAAGCCGTCCTCTTTTATATAAATATCAGAACAGTAAACATTCTTCGCTTCGAATACGAGTAGTTCGTAGAGCTTGTACGCCAGGGAGTCCCTCTTGTCATCTATCTCGCTCTTGAAGGCCATCCCAAGTATGCCTATACTCTTCTGCTTTAGATCATGCTTCTGCTTTAGCTTGCTCACCACGTAAAAAGGCATTCCTTCATTGGCGAGCATGGCTGCATTTCCCAACGAAAAGTTGTTGTTGTGTATGGAATTCAATTGCAGTGTGTCTTTGAACAGGCACGGGCCTGAAGTAAATCCTGCTGTTGGCAGGTTCTCGTTCCTGCTATAGTTGTGCTTCATTGCGTTATAGATCTTGTAATAGTCTAGCCCTGCAGCATCCGCTATTGTGAAAAACTGATTAGATGCAGCAAATGTTATGTACCTCCATGCATTGGTGAAGAGCTTTGCGAACTCTGCTTCTTGGGGACTTAGTATTACGAAATCATCTACAAACACGCTGAACAGCTCGGTTGCCCTCTTAACCCCTGCTTCTGTAGTGCTCGATACTATCTGAGGAAGCTTGAACAATTCCTCGAGTGCTGCCCCCTGCACTATTCTTTCTGGACAATATGCAACATCTATCATTTTATTGTTCTTCTTGAAAATCTCAGCGACCCTGTTGGTTGTGTTAAGGTAGATTGTGCTTCTCAGCACTATCAACTGCCCATCTCTGAAGTAATTTATGTTCTTCATTATCAGATTTTCGAGTTCGTTGAGTTTGGGGCTCAGATGCAAGTCAGGAGGAGTTCCTATCGTTATAATGACGTTTTTACTATTAGAGATTTCTGACGGATCAAGTGAAAGAGTCAATGAACTGTCATACAGCGTTTTTTTAAGGAGAGGCGCCCCACCCCTTTCCATGAAAGGCATCTCGCCTTTTGATATACTATTGTATTTTTCTTTATCCACATCGAGCGCGCATACATGCATGCCCTTAGAGGCGAACGCTATGGAAAGCGGCAATCCTATGTGGCCGAAACCACCTATCACACATATATCGTATTTCATTTAAACACTTGTTGTAGAAGCATTTGTTATAATTTTAACTGCTGCTTGCTTAATCATTCTGTACAATATTCGGCATTTTTGATCTTAGATAATCAATAACTTCATCGATTATATCGTCAAGGCTATACTTTGGGGACCATCCAAGAATTCTCTCAGTCTTATCTGATGCCCCAATTCTAAAAGCAACATCGTTTTTAGGTGCAGGTATATTTTTAAAACTCGGAAGCTTTGAATTGGGGTTTGTCTTATTCCAGATCATCTCTGCTAGTTCTCCTATCGTAATGGTGTTTTTGCTACATATGTTGAAATCGTCGTTCTTGACATCCATTTCGATCATGGAGGTGATGGCATTTACAGTATCTTTGATGTGTGTGAATGTCCTCACCTGTTTTCCATCGCCTATTATTTTAAATGGGTCCTGCTTTATTAGCGCTTTGTATACAAAATCAGGTATCACGTGCCCCATTCCGAATTGGACCTCTCCTTTTGAATTCAGATAAGGTAATTCCCCGCTTCCAACCGCATTGAATAACCTTAAAGTCACATAATTCAAGCCATATTCCTCGTTTGCGCCCTTTACCAAGAACTCCCCGAAGAGTTTTTGCATGCCATAATGTGTAGAAGGTACTTGCTGGTTTTCTGAATCTTCCTCTTTTACTGGCGTATCTGCGCGCTCGTAAATCATCGATGAGGAAGGATAATAGAATATGGCATAGGGCGACGCTGCAAGTGTGCAATCAATTGCATGGCTCAGTATCTCTGTGTTGTCCCTTGCGATCTGGTACGGAAAGCTATCCATGTAAACAGTGCCGCCGATAAGCGCTGCAAGGCACACCACATAATCGTAATCCTTGTATTCCCTAGGATACATGCTCCTTACGTCCTTGTTTACAAGATTGAAGTTCTTGTGGCCGTAAAAATCGTGTTTGATATAACCATATTTGGAGAAGTTGTCTACATCTGTCACAACATGGCCTTTCGAAAGCAATTCTCGTATAAGGTAAGAACCTACAAAGCCGCTGCCGCCTAAGACCAAAATTCTGGCTATGACTACACCTCTTTATAACTTAATCTATTAGTGATAAATAATATTTAAGCTTTTCATTAGACAGGCGTTGTAGCAGTAGTTCCGCATAGCGACCCAAATTTGATGCGTTATGTTACTAGAAAC